>DGRU01000099.1 GCA_002390025.1 Lachnospiraceae bacterium UBA4380
GAACCGTCCCCTGTCTCCAACCCAACCTGTCACCAACCCGTACCCCTGACAATCAGGCAATCCTGCTTATGGGCAATTTAGAACAGAAGAAAAGGAATAAGGACTATTTATTCGGGAGCGCAGTGGAATCTGTGCTCTCTCTTCTGCGTACAGTAAAAACAACCCCCGCGTCAAAAAGACCTGTAGAGAAGTATCCAAAAGAACGAGCGGAAAAACACAGACGCTCCCGGTTTCCACGCCGCAGCCTCTCGGAACTTCCGGAGGACCTCCAGGAGGTCTTCCGGCTGAAGAAGAGGCTGGAAAAGCTGGAGCAGGAGGACGGATACATTTCGGCAGGAACCTGGCAAGGACTGCTTCAGACAGGAAAAAAGGAACTACAGGATCTGCAGGTCCTGAGGGAGAAGCAGATGCTGGAGCTGTACTGCCGAAAGAACGGACTTCATTCCGCCCGGCGCGTGGAAGAGGTTCTGAATTTATGCGGCTTTACAGGACAAAAAAATGCGGACTTGACTGCCGCAGAGGGACTGAATCAGCAGAGTGGAGACTCTGCTGCGGGAGAGAAATCCGGCCAGCCGGCCTGGGTGCGCGTCCACAATGCCCGGTATATCGAGCGCGCCCTGGAGGAGGAGCGTGACTACCTCGATCATGTGCTCGACGCAGTGGATCCGCAGATAAGACTGGACCAGGCGCAGAGGCGGATGGTCCTGACGGATGAGGACAACTGTCTGGTCATCGCAGGCGCGGGTGCGGGCAAGACGACCTCTGTTGCGGCCAAGGTCAAATATTTGGTGGACCGCAGGGGCGTAAAACCGGAAGAGATTCTGGTCATTTCCTTTACCAACAAGGCCGTGGAGGAGCTGCGGGCGCGCATACAGAAAGATCTGGGAATCCCCTGTCCCATCTGTACCTTTCACTCGGCGGGCAATGCCGTGCTGCATATGCAGAATCCGGAGCGGGTCAATATCGTGGACGCCGACAAAAAGTTTTTTGTCGTGCGGGACTATCTGCGCGGCAAAGTCCTGCAGGATCCGCGGATGGTACACAGCCTGATCCTCTTTTTTGCCTCTTATTTTGACGCCCCTCTGGATGAGAAGAACCTGGAGGCTTTTTTCCGCGGAATCGCGCAGATGCGCTACACCACCATGCGCAGTGAACTGGACGAATACTGCGCAGAGATCATGGATGCCCAGCGGAAAAAGAAGATCACCATCCGCAATGAAATACTGCGTTCCGCCCAGGAGGTGGAGATTGCCAATTTCCTCTACCGCAACGGGATCGACTATGTTTATGAACCGGTCTACCGATATCACATCGAACTGGCGCGAAAACCCTATACGCCGGATTTCCTGATCCGGCAGGGAGACAGGGAAATCTACATCGAGCACTTCGGGATCACGCGGGACGGAAAGAACAGCCGCTATGATGAAAAAAGACTCCGGGCCTATAAGGACGCCGTCAATGAGAAAGTCCTGCTCCACCGCCGGCACGGGACGGAACTGATCTATACCTTCTCCGGCTACGGGGACGGCCGGTCTCTGACGGAGCATCTGGAGGAGGAACTGCGCACGCATGGCGTAGAACTTCATCCCCGTTCCGAGGAGGAGATCCTCAGGAAGATTCTGCAGAATGAGGGAAACCGCTATATCCGCAGGCTTGTCATGCTGATCTGCCGCTTTATCACCAATTTCAAGACCGATGGCTATACGGAGATGCAGTTTGCGGTCATGAAGGAATCCACGCAGAATGTGCGCACAAAGCTGTTCCTGGATATCTGTCAGGCCTGCTATCTCGAGTATCAGAAGGTCCTGCAGGAAATGCAGGCGGTGGACTTTGAGGACATGATCAACGACTCCGCCCGCGCCCTGCGCGAGTGCGCCGAGATGAAGAAGCGGCTGGACTTCAAATACATCATTGTGGACGAATATCAGGATATTTCGCGTCAGCGCTTTGATCTGACCAAGGCCCTGCGCGAAGTCTGCGATGCAAAGGTGATCGCCGTGGGCGATGACTGGCAGTCCATCTATGCCTTCAGCGGCTCCGACATCACTCTTTTTACAAAATTTCAGGAGAAAATGGGGCCTGCCGCCATGCTGCGGATCGAAAACACCTACCGCAACGCCCAGGAACTGATCGACATCGCCGGCAGTTTTGTCCAGAAAAATCCCTCCCAGATCACCAAGACCCTGCATTCAGAGAAAAGGATCCAGGATCCGGTCATCATCTACTCCTACGACGCCTCCTATAAGCGGTATGGCATGGACAGTCATTCCGGCGCCAGATACAACATGGGCAGGGCTATAGAGGCCGCCCTGGATCACATTGTTGAGGCACGGGGAAAAGCCGGGCAGCCGGACGCAGGACCTGTCCGCGTGCTAATCCTGGGCCGCTACAATTTTGACGGCTATAAACTGGAGCAGACCGACCTCTTCACCTATCGGGGCAAGGGAAAGGGACGCCGCATCGTATCCAAAAAATATCCCTGTCTGCAGATCACATTTATGACAGCGCACGCCTCCAAGGGACTGGGTTATGACGAGGTCATTGTCATCAACGGACAGGGCGGGACCTATGGTTTTCCCTCCAAAATCGAGGACGATCCGGTTCTCTCCCTGGTCCTTCGGGAGGACCGGTCCTATACCTATGCAGAGGAGCGCCGCCTCTTTTATGTAGCCATGACCCGGACCAAAAACCGCGTCTATTTCATCGCCCCTCTGCAGGAGCCATCCGAGTTTCTGCTGGAGTTATTGCGGGATTATAAAAATATCCGCCTGGATGCTTTTGCAGAGGAAGAACAGGAGCGAAAGGAGTGCTTCCTCAAGCAGACTGCGGCCGACTTTCCTGCGGACCGTAAGAAATGTCCTCTCTGCGGATACCCTCTCCAGCTCCGCTATAAAGCCGCCTACGGACTTCGCCTCTACATGTGCACCAACGACGTCGAAATATGCGGCTTTATGACCAATAACCTGCGGGGAGGCTGCATGTCCATTCTCAAGTGCGACCGCTGTACGGACGGATACCTGATTGTCCACATAACAAGAAAAACCGGCGAGGCCTTTCTTGGATGCACCAACTACTCCCGCGACGGCAAAGGCTGCGGCCGGACCATGGGATGGCCGGAATACCAGCAGAAGATGCGGTATGAACCGGGGTACAGGGATACTCGATCCTGACTGGGGGTGTCAAAGGTTGTCAAAGGGGGTTGGGTTGTCAAAGGGGACGGTTCTTCTGACACTTTGCACGCAAAGTGTCAGAAGAACCGTCCCCTTGACAACCTTATTTGCTTTTTTTCTGTGCGGACAGGAGATGGTCCAGGTAGACGGACTTGAACTGTTTGCTGGCCAGGGCCTGTTTGAGGGGCGGGAGTTTCAGGATGGTGCCGAAGACGGCCGCCATGGCCCGGTGGTTTGCGAAGGCCTGGTTGTCGAAGACAAGGTTCTGCAGAGTTCCTTTCTCGATGGCCTGCAGGACAAAGCGGTGGGTGCTGTTGACAGGTGTGATCACTTCAATCGGGCGTCGCTGCAGGGTGATAGCCTTTTTGGGACAGTTTCTGGCGCAGACACCGCAGCCCAGGCAGATAGACTCGTCGATGACCGGTCTTCTTTTTTGGGTGTCAGTGGTGTCAAGGGGACGGTTCTTCTGACAACTATCATGCAAGGTGTCAAAGGAACCGTCCCCTTTGACAACCTTTTCTTGCATGGAAATGGCCAGGATGGGGCACACTTTCTCGCACTTTCCGCAGGAGACGCAGTCGTTGTAGTTGATTTTAGGAATGTAGTTCGTTGTCGCGATGGGCTGCATGGGGCTGAACCTGCGGACGGCCTCCAGGGCCTCGCAGCAGCAGCCGCAGCAGTTGCACATGAAGGCGGGGTGCTCGCGGACATTTTCGCCCATCTGGACCAGGTTGTAGCTGTAGGACATCTCGAGGATTTCCTTTGCCTCCGCCTTGTCGATCGGCCGTGTGTAGCCGCCGTGCTCGGCCAGGGAGCGCGCGACATTGCCGAAGGTCAGGCATGTTTCCATGGGGGCATTCAGCTTGCAGGGGATGCCCAGGTGATAGTTTTTGTGGCGGCAGAAACAGGTGCCGACGCCGATGAAATCAGCCTCTTCAATGATGTGGGTCGCCCGCTCGTAGTCCAGGATGTGGTTGGTCTTCTCTGTCATGAGAACAGACTCGTTGACGAAGACCCGCCCCAGTTTTGTATCCATTCCCAGGAAGAGATCCTTGATGAAATCCTCCTCCACATTGATATATTGATAAAAGAGCTCACTCAGATATTTCTGATCGATATCTCCCCGGGTCCGCATGAGTGAAAACTCAAAAAAGCCGATCATGGGCGGCGGCAGGACAAACTTGCGCACGCCGCGGTCATAGGAATCGACCAGAAGCCCTTTTTCACACAGCCGGTCCAGGAGCTTCTCCGCTTTGGCTTTCGATGTCCCCCAGAGCTGTGCCGCTTTTTTCAGGGAAAAGGGACGGATGGGAAGCTTGGCGACCCATTTTGCCTCTTTCTCTGTAAAAAGCACCTGCAGGATTTTTGTCAGCGTCTCAGAGGCCGGCGCGCCCTGCGTGAACCAGTTGATTCTGTCTTCCAGATTTCTATATGCATCTCTCGATGTCAGATGTCCCATATCATCATCTCCATTATTACCGAATTGAGTTCTTATACCATATCATCATATCATATACACCGGTCTTAAAGGATGTTTTCTAACACCGGAGTCTCCTCCTACCGTCCCGGCATGGGTGATCTTTTTCTCGCAATGCGCTCTGGTCGCTAAGCTTCTTTACCTGCAGTGGTGATCTTTTACATTTTGCGCCTCCTTGTCGCTTCCCGATTTCCTGTAAAGAGTGACCTTTTTCTCAAGATGACCACTGGTCGCTAAGCTTCTTCGCTTGCAGTGGTGACCTCCGGCACATTGAGCCTGAATGTCACTTCACTTTCCCGATCAATGAAGATTTTATAAAAGAATGTAAAGCTAGCTTGACATAGACCGCAGTCGGTGCTATCGTTATTATGTAAAGTAAGCTTTACGTATAGAACTCTCCGACAGAGCCGGCAGAATGATCTTTACGTGAGAAAGGTGATGCGATGAAAAACCGGATTGAGGAAATACGGAATTCGCGGGGGATCCGCCAGGAGGAGCTGGCCAGGCTGATGGGAGTCTCAAGGCAGACGATCAGTTCCCTGGAAAACGGACGTTACAATCCTTCCATTATGCTGGCGCACAAAATCGCGCAGTATTTTGAGATGACGATCGAAGAAGTTTTTATCTTTGAGGAGGACAAATCATGAATGAGAACAGGAGGTTGATACTGAGTATTTTCTGGATCATGGCCGGCCTGGCGCTGCTGGTGCTTTCTGCAGCGGAGGTATTGGATTCTTCTATGTTTTCGGGGTTCGGAGGAGCGCTCATTGCAGTGGGAGCTCTCCAGCTTGCACGAAATCTGAGATACAGAAAGGACCCTGTTTACAGAGAGAGGATAAAAACAGAGGAAAATGATGAGCGCAACCGCTTCATCCGCATGAAGAGCTGGTCCTGGGCCGGCTACATCGTGGTTCTGCTCGAAGCAGCGGGATCTGTTGCGGCCTTTATCCTTGGCTATACGACCATTCAGAGGGTGCTCTATATGTCCATGTGCCTGATTCTGCTTGTGTACTGGATTTCCTATATGGTCCTCAGCAGGAAATATTAAAACGATGCCTGTTTAAGCGGCAGCTTCGGGGGAGGCGGCACACTTGCTTTGTAGGTATGTCCACGAAGGAAAGCACTCCTGGAGGTGCGCTGAGGCTAATAATATGTGTTGCATTACAGATTGGGTCAGGCTTTTTAAAGTCTGGCCTATTTTTGATAATACGGCCCCTGTAATGATTTCAGGTTACCATTCTGTTAAACTCGCAAGGGATCATTCTTGACAGAAATGATAATATATGATATAAAAATATCATATAAGAAATTTATAAAAAGAAATTATGCTATCACAAAAGAGAAACTATCAAACTCTTGCGTGCGAAGGAGTCTGGAATGACCATACAGGAAATGCAGGATATAAAAAAGAAAACGGGAATCACATATGCGGAGATCGCAAGGCGTGCAGGTCTTCCCCTTCCCACGGTGCAGAAGGTCCTGTCCGGTTCGACGAAATCTCCCAGGTATGAGACGATTCTGGCGCTGGAGAAAGTCCTGCTTCCAGATCCGGAAAAACGGAGTTATCCCGGGAAGTCAACCTCCTCTCCTGCAGCAGGTGCATCCGGGGAGAAAGGGTCTGCAGGAACGGAATTTCCAAAGTCTTCCTTACAAGGCGAGAGCGGCGTATCTTATGGCTCATATGACAGTCCAACGTCCGGTTTTGCCCCTTACAGAAGTATTCTTGCCGGTGAGCCGCAGCCTGTTTATGGGGAGGCGCATACCCCGGAAGATGAATATAGTAGTATAGACAAGGACAGGTGCAATACAGGCAGGAAAATCGGGAACAGCTATCCCCTGCTGCCCTGGAAACAGCAGGGGGAATATACGGCACAAGACAGGGAATCCCTTCCCGGAGATGTCCGTACGGAGCTGATCGACGGCGTGCTCTATGATATGGCTTCGCCAAAAGCAGACCATCAGATTGTCCTGATGAACCTTTCAAATCAGCTTTTCAACCAGATCAGCAAGTGCGGCAGGGATTGTATGGTATTCGTTGCGCCTTCTGACGTCTGGCTCACAGGGGACAATAAAAACATCTTTCAGCCGGACATTTACGTCATCTGCGATTACACGATGATCGGGCAGGACGGCTACACCAAGGGTGCACCCCCTTTTGTCATAGAAATTCTATCGCCCTCGACCAGGAGCAGGGATCTGCTGCTGAAGGCCTATAAGTATCATGCTGCCGGGGTACAGGAATACTGGATTGTGGATCCGGAGAACAGGCAGGTGAGTGTTTACGACTACAGCAAAGATCCTGACGGCACCGTGAATTCCATCCACACATTTGAGGAAACCGTCCCTGTCGGCATCAGCGGCGGATCCTGCGCTGTTGATTTTTCCGGCATTCAGACGGCATTGGAGAAGGTGGGAATGTAATCCGGAACGAAAAACAGATACAGACAGATATAGGCTTACAAATAAAAGGCAGACCGCGCAAGCTGTTCATGCGGGCAATCTGGAAACCCGTGGTAGAACCGGGAGACCTGTGCCTGAGCAGTAGAGACGCCCGTTTTTCATACTATGAAGAAAAAGAAGAACAAAGCGAATAAGATCGTCGATAAGAGCCCGAAAGAGAATAAAACATCAAAAGAGAACAAAACCTCTGAAAAGAAAACAGAGAACCTCCCCATAGCTTCCAACCCGGCGGCCGATCTGGAACAGTCCCTGAGAAGTAAGAGGGACAAGATGAAGTACCGTGATTTGATCAGGGATATCCAGGTCAGTGAGAGCAAAAGCGGCAGGAGTCTGATCGTGACGATCCTCCCGGCAGGAGAGTACGTTTCCTTTGGCACGCTCACTATCGACCTGAGCGGGATTGACAGTGCGGCAAAATGGAAACGAAAGAGGAAAGTGATCTATGGGAACGTAAATGGAGTAAGCCCGCGGGTGAATCCTGCATTTTCCCAAAAGATCCGGGAAGAGGCGAATACAGTGCTGCAGACCTGGCGGCAGGAGCACCCTTTTTCCGGGGATATGCTAGAGGCGCTTTATTCTGAGGGCGGCAGGGAGATTTTGGGTGCCCGCAGTATGGAGATACTTCGTTTTCTGGCCGGAAAAGAGAAACTCTCCGGCATGCGTACAACGTTTACCGCGAATACACTGGAAGCGGAATGGAATGCCCCCCATTTGAAAGCGGTGTGCGACCCCCTTATGGGGGAGATCACATTTTCCCTGTCAAGAGCAAACTCCCTGTATAAACACTTTTCCAGTGCCATGAAAGAAGTCGGAAAGCTGGAAGAGATCCGTGCTTATCTGGAGGAAAAACAGATTCCCGCGGCCGTTTCCTATGCGGGAAAGCCGGGCTCCTTTAAAATCACATTTCCCTTTGCGCTCGGCTCTGAAACAGAGACAGTTGCCATCGAAAAAGCCTTTAAGAGGATCGTTCTGGCCGCTCACAGGAACGCCCGGAAGAGAGCTGACCAGAGGGAGAAGGAAGAGAAAAAGCTCTTAAAAACCTGCCCTTATTACGGCACCTATATAGCTCAGGCGGCCATAACAACGATTGAAGAGAACGGCAATCGGCTGACCAGAGCCCAGCTGGTCAACCTCCTGCGCGGAGTCAACATCTCGGACGACTATGTGATCGGGGAATATGCAGGAAAGTACAACCTGATCGCCAAGGCGGAACTGGCTGAGATCATAGATATGCTGACCCGGTTCGGAATCCTGCGCGAGTACCGTGTACACGGAGAGTATCAGGATTACTACGTGCTCCATGTGACGGCCAGGGGAAAGCTGCTTGAAGGTCTGCAGAGCACTCCTGCTCCCAAAAAGAATCCTGTCACGGAACAGGAATACCACCTGGTTTTAAAGGCTGTCCGGGAGGATATCCCCATGCTCTCCGCAGGGGAGAGGCAGAAGCTTTTAAAGGCCATCGTGGAAAAGCCCGGTCTCTTCCTGACCGATCCGGCACTGGTCCTGGACTGCGTGGAGCGGATGGGAGAGCCTGCCGCCCTTTATCTGGGTGCCTTTTTTAAAGAGAAGGGGAACAGAAATAACCGGAAGATTCTCAGGCTCCTTCTGAATGCAGCCTCCGGAAAGGGAAAAGAACTGCCTAAAAACGGGGCTGACGCCTTCCGGGAGCGCAGAGAGCAGAAAAGGCGGGAGAAGGAGGAGGCCCAGAGAAGAGACCGGCAGCTTTTCGACCTGGTGCTGACAGAGATCCCCGACAATTACGTCGACCTCTATCCCGCGGCCAGATTGATGCACAGGAAGTTTGTTCTGCATATAGGGCCGACCAATTCCGGTAAGACCCACGATGCCATTCAGGAACTCATGGGAGCGGAGACCGGAATCTACCTGGCTCCGCTGCGCCTTTTGGCCTATGAGCAGTACGAGCGGCTGAACCGGGCCGAATGCCCATGTTCCCTGGTGACCGGAGAGGAGCAGTATCTGATCGAGGGCGCCCGGCACCAGTCCTCCACCATAGAGATGCTCAGCTTCAAGACCTATTATGATGTGGCTGTCATCGATGAGGCGCAGATGATTGCGGACAGAGCCCGCGGCGGCGCCTGGACCGCGGCCATCATGGGCGTCTGCGCGGAGACGGTCCATGTCTGCGCCGCCCCGGAGGCGGAAGAGCGGCTGATTCAGATCATCAGGGACTGCGGAGACGAGTACAGAATCGTGCGCCACAGGAGAATGACGCCCCTGGTCTATGAGGAAAAAACCGTCTCCTTTCCGGAGGATGTTAGAGCGGGTGACGCCCTGATCGTTTTTTCCAGGCGTAATGTTCACGCCGTTGCCGCCCAGCTGCGCAGAAAAAAGATCAAGTGCAGCATCATTTACGGTGCCCTTCCCTATGACGTCCGCCATAAACAGGCGGAGCTGTTTGCTGAAAAAAAGACCGATGTAGTGGTCGCCACGGACGCCATCGGCATGGGCATGAACCTGCCCATCCGCCGCGTAGTCCTCATGGAGACGGTCAAATATGACGGCTTCCACAGGCGTCCCCTCCACTACAGCGAGATTGCCCAGATCATCGGCAGGGCGGGAAGATACGGCATCTATGATGTCGGCTACTGCGCCAGTGCCAACGGTGATATGAAGGTAAAGAAGGCCGTCAACAGGACCCTTCCTCCCATCGAGCAGGCCGTGATCGACTTTCCCGAAACCCTTCTGACTGTAGATGCCCCCATCCTAGACCTGATCAGGAAATGGGAACAGGTCATACCGGCAGAGGGCTGGCAGAAAGAGTCCGTAGAGCAGATCCTCCGCCTGGCGGAAATGACAGACAGCCTGCAGGCACCCAAACGCCTGGCCTACGACTTTCTGACCGTTCCTTTTGAAGACGACAACAATGAACTGTTGAATATCTGGTATGATATTTTCAAACTGGAAGTCAGAGGAGAGCCCTACAGCATCTATGACCGGGTTGCTGCAATTACATTGAAAAGTCCTGCCTCTGCCGATTCCATCGACGTACTGGAACAGCAGCACCACGTGCTGGATCTCTATTTTGCTCTGGCCCGCAAGTTCCAGCCCCAGGAGAGCACACTGGACTATATTATGGACAGAAAGAGGGAATGCTCGGAGCGGATCATGAAAGTTCTGGAACGGCAGGGATTCAAGGAGAAGCGATGCAAATCCTGCGGCAGGATGCTGCCCTGGAACCACCCATACGGAATTTGCGACCGCTGCTGGAACCCCTATTAATAGCCAGGCCGGGGGACCTGGATCAGGGGGTGACTGGGACAGTCAGAACCGTCCCCAGTGTCCCAAACCGTCCCCAACGACTCACCCTCAGCGAAGGAGATAAAGAGAAAATGACAGAAAAGGAAAAAATGCTCCGCGGGGAGCTGTATGATGCAAACTATGATGAGAGCCTGATTGCGGACAGAACCAGATGCAAGGTTCTCTGCCAGAAATACAACAACCTCCCCATCAATGACTTTGAGGCGCGGGAGAAAGTGATCAAGGAAATCTTGGGAAAGACCGGAAAGGCCGTTTACATAGAGCCGGATTTCTGGTGTGATTACGGCTGGAATATCAAGGTCGGTGAGAACTTCTATGCCAACCACGGACTGGTCATCCTGGACGGGGGCGGAGTCACTTTCGGAGACAATGTCTTCATTGCCCCTTCCTGCGGCTTTCACACGGCGGGACATCCGATCGACTATGAGCGCCGCAATAAAGGACTGGAATATGCCTATCCCATTACCGTTGGCGACAACGTCTGGATCGGTGCCGGCGTGCAGGTCATGCCCGGCGTGACCATCGGTAATGATGTCGTAATCGGAGGCGGGAGCGTCGTGACAAAGGATATCCCGGATCACAGTGTGGCGGTGGGAAACCCCTGCAGAGTGATCCGTAAAACAGAGTGAGAAAAAGGGAAGGGGACGGTTCTGTGTCTCCTTCACAGACTGACGGAGACATAGAACCGTCTCCTGTCTCCTCCATATTCGGAAAGGGAGGAATAAACGTGAAACTGATTCAGCTGGAGTATTTCTGTGCGGTCTGCCGCTACCACAGCATCACGAGGGCCGCAGAGGAACTGTATGTGACGCAGCCGACGATCTCGGTTGCGATCCGGGAACTGGAAAAGGAATTGAAACTCCGCCTTTTTCACCATGAAAAGAATCGGATTTCCATAACCCAGGAAGGGGAGGCTTTTTACAGGCGGGCGGAAGCTGTGCTCAAGGAGACCCGCGCCATGGTGACAGAATTTTCTTCCCTGGGAGAGCGGGAGACTCCGATTCGCATCGGGATCCCGCCCATGATCAGTACGATCTTTTTTCCTGCCCTGTCCGATCGCTTTCAGGAGAAAACCGGCCTGCCTGTACAGCTTCTGGAATACGGCTCCGTCAAGGCCTGCAAACTGGTGCAGGAGGAGAGTCTGGATCTGGCCCTGGTCAACATGGACTTCTATAATATCGATCAGTTCAACGCACATGTTCTGATGGAGGACTCCTACGTCTACTGTGTCGGCAGAAATCACCGGTATGCGGAGGAGAAGGAAGTTACTTTCGACATGCTCAGGGATGAGAAAGTTATCCTCTTCAACACAGATTCCGTGCAGAACGAGACAGTGCGCAGCCGCTATGATTCCATGGGGATCACGCCGGATGTTCTGGCCTATACCAGTCAGCTCTATACGATCCTGAATTTCCTGCGCGGCGGTGACTGTGGCGCATTTCTCTATGCTTCGCTGGCGGTGAACCCCAGGGATTTTGTACAGCTCCCGATTCATCCGGAGATCACCAGCAAGTTTGGAATTATCTGGAAAAAAGGGGTATTTATTCCTGAGCGCACACTGAAATTTATACAATTTATTAAAAATTATCATCTATGGGATGACTGAAGAAGCACCTGCATTAAAAAGCACCTGCATCGAAAAGCGCTTGTATTAAAAGCACTTGTATTGAAAAAACACTAATTTTCAGATAAGCATGAACTGCGGTACGCTGCCTGAAGAAGGGGAGGGCGTGCTGCAGTTTTTTATATGTTGTCTGGGCAGATTCAATACTCAAGCCTCAAAGAATATGCCGGAAAGAAGATGAATTGTCATGGGACTGCTATAAATTTTAACTATAGCAATCTAAAAAACAGCAAATTTACTTTCCGCTAAACGTCTCTTACAATAAAAGCAGATCAGATGAATCCCGGCCGGATCATTATTCTTCGACGTTACAGATGCCTTTTAAAGTTCTTTTTAGAGGAGGGAGAGAATTAACATGAGTCCAGCCACTATAACCTTGATTTTCCTGGCTTTTGCCATTGTGATGTTTGTCACAGAAAAGATACCGCTCGGGCTGACCTCGATGATCGTCTGTGTCGGTCTCTGCGTCACCGGCGTTCTTGACGTCAAGACAGCTTTTGCGGGTTTCATTGATTCCAACGTCATTTTGTTTGTTGCCATGTTCATCGTCGGCGGAGCCTTCTTTGAAACAGGAATGGCAAATGAGATCGGCGGAATCGTCACAAAGTTTGCGAAGACAGAACGGAGTCTCATCGTCGCGATCATGGTGATCGTCGGACTGATGAGCGGCGTTCTCTCCAATACAGGAACTGCAGCGGTACTGATCCCCGTCGTGATCGGTATTGCGGCAAAATCCGGATTCAAGCGCTCCAGACTGCTGATGCCCCTGGTATTCGCAGCTGCCATGGGTGGAAACCTCTCCCTGATCGGCGCACCCGGCAACATGATCGCCCAGTCGGCGCTGGAGCCCCTCGGCATGAAGTTCGGCTTCTTCGAATATGCCATCGTAGGTCTCCCCATTCTGGCAGTCGGCATTTTATTCTACGCGACCATCGGCTTCAGGCTCCTGCCCAACCACGATGTGTCAGACGACGGTGATTCCGTCTTCGATAACCAGAGAGATTTCTCAAATGTTCCCAAATGGAAAAAGACCCTTTCCCTGGTGATCCTGATTGCCACCCTGGCAGCCATGGTCTTTGAAGA
>DGRU01000229.1:0-11808 GCA_002390025.1 Lachnospiraceae bacterium UBA4380
TCATCGACGACGATGCCCAGACCACTCTGGTGGCCGCAGGCACGATCGAGAAGGAAATCCAGGATGCTGTCGAGCATACAGATGACATCGCAGCCGCTGAGAAGGTTGGCGAGGTTATTGCACAGAGAGCAGCCGAAAAGGGAATCAAGGAAGTGGTCTTCGACCGCGGCGGTTACATCTATATGGGCAAGGTTGCTGCACTGGCAGACGCTGCCCGCAAGGCTGGCCTGGAATTCTAAGGAGGAGAATGTGTGATGAAACATACAATGATCGATACAAGCCAGATGGAACTGACCGATAAGGTTGTTGCCATCAAGCGTGTTACCAAGGTCGTCAAGGGCGGCCGCAACATGCGCTTCACAGCCCTCGTTGTTGTCGGTGACGGAAACGGCCATGTAGGCTGCGGCCTCGGCAAGGCAACTGAAATTCCGGAAGCAATCCGCAAGGGCAGAGAAGATGCTACAAAGAACCTCGTCAGCGTTGCGCTTGACGAAGTTGCAAGTATTTCTCATGACTACATCGGTAAGTACGGCAGTGCTTCTGTTCTGCTCAAGAAGTCTCCCGATGGTACCGGTATCATCGCAGGTGGTCCTGCACGTACAGTCTGCGAGCTGGCAGGCATCAAGAACATCCGTACCAAGTCTCTTGGTTCCAACAACAAGCAGAATGTCGTTCTGGCAACCATTAACGGTCTCAGCCAGCTGAAGGTTCCTGAAGAAGTCGCAGCAAGGCGCGGCAAAACCGTCGCTGAGCTCAAGGGCTGATCGGCGAGACATACAGATCTGTTAGGAGAACGAATGAAAAATTAACAGGCAGATATGATTTTTCATTCACAGGATTTGCGCTGAAGCGCCGCAGATCCTGCGAGATCGCACAGGAGAGTCCGTCATCACGGTTTTCTCCCTGCGTGTCTCAGTGCAGAGCGCTTCGACATGGAGGTAAAAATGCCTACAGATAAAGCAACAGCAGCTGAGCCGAAAAAGCTGAAAATTACTCTGATCAAGTCTACTATCGGTGCTGTTCCCAAGAACCGCGCAATCGTCAAGTCTATGGGATTCAAGAAGCTGAACAGCTTTGTAATCCTTCCCGACAACGCTGCTACCAGGGGACAGATCAGACTGATCAACCACATGGTTAAAGTCGAAGAGCTGGATTAATAAGGTAGGAGGTAAAAAATGGATTTACATAATCTTAAGCCTGCTGAAGGCTCTAAGCACGATAATTACCGCAGAGGCCGCGGCCACGCTTCGGGCAACGGCAAGACTGCAGGCTATGGCCACAAGGGACAGAAGGCAAGGAGCGGAGCTCCCAGACCCGGTTTCGAAGGCGGCCAGATGCCTCTGTACAGAAGACTCCCCAAGAGAGGCTTCACATGCTATAACACCAAGGATATCGTCTCTGTCGATATCAAGTCCCTCGAGAGATTTGAGGACGGTGCAGTTGTTGATGAGCAGGCACTGCTTGAGAGCAGGGCGGTCAGCAAGATCGGTGACGGCGTTAAGATCATCGGCAATGCAGACCTGAGCAAGAAGCTTACTGTCAAGGTTACAGCATTCAGCGCTGCAGCTAAGGAAAAGATCGAGGCAGCCGGCGGCACAGCCGAGACAATTGGCTGATCAACCAAGAAATAGTCATGCCATATCGGGCTTTCAGGCCCGGTATGGCTTGCCCTTTATTATCCGCATTTCCTGACAGTGATAGATATCATGTTTTTTCAGGAATTGTTCATGTAGAGGGTCAGCAATTTCGGAAAGGTCATGGATAATGTTTGACTCGATCAATAATATTTTTAAAGTAAAAGAAATCAGGATGAAGCTTTTCTTCACATTCCTGATGCTGATCGTCATCCGCTTTGGCTGCCAGCTCCCGGTTCCCGGCGTTGACAGAAATTACTTTGCGGAATGGTTTGCGCAGCAGACAGGCGATGCATTCAGTTTCGTGGATGCCTTCACCGGCGGCTCCTTCCTGAACATGTCCATTCTGGCACTGAACATTACACCTTACATTACATCTTCCATTATCATCCAGCTTCTCACCATTGCCATTCCCAAGCTTGAGGAAATGCATCGTGAAGGCGAGGAAGGCCGGAAGATGATGACGGCAATCACTCGTTATGTCACAGTTGCGCTCGCGCTTCTGGAATCCTCTGCCATGGCAATCGGCTTCGGTCGTTCCGGTCTTTTGGAGGAATTCAATGCGATCAATGTCATTTTGGCAATCGCAACCCTGACGGCGGGCAGTGCTTTCCTGATGTGGATCGGTGAGCAGATCACAGTCAAGGGAATCGGAAACGGTATTTCCATTGTTCTGTGCATCAACATCGTCTCCAGAATGCCTCAGGATATTGTGTCCCTGTTCAACCAGTTTGTAATCGGCAAGACAATCGCCTTTGGTGCTCTTGCGGCAGTGATCATCATTGCAGTGATCATCGTGATGGTCATCATGGTCATCCTTCTCAACGACGCAGAGCGCAAGATTCCTGTGTCCTATGCACAGAAGATCAACGGCAGACGTTTTACAGCAGGACAGACTTCTGTGATTCCCCTCAAGGTGAATACCGCAGGCGTCATGCCCATCATCTTTGCCTCCTCCCTGATGGAATTCCCCGGCATCATCTCGACGCTGGCCGGATACAAGGGAACAGGCATCTGGTCTGAGGTTCTTCGCTATCTGAGCTCCTCTTACTGGTGCAATCCTGCTTATTTCCGTTATACCTTAGGCCTTGTACTTTACATCGTCCTTCTTGTTTTCTTCGCATATTTCTATACCTCGATCACCTTCAACCCGATCGAAGTTGCGGACAATCTCAAGAAGCACGGCGGCTTTATCCCGGGTATCCGTCCCGGCAAGCCCACAAGCGAATATCTGAACAGGATCCTGAATTATATTATTTTCATCGGCGCAATCGGCCTTACGATCGTCGGCATTCTTCCCTTCATTTTCAGAGGTATCTTCAATGCCTCGATCTCCTTTGGAGGAACAAGCCTGATCATCGTAGTAAGTGTCGTGCTTGAGACCATCAAGCAGGTCGAATCCATGATGCTGGTGAGAAACTACAGAGGATTCCTCAACGATTAATTCATTTATTTTCCGAAGGCGGCAGGATGCATTTCGCACCTGTGCCGTCTTCGGATATTGTGTTATTATCAGGAAAGTATTAAACTATAAAAAGTATATGGCCAGCATCCTGTTTACAGGCGGACAGCTGCGGCCGGTTCATAGAAATAGAATAGCTTCATAGACACGTCACTTCTCGATTATCGTTCGAGTTTGGAATTTTGCGAAGGAGGAGGATACAATGAAGATCGTTATGCTCGGAGCCCCCGGCGCGGGCAAGGGAACACAGGCACAGATGATTGCCGAGAAGTTCGGACTGCCCCATATTTCCACGGGAGACATCTTCCGCGCCAATATCAAAAACGGCACAGAACTCGGCAAAAAGGCAAAGGCTTTCATGGACGCCGGCCAGCTGGTTCCGGATGAACTGACTGTTGAGCTTCTGCTTGACAGAGTGAAAGCGGATGACTGTGCAAAGGGCTATATCCTTGATGGATTCCCCCGCACTATTCCTCAGGCACAGGTGCTGACTGACACACTGGCGAAGACAGGCGAGCAGATCGACTATGCGATCGACGTTGATGTTCCGGACAGCAATATTGTTGCCCGCATGAGCGGAAGACGTTCCTGCCCCAAGTGCGGCGCATCCTACCACATCAGCTTTATTCCTCCTAAAAAAGAAGGTATCTGTGACAACTGCGGTGCTGAACTCATCCAGCGTCCGGATGACAAGCCCGAGACTGTCCAGAACAGACTGTCCGTCTATCACGAGCAGACACAGCCCCTGATCGACTTCTATAAGGAAAAGGGCGTCCTGCGCGCAGTCGACGGAACAAAGGATATGAAAGAAGTGTTCCAGGCAATCAGCGCAATCTTGGAGGGTTAAATCTTATATGTCAAAAGCAGACGTCATCGAACTTGAAGGCATTGTAACTGAAAAGCTTCCCAACACCATGTTCAAGGTAAAGCTCGAGAACGGAGCGATCATCCTTGCACACATCAGCGGCAAGCTTCGTCAGAACTTCATCCGTATTCTTCCCGGCGATAAGGTCACACTGGAGATGTCCACATATGACCTGACCAAGGGCAGAATCATCTGGAGAGATAAATAATACACCGGGCTGTGGACACGGGACGGTCCTATTGTTCCGCAGGTGTGCAGACACGGGGACGGCTTGGACATGGGGACGGTCCTATTGTTCCATTCGGAACAATAGGACCGTCCCCATGTCTACCCCATGTCTACAAGCCGTCCCCATGTCCACCCTTAAATTTCGTTAAAATAATCCTTGCAATTGATATTGCAGTGTGATATTCTATCATGGTCTGTAAATGAGTAGGGGGTAACCCCTGCTCAATTGTCCTGTCTTAAACCGTATCTACGCATTTCAAAGGACGGGGTGATTTCGGACAGACTCGGCAACAGGTTCTGTGACTTCCTGTAAGGCCTTAAAAGAGTCTCACAGACGGAAGATGGAGGTGTGTCACGCCCCGCATCGGACGGATGTGTGTTTTTTTTCGGATAAGCAGGCCGCAGCACCACTCATGAAAGGAGTAGGAGATGAAAGTTAGAGCTTCCGTGAAGCCTATTTGCGACAAGTGCAAAGTCATCAAGCGCAAAGGCATTGTCAGGATCATCTGCGAGAATCCGAAACACAAACAGAGGCAGGGTTGAGCGAGTAAAGAGCTCTTTGGCTCTGCAGGGCAGCTGTATTCGATCTGATTCCGTTTGCGGAACAGTTCTTATATAGAAGAGATCTGCAGTGCCTTATCATAGATTTGATGGCGCCCCATTAACCCGGTCTTTGCAGACAGGGGCAGCCCATTACTCTTTGATACCATGCCGATGAAAATCGCAGTGGAAAGACCGGCATCAGCCGGTTGGGCATAGGACAGCATGAACGGAACATGCTCGGATGTGCCCCAGTCAATCAGTAATTTAATAAGTAGAAGGAGAGTTACAATGGCTCGTATCGCAGGTGTAGATTTACCCAGAGATAAGCGCGTTGAGATCGGCCTGACCAGCATCTATGGCATCGGCCGTACCTCTGCAACAGCAATCGTCGAGAAGGCAGGAGTCAATCCCGATACCAGATGCAGGGATCTGACTGATGAAGAAGTCAAGAAGCTCAGCGAAGTCATCGCTGAGGATTACATGGTCGAAGGTGATCTCCGCAGAGAAATCGCCATGAACATCAAGCGTCTCTCTGAGATCGGCTGCTACAGAGGCATCCGTCACAGAAGAGGTCTCCCTGTCCGCGGTCAGAAGACCAAGACCAATGCAAGGACCAGGAAGGGCCCGAAGAAGACCATCGCAAACAAGAAGAAATAATGTACATTAATTCCGGCTCTTCTATTATTATATGTGCCGGAGAGATATCAATTTTGGGAAAGAAAGTAGGTCAGTTTTATGGCAAAACAGCAATCCTCCAGAAGGAAGCAGGTTAGACGTGTCAAGAAAAACGTTGAACGCGGACAGGCGCACATCCAGTCCTCTTTTAATAACACAATCGTTACCCTGACAGATACACAGGGCAACGCTCTGAGCTGGGCAAGTGCAGGCGGTCTTGGTTTTAAAGGTTCAAGGAAATCTACTCCCTATGCAGCACAGATGGCTGCAGAGACGGCTACAAAGGCAGCACTCATTCATGGGCTGAAGGCTGTCGACGTTTTCGTAAAGGGACCCGGATCAGGCAGAGAGGCTGCAATCCGTGCGCTGAATTCCAACGGCCTTGAGATCATCAGCATCACTGATGTAACTCCTGTCCCCCACAACGGATGCCGTCCTCCCAAGAGAAGGAGAGTGTGATCATATTTTTGGATCACATGTATTTTACACGTTTGGATGAAGACACAGAGAATATCACAGTATTCTCCGTGCTGTAAACAACATGCAGCCCCGGAAGAGTCTGCCCGGCGCAGACAGACCAAAGTGAATCGGCTGCAGGAAAGAAAGGATTTAAGACAATGGCAGTAAATAGAACCCCCGTTCTGAAGAGATGCAGATCTCTCGATCTCGATCCCGTTTTCCTTGGATATGACAAGAAGTCCAAGAGACAGCTCATCCGCAGAAGCCGTAAGCTCAGTGAGTACGGCTTACAGCTTCGTGAGAAGCAGAAAGCTAAATTCATCTACGGCGTCCTTGAGAAGCCTTTCCGTAACTACTACGACAAGGCCGACAGGATGAAAGGCATGACCGGTGAGAACCTCATGACCATGCTCGAGAGCCGTCTGGACAATGTCGTTTTCCGTATGGGCTTTGCCCGCACCCGTCGTGAAGCACGCCAGGTTGTCGGCCACAAGCACATCACCGTTAACGGCAAGCCCGTCAACGTTCCTTCCTACCTTGTAAAGGCAGGGGATGTGATCGAAGTCAGAGAGAAATCCAAGAACATCCAGCGTTTCAAGGACATCTCCGAAATTACCGCCGGCAGACTGACCCCCGATTGGGTTGACGTTGACAAGGAAGCCCTCAAGGGTACTGTCAACCAGCTGCCTAAGAGAGAGCAGATCGATGTTCCCGTGAACGAAATGCTCATCGTCGAGTTGTACTCCAAGTAATAAGGACTGAGCGCAGAGCGCAAAGGAGGATTTACGAGTGTTTGATTTTGAGAGACCGAGCATCGAGGTCGTGCAGATCTCTGATGATAAGAAGTACGGCAGATTCGTGGTCGAGCCTCTGGAAAGAGGTTATGGCATCACGCTGGGAAATTCCCTCCGCCGGATCATGCTCTCTTCACTTCCCGGCGCTGCGGTGAGTCAGGTTAAAATTGATGGCGTACAGCATGAATTCAGCACGATCCACGGTGTCAAGGAAGACGTCACCGAGATCATCATGAATATCAAGAGTCTCGCAATCAAGAATGACAGCGAGTCCAACGAACCCAAGACCGCCTTTATCGATTATGAGGGCGAGGGTGTTGTGCGCGCTTCCGATATCCAGATCGATTCGGATATCGAGATCATGAATCCTGATCTCGTGATCGCAACCCTGAGCGGAAAGGATACCCGCCTGTTCATGGAACTTACGATCACAAAGGGAAGAGGATACGTCAGTTCCGACCGCAACAAAACGCCCGATACCAAAATCGGCGTGATTCCGATCGACTCCATTTACACTCCTGTCGACAGGGTCAATGTAACGGTGGAGAATACACGTGTCGGACAGCAGACAGACTTTGATAAGCTTACATTGGATGTCACAACCGATGGAACCATTGCACCTGACGAGGCTGTCAGCCTTGCTGCAAAAGTTCTCAGTGAGCACCTCAGCGTGTTCATCAACCTGTCTGAAAAGGCAAGAACCGCCAAGGTCATCTCCGAGGAGAAGGAAAATCCTAAGGAGAAGGCTCTGGAGATGAGTATCGATGAGCTCGAACTCTCCGTCCGTTCCTACAACTGCCTCAAGCGTGCAGGAATCAACACGGTCGAAGAGCTCTGCAACAAGACCCCCGAAGAGATGATGAAGGTCAGGAACCTTGGCCGCAAGTCCCTCGAAGAGGTTCTTGAGAAGCTCAAAGAACTGGGACTCAAACTCAATTCGAGCGAAGATCCCGCATAATACACGAAATACAATACAGCCAGTCCTGCTGCAGTAAATCCACGGGGTGTGCAGCAGGAGATGGCCGGCAGAATAGCTGGGCCCTGCCGGGCTCTGTAACTGCCGGAACCGGCAGCAGATAAGACCGAAGTGCGCTGCCGCCGGCATCATCATAACAAATGGAGGAATATAACAATGGCAATGTACAGAAAATTAGGCAAGAAGACCAAGCTCAGAAAGGCCCTGCTCCGCAACCAGGTCACAGCTCTGATCTACAACGGAAAGATCACCACAACCGAGGCTCGCGCCAAGGAAATCCGCAAGATCGTTGAGCCCATGATCACCATGGCTGTCAAAGAGCGCGACAATTTTGAGACTGTTACTGTCATGGCAAAAGTTGCCCGTAAGGACAAAGACGGCAAGCGCGTCAAAGAAGTCGTTGACGGCAAGAAAGTAACTGTTTATGACGAAGTCGAGAAGCAGGTTACCAAGGATGCTCCCAGCCGCCTGCATGCAAGAAGACAGATCCTTCGCTACCTGTATCCCGTAGTGGAAGTTCCCCAGGAAGCAAAGGGCCGCAAGAAAGGCACCAAGAGGGTTGACCTCGTTGACAAGATGTTCACCGAGTACGGCCCCAAGTATGCCGGCAGAAACGGTGGTTATACCAGAATCATCAAGATCGGCCAGCGCCGCGGCGATGGTGCGATGAAAGTCGTCCTTGAGTTTGTCTAATCTCAGAAGCAGGAAGAGGCATTTCAGACTGACGAAAAGTTCTGCCTGCACTATGATATGTTTATTAAAAGCCTCCGGGGGGATCCTGTCCCGGAGGCTTTTTTGGAAATGTTACGGTGTCTGCAATTTGACTTTATCCAATTTTGCTATGTCAAATGTGGTTATATCCAATTTTGCTATGTCAAATGTGGAGATATCCAATTTGACTATGCCGAAAGTGACTGTGTCTGATTTGACATTGTCAAATGCGGATATATCAGATGCGGCATAACTGCATGAAGAGACAGGAAGAATATGATCAAAATCAGCAAATTGATCCATGATTATATACAGCGCGATGAAGAAGGAAATCCGTCCGGCACCATACGTGCCATCGACGATGTTTCCCTCGATGTCAGCCCCGGGCAGTTCATTGCGATCCTGGGCCATAACGGATCGGGAAAATCCACACTGGCCAAGCACCTGAATGCGCTTCTGTTTCCCACAGAGGGCGCAGTCTGGGTGAACGGAATGGACAGCAGGGATCAGTCTCTTCTCTGGGACATCCGGCAGACAGCCGGTATGGTATTCCAGAACCCCGACAATCAGATCATCGGCCAGGTGGTTGAGGAGGATGTCGGTTTTGGACCGGAGAACATGGGGGTTCCGACAGAGAAAATCTGGGAACGCGTCGAGGAGAGCCTCAAGACGGTGGGCATGTATGAGTACCGCAAAAAGTCTCCCAACCGCCTGTCCGGCGGTCAGAAGCAGCGCGTATCGATTGCCGGTGTCATCGCCATGCACCCCAAATGCATTATCATGGACGAACCGACGGCTATGCTCGACCCCTCGGGCAGGGCAGATGTCATCAGGGCCGCCAGAAAACTGAACCTGGAAGAGAATATCACGATTATCCTGATCACCCATTATATGGAGGAAGCGATCCAGGCTGACCGTGTTTTTGTCATGGACAACGGAAAAATCGCCATGCAGGGCAGCCCGCGGGAGGTTTTTTCACAGGTTGAACGGATGCAGGAACTGCATCTGGATGTTCCTCAGGTCACACTGCTGGGACACCTGCTTCGCAGAAAAGGTCTGGAGATCCCGGAGGGGATCCTGACCCGGGAAGAGCTCTCAGATGCACTGAAGACGCTGAAAAAAGGCAACCGTCAATGATATTGACACTGACACAGCGGAAAGGAAATCGATCAAAATGGGAATCAGTCTGGAAAAGGTGAGCTATGTTTATGAGCAGGGAACTGCCATGCAGACATCGGCTCTTCAGGAAGTTGACCTGGAAATACCGGACAATCAGTTTATCGGTCTGATCGGACATACCGGATCCGGTAAATCCACGCTTGTGCAGCTTCTCAACGGACTTCTGCGTCCCACGAGCGGCCGTGTTCTGTACAACGGGAAAGATATCCACGCGGACGGATTTGACAAAAAAGCACTCCGCGCAAATGTAGGGCTGGTTTTCCAGTATCCGGAGCATCAGCTCTTTGAAGTGGATGTCCTCTCCGATGTCATGTACGGGCCCAGAAATCTGGGGCTTGACGAGGCGGAATGCAAAAAAAGAGCAAAGGAAGCCCTGGCGAACGTAGGTATCAAGGAGAAATATTTCAAGACCTCGCCTTTTGATCTGTCCGGCGGCCAGAAGCGGCGCGCCGCGATCGCAGGCGTACTTGCCATGAATCCCCGTATTCTGATCCTTGATGAACCCACCGCAGGTCTGGATCCCCGGGGCCGCGATGAGATCCTGGGACTGATCTCGGAAATGAAGAAAAATCTTTCCATGACGATCATTCTCGTGTCTCACAGTATGGACGATGTCGCCCGCTATGTGGAGCGGATCGTTGTGATGGGGCACGGCAGAAAAATCTATGACGACACGCCGAAAAATGTCTTCAGGCATTACCGGGAACTGGAGGATCTGGGACTGTCGGCACCGCAGATCACTTACATCATGAATACACTGCGTGAGAGCGGGATGGATGTGGAAACAGATGCACTGACCGTAGAGGAAGCAGCCGCTGAGATCATGCGCAAATTCAAGTGAGACGTATGATCTGCTGCAGGAGAGCGTTTTATGTTCAAGGATATTACATTAGGACAATATTATCAGACAGATTCGCTGCTGCACCGTCTTGACCCCCGTGTCAAGATCGTGGGGACACTTGCCTATATCATCTCCCTTTTTGTGGTGGATTCTTTTGTCGGGTATCTGGTCTGCGCCCTGTTTCTGATCACCATGATCAGACTGTCAAATGTGCCGGTCGGATATATTGTGCGCGGCATGCGCGCCATCCTGATCCTGCTGCTCATCACAATGGCCTTCAATCTGTTCCTGACCCCGGGCGAGGAGCTGGTCAGAATCGGGTTTCTGAAGATCACAAAGCAGGGACTTTCCTTTGCCGTCAAGATGGCAATCCGTCTCTCTCTGCTGGTCATCGGATCCTCGCTCATGACGCTCACAACGACCCCCAACCAGCTGACAGATGCCATCGAGAGTCTGCTGAATCCCCTGAAAAGAGTCCGTGTACCTGTGCATGAAATTGCCATGATGATGTCTATCGCCCTTCGCTTTATTCCCATTCTCATGGAGGAGACCGACAAGATCATGAAGGCACAGATTGCCCGCGGCGCGGATTTCGAGAGCAAAAACCTAATCAAAAAGATCAAAAGCCTTGTACCCCTTCTGGTGCCTCTCTTCATTTCCGCCTTCCGCCGCGCCAACGATCTGGCCATGGCCATGGAGGCCCGCTGCTATCGCGGCGGCGCAGGGCGCACCAAGATGAAACCGCTGGTGTATCAGGGACGTGACCAGGGCGCCTATTTCATCCTGCTGGCATATTTTGCCGTCTGCATCGCGATCAGGCTCGCTCCCCTGCCTTTTCTGGTGTGACAGGATCTTTTACCCGGGATATTTTTTTGCCGGCGGACGGCGAAAAAATCCTGTGTCCGCATTGCGGCTGCCGCTCCCGGGGCGGCATGACCGGGAAGAGCTGAAGATGCGCATGGCGTATCGGGCAAGAATACTTAATCATTACAAGGAGCGGCCTGCCTGTGAAAAAAAGAATCCTTCTTTGTGTCGCATATGACGGGACAGACTATGCCGGCTTTCAGGCCCAGAAGAGCGGAGTGCCGACAATTGAAGGCGAACTGAACCGGGCGCTGACGGAGCTTACCAAAGTCCCGGTGGAAGTGATCGGCGCCAGCCGGACTGATGCAGGGGTTCATGCCCGCTGCAATCTCGCGGTATTTGACACTGAGAGCCGCATTCCGCCCGAAAAATTTGCGCATGCCGTCAATGTACGTCTGCCCGAGCAGATCTGTGTCCGCAGCTCTCTCGAGATGCCGGAGGATTTTCATCCCCGGCACTGCAGTACAGTCAAGACATATGAGTACCGCATCTATAACGGGCCCATGCCTGATCCCATGCGGCGGCTCTATACTTATTTTTCCAGATATAAATTTGATGTGGAAGCTATGCGCGAGGC
>DGRU01000229.1:11930-22081 GCA_002390025.1 Lachnospiraceae bacterium UBA4380
ACTACGGTACGCGAGATCGTGCGCGCAGAGGTGGAAGAGGTTCCATGCGGGACCGCCGACCCTGTCACAGGCATGCCCAGGGAAATCGTGATCCGCGTCAGCGGCAGGGGATTTCTCTACAATATGGTCCGCATCATAGCCGGCACCCTGATGGAGATCGGCCGCGGAGCCAAATCACCTGCCCAGATGCCCGCAATCCTCGCATCACTTGACAGGCGGTCGGCAGGCCCGACGGCACCTGCGTGCGGCCTGACGCTCGTGCGCTATGAGATCACAGAGCCCGGAAACGGGATGGTATTTGACTGATCTAATTAAACGGAGGTTATTCGGAGAGTATGAAAAAGAAAGCTATTTATGTTGCTGCTGCTTTGCTGGCAGTCTGCATTGCGGGAGCCGGGGGGATTTCCGTATTCGGAGAAGCAGCAAAAAGTACTGCTCCGGCAGCTGCTGTCAGCGCGGTCATCAGCAATCATACCAAGGAAGCTGTTCAGGAAGCAGAGGAAGAGGGCGAAGAAGTTGCCGTTGTCGATTATGAACTGACAGGCAGCTTTAAAAATGAAGCTGACGGCGACGGATATAAAATCTACGAGGACGGCACTTTTACAGCCTACAGGGATTTCGAGAATAAAAAAGGAAAAATGATCGGAACAGTACTCCCTGACGGGGACAAGTGGGTATTCACTTCCCCCGGACTTGACAAGGGACAGGTCTACGGTACTTTTAAAGACGATGAATGGACCATTGACGGAAAGCAGTATACCTATACCTTCGGTTCCGTCGAAATGCCGGCGCTTCATTTCAGAGGCCTGTATGCCAATAATAAGAGCCTCTTGATCTGGGGCAAAAAGATGAAAAACCTGGAAAAGGAAGGCCTCAAATGCACTGCGGATCTGGATCAGAAGATCCCGTCTCTGAAAGTGACCGACGAGATCGAGATCTCTTTCAAGAGAGGCAAGGCAAAAGTGCGGGCGATCAACCCCTATGAGAATGAGGCATCGCTCTCGGACTGCATCATCTGTTCTTTTTATACAGAGGATACCACGGGAACATTTACCTTCGAGTCTGACGGAGTTGCCTGCGGTGACGACTGCTTCGACAAGCTGCTGGAAAACGATGTATACAAATATGAAAAAGATCGTCTGGTCTACAAGGAATTTCTGCTGACCTTGTCGGATTTTGATTTTGTTTCGGGAGAAGATCCCAGAGGTAAGAAACTGCTGGAAGCCGACGGTAACTGCGACCTCACCTTCTGTTTCGACGGCTCTGTTCTCAAATCTTTTGCCTATACATCCCCCAGGCTCCTCTATTCCGGCCTGGACAGCAATGTGGATGAAGAAGAGCTGCAGAACATGGACGAAGAGAAAATGGGAGCAGCGCTGGAAGTCAGAGGGAATATCCTGACCAGCCTCGGAAAAGCTTTTAAGGATGCCGGTATCGAGGCAGAGATCGACGAGACAACCGGTGAGATCGCAATGGACTCCAAAGTCCTCTTTGCTGTCAATTCCTACGAGCTCTCCGATGAGGGAAAAGCCTACCTCGATCAGTTTATGAAGGCCTATGTCCCGGTCCTGTTTTCCGATGAGTTCAAGGATTCCATTGCCCATGTGGACTTTGAGGGCCACACAGACAGTGTCGGATCTTTCGGCTTTAATATGGAACTGTCTCAGAACCGCGCGGACGCGGTGCGGGATTACTGCCTGGAGAGCACTGAGAACGGACTCGATGAAAATCAGAAGGCCCTGCTCAGGGAGAAGGCAGTGACCAGGGGATTTGCCAGCACGGATCTGGTCTATGATGAAAACGGCACGGAGGACAGAGACGCCTCCAGAAGAGTTCTGGTCAAGTTTTTCATCACCGTCAAGTGAGGATGTCTGTGAAGTCCGGCTGCTGGTTACTGTACAGACCCACCTGAACTCGAGGTGTTTTTGCGTGGTTTCCAACGCAAAAACCCGAGTTAAACGGCGTTCGCCCCATTCGCGGAGCGAATTTAGCATGGGCGAACGCAAGTTACTGTCACGCCCCTCGAGAGGGCGTGAACAGTAACCGGCTGCTGAAAACTGTTCGGAAAAAAATGCAGTCAGGCGTTGACACTCATTTTTGATTCGAATATAATGGACGGGTGCGACGGCGGTAAACGCATGTATTTTTGCATGCCCTGACTCCCCGGTTTTTGGAAAAAATTTACCTGCCACTGCGACACGCACATACTTGAATGATACCAGTAGAGATTAATTTAGAAGAATTGGATCGGCTTTTCCGACAGGAGACCGGACTGGACCGGGACCTGCGGCGGGAGCAGATCACAGATGCACCGATGGAGGAAAATACATGAAAACCTATGTGCCAGGCGCAGCAGATATTGAGAAGAAATGGTATGTAGTGGATGCGACCGACATGACCCTCGGACGCCTTGCAAGCACAGTTGCCACTGTTCTTCGCGGCAAGAATAAGCCTTACTACACTCCTTTTATGGATACAGGCGACTATGTTATCATTGTAAATGCAGAGAAGATCAAAGTTACCGGCAAGAAGCTGGATCAGAAGATCTATTTCCGTCACTCCGAGTATGTCGGCAGCGCGAAGTATACAACCCTTCGTGAGATGCTCCGCACAAAGCCCATCAAGGTTGTTGAGCACGCAGTCCGCGGCATGCTTCCCAAGGGAAGACTCGGCGATGACATGTACAGAAAGCTCCATGTCTATGAAGGTCCCGAGCACAAGCACGCAGCACAGAAGCCCGAAGAGCTGAAGTTCTGATCGACTTTGACGCCAGCCGGCAGGAACAGGACCGGCGGCATTCGACAATAGATGGCCGAAACAGATCCGGATGAATCGGACGGCCAGAGCTTGAAAGGAGATATTTACAATGGCTAAAGAAGCGACATATTATGGAACCGGCAGAAGGAAATCCTCTGTTGCCCGTGTTTTCATTACACCCGGCACCGGCAATATGACCATCAACGGCAGAAGCCTGGATGACTATTTCGGACTTGAGACCCTCAAGGTTATCGTCAACCAGCCTATCGTTCTCACCGGCACAACCGGTCAGTATGACTACAAGATCACTGTCAAGGGCGGCGGCACAACCGGCCAGGCAGGCGCAATCCGTCACGGCATCTCCCGTGCCCTCATCGAAGCAGACGCGGACCTTCGTCCCGTTCTCAAGAAGGCCGGCTTCCTTACCCGTGACCCTCGTATGAAAGAGAGAAAGAAATACGGTCTCAAAGCGGCACGTCGTGCTCCTCAGTTCTCCAAGCGCTGATCGCAGAGACTGCAGTACCTATATCCTATTATCTTACAAAGAATCGCATATTTTTCAAAGATCACACACACAGACCCCCGGAAAGCAGTTTCCGGGGGTTTTTCTTTGTGGGACACTGGGGACATTGGGGACGGTTGTGGGACACTGGGGACGGTTCTGAATGTCCCACAACTCTCCCTATAGCGTGTTTAAAAGGAATATGGTATATTGGTTAAAGGCGGCGAATCGCCGCCGGTGATACACAGAACTATTGTCGGAACAAGGTGGTATACATGAGAAAAGATATCAGCAACCGCATACAGAGCGTGACCAACCGGATCCTGGAGGATTATCAGTACGGCCGTGATATAGATAATATGAATGTCTTTAACCAGCCCGACAGCACGGCGGTCATCGACATCGTCAACAAGCTGCTCAATATTCTGTTTCCCGGCTATTACAGGCCCAGGGAATTCAGGAGCTACAATTATGACAGCCGGATCGCGGTGGTGATCGAGGATGTCATCTACAACCTGCAGAAGCAGATCGCCATCGCCCTCCGTTTCAAGGAGGAGTACGCGGCAGAGACGGATTTCGAGCTCCGCATGTCGGCCGAAGAACTGGCGATTGATTTTCTGGACAGGATCCCTCATATCAGGGCCCTGGTTAACACGGATATGCAGGCTTCCTACGAGGGAGATCCGGCGGCTTTCAGCAAGGATGAGATCGTCCTCTGCTATCCGGGACTTCTGGCGAGCACCATCAACCGCCTGGCTCACGAACTCTTCCTGCTCGGTGTTCCGCTCATTCCCAGAATGATGACGGAGTACGCCCACAGCAAGACCGGTATCGACATCCATCCCGGCGCGACCATCGGCGAGTACTTTTTCATGGATCACGGAACCGGCATTGTCGTCGGTGAGACTTCGATCATAGGCAAACACGTCAAGGTCTATCAGGGTGTCACCATCGGTGCCCTTTCAACCCGCGGCGGCCAGCGCCTGAAAGGCGCCAAGCGTCATCCCACCATCGAGGACAATGTCACGATCTATGCCGGTGCCTCTATTCTGGGCGGCGATACCACCATCGGAGAGGGCTCGGTCATCGGGTCCAACGTCTTCATCACAAGTTCGGTCAAACCCGGGACCCGGATCAGCGTCAAGACCCAGGAGCTCATCATCCGCAACGGCGATGAGGACTTCGAACTGCACGGCACACCGGAATCCGCTGAAGACATGGAAGAGTCCAAACCGGATGACACCTGGTACTACGTGATCTGATAGAATGATCCTGTAATCAACAGGCTCTTTTCTGTAAGAGTCCGGCTGCATAAAGATCAATAAACAGGAGGAAAAAGAATGGCTGTTACTGCAGGAATCAAGGGGGTGAGAAAGTTTGTCGTCAACGAGGATATGCTGGCTTCCAAAGTCGGCAGCGGCCTTGTAAATGTTTTCGCCACCCCGTGTATGATCACCGGGATTGAAAATACAGCTGCAATGTCGGTACAGCCTGAACTTGAAGAGGGCAGGACCACTGTGGGCATAGCGATCAGCGTCTCCCATGTCGCCGCCACACCCCTGGGGATGGAAGTCCGTATCGAGACTGAGCTCACAGAAGTGGCGCCCAACGGCAAGGTCATGACCTTCAAGGTGGCCTGCTATGATGAGGCCGGCCTGATCGGAGAGGGGACCCACCAGCGCGCCATTGTTGACCGCGCCCGTTTCGAGGCAAGGGCAAACGCCAAAGGCGCAAAATAAAGATTCGCAGCAGCTGCTCAGAACTTTGCTTTCTGAACAGCTGTTATTATGCATTGATTCCGGAACCGGCCGGGCTTCGCAATCGTTCCCGAATCTGGGCGAGTTGCGCAATCGTTCCCGAATCCGGCCGGACTGTACAATCGTTCCCGAACCGGGCCGGGCTTCGCAATCGTTCCGGAACCGGGAAGAAAAACGGATACCTGTACGGAAGGGAGAAGGCACATGAAATTTGTCATTCAACATCAGACATCCTCCTATATGCGGCTGCGTCTTTGCGGAGGCCGGTTCACCGGAACCGAGGCAGAGGTGCTGGACTATGCGCTGTCCAATCTCAAGGGCGTCTCCGGTGTCAGGCTTTATCCGGCTTCCGGAGGAATCGCCTTTTCCTACAAGGGCGACAGGGAAACTATTCTCAGAAAGCTTCGGAACCTGCAGTTCCACAATGTTAAAATGTTTGCAGAGGGGATTGAGGAGAGCATAGGAAGGGAAGAACTGTCCCGCAGAAAGCTCAGCCCGGAGCTCAAGAGAAAATTACGCTGCAAGGTCATTGCCGAGGCGGCTGCGGATATGCTCCTTCCCGCTCCGGTCCAGTTGGGATATCACATGTACCAGCTCGTGACGCTCAAAAACCTGTAAAAATATTTTCGGCGGAGAGCTTATTTGACTTACTTTTTACTTCGAGACAGATTGAAAGGGACCGGGAATGAGACTTTCAGAGAAATGTGCGGTCTGTCTGTACGATAAACAAAAGAGACTGGTTCAGGATGAGGAATATCTGGCGGAGGTCAGAGGACTTCTGGAAAACCGAGATCCTGAGGACACTTCTCCCTACATGGTATATCTGTTTGACCGGGCTTTTATAAGCAGGTTCGGAGACCAGGGGGAGGCCGGCCGGTATCGCGCGATCAAAAAAACCTTCAACGACCTCGTGCTCTCAATGGAGGACGCAGTACGCCGAAGAATTGAGGAGGCAGAGGATCCCCTTGCCGCCTCAATATTGTTTGCGCGGATCGGCAATTATATCGATTTCGGCGCCATGCAGGATGTAAGTACGGAGACCTTCCTGGGGCTCTTTGAAGATCCTCAGATGGGAGAGGCAGACCATCGGACATATCTTTCCTTCCTGGAAGAATGTGCCAAAGCGAAAACCTTCCTGCTCATTGCGGACAACTGCGGGGAGATCGTGCTGGACAAGCTCTTTCTGGAACAGCTGGCAAAGCGCTTCCCCCGGCTTGACATGTATGTGCTGGTCCGGGGAGACGTCGTGCTCAACGACGTCACACCGGAGGACGCGGTTTATGCCGGAATCGACCGGCTGGCGAGGATCGTCTCCAACGGCGCCCCCATTCCGGGCACGGTCTACAGGATGCTGCCCGAAGAGGCGCGCAGGGTACTCGACACTGCGGATGTGATTCTGGCCAAAGGACAGGGCAACTATGAATCTCTTTCCCACCAGGGAAGGCATATTTTCTATGCGTTTTTGTGTAAATGCGACTTATTTATAACCCGTTTTCAGGTACCGAAACTGACAGGAATGTTTGTTGAGGAAAAATGAGTCACGGGGGACGGTTCTGAAAACTCATTGCGTGCAATGAGTTTTTCAGAACCGTCTCCCGTGACTCAAATCGAAAAACAGGCAGTAATCGCTTGACAAAACGTTGATTTTACGCTTTAATATACTAAATTAAATAACAAACAAACCGTTGATGCGGAAGTAAAACGTGAGGGGCACCCACAGAGAGTCCGGGCAGGTGAGAGCCGGATGGTATGCTGACACGAAAAATGGTCCGCGGAGGGCATGTTGAAAGGCACTCCTTTATGAAAGTATCAGGTGTGGTTGGTCTGAACCGGGACTGCTGCATTGATCAGCCGGAAGGAGCCTGCCGAGTATGACATGACGTGAAGGCATACGTCAGTTGCCGGGAATTTGTTGGAATTCCTAAGAAAGAGCGTGCGCTCGTCCGCAGATCCTGCGCCTGAAGAGAGTTCCCCGATGTTAAAACCGGAAAAGGGGGAGATTTCGGCATAGGAGGATTTTGGCAAAGGAATTCCCTGGACTGCAGGGGATTTTTTTATGGAAAGAATCGAACACAGACCCGGGAGAGTCCGGATCGATCCGACCTTTCTATGAGCACACGAAGCGGGGTGGCACCGCGGGCATACAAACTTTGAATGCTTCGTCCCCGGCAGAGTGGATCCGTTTGGGTTCACCCTGCCGGGGATTTTGTTTTATTTGAAGATTTCCGGCAGAAAAAAGGTGAAAAGCCATGCGGGAGAGTATGATTCGTCGGACGGCGGGGGATTTTTCCGGGGGCATGGCGGAAGAGAAAATTGATTTGTCCGGATAGAGACAGAGAGGAGCAGACAATGATCAAAGAAGCTATCATCAAGATCGTCACAAAGCAGGACCTGACTTTCAAGGAAGCAGAGACCGTTATGAATGAGATCATGAACGGAGAGACGACCCCGACCCAGAACGCGGCCTTTTTGTCGGCACTCTCGACCAAGAGCACTAAGGCGGAGACCATCGATGAGATTTCCGGCTGTGCCGTCTCCATGCGCAGCCACGCAACGCCGGTGGAGCATCCCGGCATGGAGGTGCTGGAGATCGTCGGCACCGGCGGAGATAATGCCAATACCTTTAATATCTCGACGACCTCTGCCATGGTCGCCGCCGCGGCAGGCGTCAAGGTTGCCAAGCACGGCAACCGGGCCGCCTCTTCCCAGAGCGGGACAGCGGACTGCCTCGAGGCCCTAGGCGTCAACATCCAGCAGGACCCCGAACTCTGCAGGAAACTCCTGGCCGAGGCAGGCTTTTGCTTCATGTTTGCCCAGAAATATCACTCAGCCATGAAATACGTCGGCGCCATCCGCCGGGAACTGGGTTTCAGGACCGTTTTCAATATCCTGGGCCCCCTCACCAATCCCGCCAGACCGGAGTATTTCCTGCTCGGCGTCTACGATGAATACCTGGTGGAGCCGGTTGCCAAGGTTCTGGCCTCCCTGGGCGTCCGTCACGCCCTCGTGGTCTACGGCCAGGACAAGATGGATGAGGTCTCCGTATCGGCACCCACGACCGTCTGCGAGCTCAAGGAAGGCTTTTACCGGACCATCACCATCTGCCCCGAAGACTTCGGCTTTAGCCGCTGCAGCAAGGAGGAGCTCCAGGGCGGAACCCCCGAGGAAAACGCGCAGACCACCCGGGGTATCCTCTCCGGACAGATCCGGGACGCCCGCCGCACCTCCGTCCTGCTCAATGCAGGCTGCGCCCTCTATGCTTCCTATGCCGCCCCTTCCATTGCGGAAGGTGTTAAACTCGCGGCGCAGATGATCGACAGCAGCAGGGCTCTTCAGACCCTTGATGCAGTCATCAAAGTGTCCAACCAGGGAGCCTGAACACATCCGGATATTTTTTCTGAGTGACAGCTGAAACATCCTGTGATTCTTTACTGCGATCGCCTGCGCGAAAAACGCTTCCTTCACATGCGCAGCATGTGTTGATATCCCGGCGGGCAGCATGGCCGGAAAGAATGAAATACGACGGGAAACAGGACGGTAACGGAATCCGAACGAAAGAGGAACAGAATCAGAAAGGAACCGGAAAGGAAACAGGACGGAAGCGGAACGGAATCAGAACGAAAGCAGAACAGAATCAGAGAGGAACCGTAACGAAATCAGAACAAAACCAGGAAGGAATCAGAGAGGAACCGGAACGGATTCAGAGAGGAAGAAAAATGGCGACAATACTGGACAGGCTGGCGGCCCACGCCGTCGAGCGCGTTGCGCAAAAAAAGAAGACAGTTTCTCTCGAGGAGATCCGTGAAAAGGCAGCTGCCCTGTACAGGGACCAGCCGGCGGATGCAGCATTCGCCTTTGAAAGAGCCCTGTCCGGCGAGGGGATGCATTTTATCTGCGAGTGCAAAAAAGCATCCCCCTCCAAGGGCCTGATTGCACCGGATTTTCCCTATCTGGAGATCGCGCGATCCTACCAGGCAGCCGGCGCCTCCGCCATTTCTGTCCTCACGGAGCCCAGATGGTTTCTGGGCGCGGACCGCTTCCTGCAGGAAATTGCGGCGGAAGTCACGATCCCCTGTCTGCGCAAGGATTTTACCGTGGATCCCTACATGATCTATGAGGCAAAGCTACTGGGCGCTTCCGCAGTCCTTTTGATCTGTGCCATTCTGGATGACGGGCAGCTTGCGCAATATCTGGAGACCGCCCATTCTCTGGGGCTCTCCGCCCTGGTGGAAGCCCATGACGAGAGCGAGGTCCACCGCGCCCTGGCAGTCGGCGCCCGTATCATCGGCGTCAACAACCGGGACCTGCACACCTTTGAGGTGGACATCAACAATTCTGTCCGCCTGCGCAGCCTTGTTCCAGCAGACTGTATCTATGTGTCGGAGAGCGGCATCCGCAATGCCGATGATGTCGGCGTCCTCTACCGGAACGGCACCAATGCCGTCCTCATCGGCGAGACCCTGATGCGCAGCCCCGATAAAAGCACACTGCTCCGGGAACTCAGGAGCAAAGAAGAGGTTGGAAATCATGTGTGAACAAACCATAGGGAAGACAATGGTCAAGATCTGCGGTCTGCGCCGGCCCAAAGACGTGGTGGCGGTAAACCGCCTGGAGCCGGATCTGGCGGGCTTTATCCTCTCCCCCGGCTACAGAAGAACGATCTTTCCGGAGCAGGCACAGATCCTTCGTCAGATCCTGTCTCCCCGGATCAGGACCGTCGGCGTCTTTGTCGATGCTCCCTTCCAAGAGATCCTGCAGGCGGCAGAGGGCGGCTGGATCGACATGATCCAGCTCCACGGAAAAGAGGACGAAACCTATATTCAAAGGCTGTCCGCCCTGACAGACCTGCCCCTGATCAAGGCCTTCCGGATTCAGGAAAGGAAAGACCTGGAGGCAGCCGCCGCCAGCCCCGCGGAATGGATCCTGCTCGACAGCGGGACCGGGACAGGCAGACGCTTTGACTGGGACCTGCTGGAGCGCTTTTTAGAGGAGCATGGAGCAGACACTCCGGAAGGAAGGACAAAGGGCTTGGCAAAGAGTATGGCGAAGACAGAGGACAAGTCTGCGCAGGAGGCCGGGCAGGCCCCGAGAAACGCGGCTGGTATACTTTTTCCGGGCGGTCATCCCTGGCTTCT
>DGRU01000167.1 GCA_002390025.1 Lachnospiraceae bacterium UBA4380
GTAAGCGCCAAATAATGACGCGTTGATAGTTATAAAAAATTACTCCAAATCTTGCGAGTTGGAGTAATTCACTATAATTCACATACGATTTTTGAGATGCTGGAGTTTTTCATTCCATGGTGCCAGATCAGCGAGCTGTTCATCAGTCCAGCTCTGGTCCGGCCGATGATCCAGTATGTACTTTAGGTAATCATATATGTTGAGGCCATGAGTGCGGGCCATTTCTACCATCGTGTAGACCACGGCACTGGCTTCTACGCCTTGTACGCTGTCACTGAACAGCCAGTTCTTTCTACCGACTGTAAACGGACGGATTGCATTCTCGCTCAAGTTGTTCGTGAAGCTGCATCTTCCGTCCTCCAGATAGGTTTCTGCTGTCTGTCGGCGGTTCTGCACATAGGTGACGGCCTTAGCCATCCTTGTATTTCGTACCGGAGTCAGCCCGTCAAGCCATGACCAGAACGCCTCAAGAACAGGCTTTTCCTTCTCGAGACGGAGCTGTTTGCGTTTTTCATGATCGCCGGGATACTGTTTGTTGATCCTGTCCTCTATCCGGAAGAGCTGGTCGCAATACTGGACACCCTGGACCGCCGGCTGGCTGTAGTCAAACTGTTTTCCCTTCGGTACTGCATCTATGAAGTACCGGCGGATGTGAGCCCAGCAGGAACATCGTTTGATCCCGGGGACTTTGTTGTATCCCTGATAACCGTCAGTTTCCAGGTATCCCTGGAATCCATCAAGGAATTCTGCCGCGTTATCTCCATTCCTGGTCGGGGAGTATCCATACAGGAGGATCGTCGGAAGACCGTCTTCTCCGCTGCGGAACACCCACATGAAGGACTGCGTCTGCGGCCTTCTGTCCGGTTCTTTCAGTACCTGCACCCGGGTCTCGTCCGCCATGGCAAAGCTCCGTTTCAGGAGTTCGCGATGGAAGTACTCATACACAGGCCGGAAATACTTCTTCGAACAGTAGATGATCCAGTTGGCCAGGGTCGTCCGCGTGATCATGGCGCCGTACTGGGCCCAGTCTTTTTCCTGGCGGTACAGCGGGATACTGTTCGCATACTTCTGGTACATAGTCCATGCAACAGCAGAGGAGGAGGCTGGTCCTTTTCCTACAAGAGCTTCCGGAATACGGGATTTTACGATGACCGGCTTCCCTGTATCGTTTGTTCCCTGTTTGCACTCAGGGCATCCGTAACTCTCTGTATAGTACTCGTTGATCTCGCATTTAGCAGGTATGAATATAAGCTCACGGCGCACATACTCTGTGCCGATCAGCTCCATCTGTGTACCGCATTCGGGGCAGGTCTTCTCTTCATCAGAGAGCGGGATAACGATCTTATTGACCTTGATGCCTTTGAACGTATCCGCATGGGTTGATTTCTTCTTACGGACATGCTCTTTTACAACAGTCTCTTCCTCCTCATCGAGTCTGGAAAGATCCTGTTCCTGCTCTGCTTCATCAAAAAGGTTGAGCTGGCCGGGGATATCAAGTGTCTTCCTTTCGCTTGATGCCCCAAAGAGCTTTTTCTTAAGATATTCAACTTCTTCCTGCAGGGATTGTTCTCGGGCAGTCTTCTCTTCGACGATAAGACGGAGGGAACGGATCATCTCTGTCTGCTCAGACATCATCGTTTTCAGTTGTGAAACGGTATCTTTCAGCTCACGGAGCTGGATGTCTTTAGCACTGGATGCCACGGTCTCTCTCCTTAGATTTGATACTTATATTATACCAAACATCGTCTGTCATCTGAAGTGAAGAGAGGCGAAAAACCTTTATTTTATGCGGCTTTCCGGCATTTTTGCGAGCATGCGATGGAGCTTTTTACTCCAATCTCAAGGCCTTCGGCTGGTCGATATCTATCCCTGACATCAGCCAGTCGAACTCCCGCCAGGTCAGGTTCCGTACTTCGGATTCTTTCCGCGGCCACTGGTATCCGCCCTTGACAGAAAGCCGTTTGTAGATCAGGACAAAACCATCCGGCTCATGGAAAAGCGCTTTGATGCGGTCTCTTCTTCTCCCGCAGAACAGGAAAAGAGAACTGGATGCAGGATCCATCTTCAGCTGCTTCTCAACGATTGTGCACAGTCCGTCTATTGACTTGCGCATATCTGTGTGACCGCAGACAATGTAGATCTTATCCAGCCCGGATATATCGCCTAGCATGTGAGATCCTGCAGGAGATGGAATGTTCTGGTCAGGAGTGCCGGATCCACTTCGTTTTTGATGCGGATGGTCAGAGACCGCATTGTGATCTCGATCGTATGTGAATTGTCAAGGTCCATATCAGTCTGCAGAGCAGCTGGTGCTCCGGACTGCTCCGGAATCGTGTCCGGAACCAGGTCGATAGCAACTACATCCTGCTTTGGGCGGGGAGAATCCTGGTGCCCGTAGGATGGAGCAGGGATCTGGTCAGCTGCCGCCTTGCGGCACCTGCTGACCCAGTTATAAAAGGTACTTGGAGCAATACCGTGCTCACGACACCAGTCAGCATCTGTCATGCCGCTCCTGCGGCATTCGGTGATGAGCCTGATCTGCTCCGACATAGAAACACGTTGTTTGCGAGTAGTCTGCATTTCCTATCCTCCTGATTGTAGTAAAATGATCCAATATCAATCTTTCTACAATTATAAG
>DGRU01000050.1:0-11660 GCA_002390025.1 Lachnospiraceae bacterium UBA4380
ATCTCGAGGACCTCGTACTGGAACTCGCCGGCGGGGGTCATGACATTGACCACGTCACCGACAACAGCGCCGATGAGGGCCTTGCCGACGGGGGACTCATTGGAAATCTTGCCTTTGAGGCTGTTTGCTTCGGTGGAACCTACAATACTGTACGTCTCAGTATCTCCCTCTTCAAGGTCCTTGATGACGACTGTACAGCCGATATTGATCGTATCGGAAGTGACATCCTCGTCAGCGATGACTTCGACGTTTTTGAGGATTTTCTCGAGTTCCTCAATGCGGGCCTCGATGTCGCGCTGCTCGTCTTTCGCTGCATCGTACTCGGCGTTCTCGGACAGGTCACCCTGCTCTCTCGCTTCCTTGATCTTCTGTGCAACTTCTTTACGGCGCACAACTTTCAGTTCATGCAGTTCGTCCTCATATCTCTTGAGGCCTTCGTAAGTCAGGATATTTTTCTTTTCTTCCATGATTTCCTTCCCCGCTTTCCTGTTTATTTACAACAAAATCCATATTGTTATGAATCAGATGACAAGTTAAATGCTGCAGGTCAGGCAGCTGCAGACTACGGGTTTGCCCACGCGTCCGCGCGCACTGACAAGTGGCACAATATTATATACAGTTTCGGGCTTGTCTGTCAATCCAAATCAACATGCCGACCGGGCATGTTGATGAACAGACATGGCCGAAATGTGGTGTTTTGAAAAGTTTTGAGTCGCCGAGGACGGTTCTGACTGACTCATTGCGTGCAATGAGTCAGTCAGAACCGTCCCCTGTGACTCAAAACCTTGAGGCAGTATGTATCAAAACTCAGGCATAGGGATATTCTTTTTTCATGAGCTGCTCGAGTTCCTCGAGGGTGTTGACCTTGACGACCATGTTGCGGACACGGGCTGCGGAAGGGAATCCGGCCAGATATTTGGCGGCATGGGCGCGCATTTCGCGGATGCCGATCTTCTCTCCCTTACAGTCACAGAGCATGCGGGCGTGCCGCAGGAGCATCTGGATGACGGCGCGGCGGGCCGGTCGCTCGGGGGTGGTCCGGTCGGTCAGGTAGGCGTTCACCTCGCGGAAGATCCAGGGGTTTCCCCTTGCTGCGCGGGCGATCATGACTGCGTCGCAGCCGGTCTCTTCCATCATGCGCAGGGCGGAGGGGCCGTCCACGATATCTCCGTTTCCGATGACGGGAATGTCGAGGGCTTCTTTAACGCGGGCTATGCAGGTCCAGTCGGCTTTTCCCGAGTACATCTGGGCGCGGGTCCTTCCGTGGACCGCGACGGCCGAGGCGCCGCCCTGCTGCGCGGCGAGGGCGCATTCGACAGCGTTTTCACTGCCCTCCTCAAAGCCGCGGCGGATCTTGACGGTGACCGGTCTGCTGGTGCCGGAGACCGCTGCCGCAACCAGCTTTTCGATCAGGTCCGGATTTTTCATGAGGGCGGAGCCCTCTCCGTTGGAGACGACCTTGTGTACGGGGCATCCCATGTTGATGTCCAGGATGTCAAAGGGCCTGTCCTCGATCATCTCGCTGGCGCGGGCCATGATCTCAGGCTCGCAGCCGAAGAGCTGAAGAGAAACAGGCGCTTCCGCGGGGCTGGTCTCCATGAGCTCCGCAGTGCGGACATTTTTGTAGGTGATCGCCTTGGCGCTGATCATTTCCATGCAGACGAGAGAGGCGCCCTGTTCCCGGCACAGGAGCCGGAATGGGAGGTCGGAGACGCCCGCCATGGGAGCAAAGATCACTCTTCCGGGGATCGTCACCTCTCCGATCTGAAAAGGGGTGTTTCTGTTTTCACACATGGTCTGCTGCTTCCTCGTCTTCCTCATAGTCCTCGATCAGGTCAGCGGGATTCTGGTGCAGGAAGGTCACGCGGAAATAAATAGAGAGGGCATCCAGCATCTCTCTCTTCTTGCGGCGGATTTCCTTGATCAGGAGACGTGCGCTGATCTCATCGTAAAAGAGGTCGTCCTCCTCATGCTGTGTGTCAAATTCAATATGTCCGAAGGGGGTGAAGGAGATGGTAAAAACACCTCCACACTCCTCTGTAAAGAGCACACAGATAATGTGGAGCTCCTCCTTGATGTTGGTGGGAAGATTGTCGAATTTTTTATTAAAATAGTACTTTTTGTCGTAGGAATTCGCGCCGCAGATCACAATGCGGTACTTGTCCTGGACAGCGTACTCTTCGCTGTTTTCATTAAAATCAAAAGATTCCATAAGTTGTCTGTCCTTTAAGGTGGATTGCATCCTGCAACCCTTTTATGTCTGCCGGGCCGCATCCTGCTGTCCTGGTCTGTATGCACGTCGTATCCTGCCGGGACGGCAGCGGCCGTCCTGTACCGTACCGCGTGATTTTTACACATATCCGCTGACACCGCGGACGGAGACTTCACCGGAGGAAATGGTCCGGACGGCAGACCCGTCGTCAGGCTCTACCAGGAGTTCACCCTGCATGTTGATGCCGACAGCGGTCCCTGTAAAGGGGGTGCGGGGATCGAGGACATGTACGGCCCTGCCCCTGTTCACCAGGCCTGCCTCGTAGGCGTCATGCAGCTTTGAGAAGTCCTGTGTCTGCGAGAAAAGGCTGTAGTTTTCTTCAAAATGATTCCAGGTCCAGGCGGTGAGTGCCGCGCGGCTGCACTTTCTGCCGAAGGCCAGGCAGTAGGAGGATGCATTCTCCGAGATCTCCGGCGCAAACTCCGTCTGGTTGACATTGAGTCCGATCCCGATCGTGATCGCGCTGATCTCCCTGTCCTCCATGCGCATCTCGGTCAGGATGCCGCAGAGTTTCCGGAAAGGGCCATTGTCTGCAGAGACAACAATGTCATTTGGCCACTTGATGCCCAGCCTGCAGCGGGCCGCAGTCTGCTCCGGCTGGGCCGCCAGAAGGTCCAGGGAGGCCTGGTAGACGGACAGAGCCATGACAACTGTCAGCATGGGCGTGACCTCCGGCCGCATATCCGGTTTGAGCAGGATGCTCATATAGACATTGCCCTGTTCGGGAGAGAGCCAGGTCCTGCCGCGCCGGCCTTTGCCGGCTGTCTGGCGGGAGGCGACGACCAGGGTCCCGTGCGGATAGCCCTCCGCTGCCAGGGCAAAAATGTCGTCATTTGTGGAACCGGTCTCCTCTTTGCAGATCAGGGGACGGCCCGCCCAGGCGGTCGTGAGTCTGGAGGCGATCTGCTCGCGGTCAAGAATATCCGCTTCCTCCACCGAAAGGAGGCGGTAGCCCTTATTGGTCACCGCCTCGATGGGATATCCCTCTTCTTTTAGTTTCTGTATGTTTTTCCAAACGGCCGTGCGGGAAACCCCGAGCATCTCACACAGCTCCTGGCCGGAGACATAGTCCCCGCTCCCGCTCAGCCGCCGCAGTATTTCCTGTTTTCTGTTCACTGCTGTCATCCTGTACTGTAGTGATTATTCCTTGTTAGGCAAGGGTTTTATTCCTGCCAGACGAAGTTTTTTCCTTTCAGGCAAGGGTTTTTCCTGTCAGGCAAGGGTTGCCGCCAGCACAGCCTTGATCGTGTGCATGCGGTTTTCGGCTTCCTCGAAAACACGGGACTGAGGTCCTTCGAAAACAGCATCGGTCACTTCCAGTTCACTCATGCCGAATTTCTCGTGGATCTCCCGGCCGATGGTGGTTCCGAGATCATGGAAAGCGGGAAGGCAGTGCATGAAAATGGCATCCTCTGCCGCAAGTCCCATGAGCTTCTCTGTCACCTGGTAGGGCTTCATCTGCTCTATGCGCTCGGCCCAGGCTTCCATGGGCTCTCCCATGGATACCCATACGTCGGTGTAGAGAACTTCCGCATCCTTTGCGCCGGCTTCCGCATCGGATTCAAGTGTGATGCTGCCGCCGGTCTGCGCGGCGATCTCCCTGCACTCTTTGACAAGCTCTGCATCCGGGAAATAGGCGGGGTTTGCGCACAGGGTGATGTGCATGCCGCACTTGGCGCCCGCGACCATCCAGGAGTTGGCCATGTTGTAGCGGCAGTCGCCGAAAAAGCTCAGTCTGATGCCCTTGATCCTCCCGAAATGTTCGCGGATGGTCAGCAGGTCTGCCAGCATCTGCGTGGGGTGGAACTCATTGGTCAGACCGTTCCATACAGGGACCTTGGAGTATTTTGCCAGATCCTCCACGATCTCCTGCCCGAAGCCGCGGTACTCAATGCCGTCAAACATGCCGGCCAGAACACGCGCGGTGTCCGCAATGCTTTCTTTTTTGCCGATCTGGGATCCGGAGGGATCCAGATAGGTGGCAGACATGCCCAGGTCATGGGCGGCAACCTCGAAAGCGCAGCGGGTGCGGGTGCTGGTCTTCTCGAAGATCAGGGCAATATTTTTTCCCTCGCAGTAACGGTGGGGAATGCCCTGTTTCTTTTTCGCCTTGAGATCGGCGGCCAGGTCGACGAGGCTGAAGATTTCTTCAGGTGTAAAATCAAGCAGTTTCAGGAAGTCTCTGTTTTTGAGGTCAATCATTTTCGGCGTCCTTTCTATAGGTCTAAGGGCGGATCGGTATATCCGGCGCGCAGGTCCCGCAGGCGGATCCTGCACCAATTATGCAATCGTTGTGGGATTTCCGACATTCAGTTTCTGCTGGCCGGGTCTGCTCTGTGCAGGGGCGCTCTTGCCGGCTGCCGGTGCGGGAGCCGTTTTTTCCACAGCTGCGGAGCCATCGGCAATCCCTTTGAGGGAAGCGGCAAGTCCCGCAATTCCCTGGATCTCGGAAGGGATGATGATCTTGGTAGCCCTGCCGTCCGCTGCCTGGGCAAAGGCCTCCAGGCTCTTGAGGGTCAGGACTGCATCGTCGGCGCCTGCCTCACGGATCATGCGGATACCGTCCGCATTTGCCTCCTGGACTTTGCGGATCGCTTCCGCGCGGCCTTCCGCCTCTTTGAGCATGCGCTCTTTCTGTGCCTCCGCGGCGAGGATGGTGGCCTGCTTGTCGGCTTCCGCCTGAAGGATCATGGATTCCTTGCGGCCCTCGGCAACGAGGACTGCTGACTTCTTCTCACCTTCAGCCTTCAGGATGGACTCACGTCTCTCACGCTCTGCCTTCATCTGCTTCTCCATGGCTTCGCGGATCGCAGAGGGCGGTGTGATATTCTTGAGCTCAACACGGGTGACCTTGATGCCCCAGGGATCGGTCGCGACGTCCAGAGAGGAGCGCATCCTGGTATTGATGATCTCGCGGGAGGTCAGAGTCTCGTCCAGTTCCATATCACCGATAATATTACGGAGAGTTGTTGCAGTCAGGTTTTCAATGGCCATGATGGGACTCTCCACACCATAGGTGTAGAGCTTGGCGTCCGTGATGCGGAAGAAGACGATCGAGTCGATCTGCATAGTGACATTATCCTTGGTAATAACAGGCTGGGGCGGGAAGTCCACGACCTGCTCCTTGAGATTGACCTTGCGCGCGATTCTGTCGATAAAGGGGACCTTGAAGTGAAGGCCTGCCGGCCAGGTGTCCATATAGGTGCCCAGTCTCTCCAGAATATAGGCGTGTTCCTGGGGAACGATCTTGATGCACGATGTCACAATAATCAGCAGAATAAAGACCAGAAAAACCAACAGAATGAGTCCCATAGTTAATCCTCCTTGTGATTATATAAAAAGAATAAAAAAGACGGTTTTCAGGCGATTCTCTTTCCGACAATCAGCTTGACTCCCTGAATAGAGCGGACCATGGCGACCTCGCCCTTCTCAATGATCTGGTCGCTGTTGACGGATCTGGCCATCCAGAACTGTCCGTCCAGCTGGACCTCGCCTGTGCCCCGGAGATTATCGATCTGTTCCGTTACAAGTACTTCTTTGCCGATCATCCTGTCCAGGCTCGTGGCTCCGCGGCCCTTCTTCATGTATTTGACCGCGAGCGGCCTTGTAATCAGGAGCAGGAGCAGAGATACAGCGGCAAAGGCACCCGCCTGCAGCCAGACCGGCGCACCGGCGAATGTAAGGATCAGGGCCACAACCGAGCCGCCGGCAAACCAGATAGTCGTCAGACCGGCGGTAAGCGCCTCTATACCAAGAAAGGCAGCTGTCAGCAGCATCCATGTATAAATAGCATTCATGTTCCACCTCCATCCTGTGGAGAAGTCTCTGAGAAACCGTTCACTTACGTGAATGACTACATGGTAGCACAGGTTTTCATACCTCTCAATGACTAAATAATGAAACAATTATGAAGTGCGTATAATCAATATACTGTATTTTTTCCGGTCTGCCGCATAGGGCATTACGGGTTCCGCGCTGTGCGGGAATGCCGGCCTGCCGCACGGGGCATTTCGTATTCGTGCCTGGCGGGAATGAGTGAACACACAGGATACCGTGTGCCTGTACCTGCACACCGGTCTGTCACAGCTGCTCTGTCCGTCTCTGCCTGGCCGCCTCGAACAGGAGGATCCCCGCCGCCATAGCGGCGTTGAGCGACTCCGCGCCTCCCGCCATGGGGATGATGATCTTCTCGTCCGCCTCTGCCGTCAGCTTCTCAGAAAGACCCTTTCCTTCGTTGCCGATGAGGAAGGCACATCCCTGTGTGAGCGGCAGTGCATCGTAGGCCCGTTTCCCGCCCAGATGGGCTGCGTAGCTGCGGATCCCCTTTTCGCGCAGAGCGGCTGTCTCTGCGCACAGGTCGCTGCTGACATAAAACGGCATGCGGAAGACGGCGCTCATGGTCGACCGGACGACCTTGGGGTTAAACAGGTCAACTGTCCCCCGGCTCATAAGGATCCCGGTCGCGCCGGCCGCCTCCGCCGTCCTGAAGATGGTGCCGAGATTGCCCGGGTCCTGGATATCCTCCAGGATCAGGAGCAGGGGCAGGGCATCCCCGGTTCCCAGCAGCATTTCACGGCTGTAGACAGGCATCCGGGCAAGGCACAGGACTCCCTGGGGTGTAGCGGTATCCGCCGCCTTTGCCATCACCTCTTCCGTGACAACCGTCAGCGGATGTTCCTGAAACAGCTTTTTTTCCTTGTCCGACGCGTTCCTGATCCGGTTTTCTGTCGCGTAGACTTCTTTGATATACTGCGCCGGTGTATCCGCACAGAGCCGGGTGCCCTCGATTACGAACAGACCTGTCTCCCTGCGCAGCTTTCCTTTTTTCTGCAGTTCGATCAGTTTCCGGATCCGCGGATTCGAACCGGAAGAAATGATATCCGACATTCCAGTCCCCATTTTCCAAGACAAAACATAGCGAAAGGGCGAGCCAGGCCCGCCCTCTTGCAGATTTCCGTGATGCAGCTTTCCTCAGGTCCGGAGAAGCAGGTCTCTTCCGTCCGTGATCCCCTGTTATCAGATCAGGCAGTCAGTGCTCTCCATTCCCGGTTTTTCGGATAATTCCCGTATCTGATGAACGATCTGATGATCAGAGATTCTGACTGATCCTGTACTCGTACTCCGGGAAATCCTTTGTCATCGCCAGTGCTTCTTCGATGTCGAGATCGACAAATCTGCCGTCGCGGTAGCAGACGACGCGGTTTGACTTGCCCTGAAGAAGAATGTCGGTCGCATAAGCGCCCATGATGGAAGCGTAATAACGGTCCTTACATGTAGGAGCGCCGCCGCGCTGCATGTAACCCAGAATCGTTGCGCGGGTCTCAATGCCGGTAGCTGCCTCAATGCGCTTTGCCATCGATGTGGAGTGGCCGATGCCCTCTGCGTTGATGATCAGGTGGTGCTTTTTGCCTCTGCGGCGGTTTTCAATGATATGGTCGACCAGGGCCTGCTCGTTGTAGTCATATTTTTCGGGAATGAGGATGTCCTCGGCGCCGTTCGCAACACCGCACCACAGTGCGATATAGCCGGCATGGCGGCCCATGACTTCGATAATAGAGCAGCGCTCATGAGAGGAGGAGGTGTCCTTGACTTTATCGATTGCATCCATCGCTGTGTTGACAGCGGTGTCGAAACCGATCGTATACTCCGTACATGTGATGTCCAGGTCGATCGTGCCGGGAAGGCCGATCGTATTGATGCCCTGTCTGGCCAGTGCCTGCGCGCCGCGGTAGGAGCCGTCACCGCCGATTACGACGATTCCGTCGATCCCGTGCTTACGGCAGATATCCGCTGCCTTTGCCTGTACTTCGGGTTCCTTGAACTCGAGGCATCTTGCTGTTCCGAGAATTGTGCCGCCTCGCTGGATAATGTTGGCAACATCAACGGACTTCATCTCAAAGATCTCCTCATTGAGCAGTCCCTTGTATCCTCTCATGATACCTTTGACCTTGACCTTGTTGGCCAGAGCCTCACGTACAACTGCGCGAATTGCGGCGTTCATACCGGGAGCATCGCCTCCGCTCGTCAGCACACCGATTGCATTGAACTCTTTCTTTGCTTCCATAAATCCCTCCTCTGCCGGAGCCCGGGTGCATACAACTCAGGTGTCCGCCGCACATCAAGTATGAATCAGCGCAGCAGCCTGTCAGCATTTGTGTCAAAAAAAAGGACACTTAGATAGAATAATTTTAGACCATTCACACAACGAATGCAACAAAAACATGCGAGGACGGGCGGGAGGCGAGGGGCGGTTTGGGGGCGAGGGGCGGTTTGGAGACAGGGGACGGTTCTGTGTCTCCTGTCTCCAAACCGTCCCCTGGCTCCAAACCATCCCTGGCTCCAAACCGCAGTACTTCCTCTACTGCAGTACAACATTTTTCGGACCGCAGATCCCTCCCAGGATGCCGATCACGGCTTCGCCGGCGCGCAGTCCCTGGCCGGGCGGAAGGGTCTTTTTGGCCTTGCGGTCTTCGATGTAGATAATGACCTGGTCGCGCCCGCCGTGCTGTGCCACGGTGTTGAGGACAGCCTGCTCTTTTTGCTTCCATGCCTCGTAGGATGGGAAGCGGAGCCAGACTCTGCGGGGGACGTCGTCGAAGGCGACGATCTGTTCCGCAATGAGTTTGCCGTCTTTTTCCTCCTCGAGGGAGACGCGGCCCCTGATAAAGACCTTGGCATCCTCGTTGAGGATGTCGGCGGCGGCCTCATAGGTGCGCGGAAAAACGATGACTTCGACAGAGCCTGTCATATCTTCGATCGTGAGGAAGGCCATGACCTGGTCGTTTTTGGTGTATTTGATCTTCTTTTCCGAGATAATGCCTCCGATCACCGCATTCTGCCGGTCCTGCAGCCTGGAGACGGCGTTTTCGGCGCCGGCTGCCCCGGCGGCAGCTGTGCCGTCTGCCCGGACAAGGGAAGCGGCAGAGCCTGCGGTCACGCTGTCCATGCTGTCCGCGTCCTCATCCAGGATAAAATCGGCGGCAGTGGCTGTGACACGGCTCTTCCAGAGTCCCTCGTAGGCCTGCAGGGGATGGCCGCTGACATATATGCCCAGCACTTCTTTTTCGAAGGAGAGGCGCAGCTCATCGGGGTATTCGCCCACATCGGGCATGCGGATCTCGTAGTCTTTTTTGTCTTCTTCGTCCGCGATGTCAAACAGGGACATCTGGCCCGCCATATCATTTTTGCGGGAGGCCTGCAGGTCGTCGAGGATGCGCATATAGACGCTCATCATCTGCTTTCGGGTGGCGCCCAGGCAGTCGAGGGCGCCGGCCTTGATGAAGTTCTCGACGGTGCGGCGGTTGACGTCCTTGTCCCGGCCCGCCATGCGGGTCAGAAAGTCGCGCAGATCGCGGAAGGGACCGCTCAGGCGGCGTTCTCTGATCACTGCTTCGATCACGGGCCGTCCGACGCCCTTGATGGCGGTCAGTGCGTAGCGGATGCCTCCGGAGGAGACGGAGAATCCGGCCTCGCCCTCGTTGATATCGGGGGGAAGGATACGGATCTTCATGGACCGGCTTGCCAGAATATAGGAGGCGACCTTGGTCGGATGGTCTATGACCGAGGTCATCAGGGCCGCCATAAACTCCATGGGATAGTAATATTTGAGCCAGGCCGTCTGGTAGGCGACGACGGCGTAGCAGGCCGCATGGGACTTGTTGAAGGCGTACTTGGCGAAGTCCATCATGGTGTCGTAGATGCCGGAGGCCACCTTCTCGTCGATCCCGCGTGCAGTGCAGCCGGGAACATTCTCATCGGGATTGCCGTAGACGAAATTGCGGCGCTCCTGCTCCATGACCGACTGCTTCTTTTTGCTCATGGCGCGGCGTACAAGGTCGCTGCGTCCCAGTGTGTAGCCGCCCAGGTCGCGGACGATCTGCATGACCTGTTCCTGGTAGACGATGCATCCGTAGGTGGGCTTGAGGATGGGTTCCAGCTCCGGGCAGGCGTAGTGGACCGAGCCGCGGTTGTTTTTGCCCTCGATGTACTGGGGGATAAAGTCCATAGGGCCGGGCCGGTAGAGGGAAATGCCCGCGATGACATCCTCGAAGTTCTCGGGCCGCAGTTCCTTCATGAAACTCTGCATGCCGCCGGATTCCAGCTGGAAGATGCCGTCGGTCCTGCCGGAGGAAATATAGCGGTAGATATTGGGATCGGAGTAGTCCAGGCCCTCCATGGAGACCACAGGTCCCAGGGGATTCTGCGCGGGGCGCACAGTACCCACTGTCGGCTCTGAGGGCGGGTAGGCGCCTCCGGCCGCTTCGATGGAGTGATTGGCCATGTCAACGGCGTTCTGGATGACTGTGAGGGTCCTGAGGCCCAGAAAGTCCATCTTGAGAAGTCCCAGCTCCTCGATGGTGGTCATGGGGAACTGGGTGGTTGTCGAGCCGTCCTGGGCGCGGGCCAGCGGGACCAGTTCCTCCGCGGGCTCCGAGCAGATGACGACGCCCGCCGCATGGACGGAGGCATGCCGGGGCAGGCCCTCCAGGCGCAGGCTCATGTCGATCAGTTTATGGACGCGCTCATCGCTCTCGTAGGACTTGCGCAGATCCGGACTCTGCTTGAGAGCCTTCTGCAGGGTGATGCCCAGCTCCTGGGGAACCATCTTGGAGATGGAATCCACATAGCCGTAGGGCAGGTCCATGACGCGGCCGACATCGCGGATGACGCCCCGGGCCGCCATGGTGCCGAAGGTGATGATCTGCATGACACGGTCTTTGCCGTACTTTTCCGTGACATAGTCGATGACCTCGCCGCGGCGCTCGAAGCCGAAGTCCACGTCGATATCGGGCATGGACACGCGCTCGGGATTGAGAAAGCGCTCAAAGAGCAGGTTGTAGCGGATGGGGTCGATGTCGGTGATGCCCAGTGAATAGGAAACGATGGAGCCCGCCGCGCTCCCTCGGCCGGGGCCGACCATGATCCCGTTTTCACGGGAAAAATTGATGTAATCCCAGACGATGAGGAAGTAGTCGACATAGCCCATCTGGCGGATGGTGTTCAGTTCATATTCCAGCCTGGCGCGCAGGTCCGCGGCAGAGGCTCCGGAGTAGTCCGCAGAGATGTTTTTTTCATCAAAAACACCGGGGTAGCGCCTCTCCATGCCGTCATGGCAGAGCTTGTTGAGATAGGTCCAGGAGTCGTAACCCGCCGGCACATCGAAGTGGGGGAGTTTGGTGACGCCGAACTCGATCTCCACGTGACAGCGGTCCGCGATGCGCTGGGTGTTGTCGATCGCCTCCTGCACATAGGGAAAGAGGCGGCGCATCTCCTCTTCGCTCTTGACGAAGAACTGGCCGCCCGGATAGCGCATGCGGTTTTCATCAGCCAGCTTCTTGCCGGTCTGGACACACAGGAGGATATCGTGGGCCTCCGCGTCCTCCGCGTA
>DGRU01000050.1:11833-12202 GCA_002390025.1 Lachnospiraceae bacterium UBA4380
TTTCCCTCTCCGAAAATATCCAGATAGCGTTTTGCCGCTTCGCGGGCGCCCCCGGGATTGCCGCGGACGATCTCGCGCGCCACTTCGCCGGCCAGACAGGCGGAAGAAGCAATCAGACCCTCGTGAAATTCGCGCAGAAGATCCAGGTCCACGCGGGGTTTGTAATAAAAGCCTTCCGTGAAGGAGCGGCTGACGATCTTCATCAGGTTGGCGTAGCCGGTGTTGTTTTCCGCCAGCAGGATCAGGTGATAATACCTGTCGTCGCCGTGACTCTGCTCCCGGTCAAAACGAGATCCGGGCGCGACATAGACCTCGCAGCCGATGACGGGATTGATGCCCTCTTTTTTTGCCGCCTTATAAAAATCGATC
>DGRU01000050.1:12260-14250 GCA_002390025.1 Lachnospiraceae bacterium UBA4380
TCGATCACGCCGTACATGACGCCGTGATCGGTAATGGCCGCTGCCGTCATGCCGAGCTCTTTGACCCGGCTGACGTACTCGGTGATCTTATTGGAACCGTCCAGGAGCGAGTACTCCGTGTGGACGTGAAGATGCGTGAAAGCCATAGGATCTCCTTATCCGGAAGAATCAATATTTCCGCGCGTAAATCGTCTCCTGACTGCCGGTCAATTGTGCAGGAAGGCATCGCCGATGACCAGGTCCTCGGGTGTCGTGATCTTGATGTTGCGGTATGTCCCCATGACCATGCGCACCTTGTAGTTTCCCGCCAGCTCCGCCACCATGGAATCATCTGTGAGGACAATTCCCTGCGAGAGCAGATATTCCTCCTGAGCAAGTGCCTTTCGGTGGGCATTGCGGATGAGTTCGAGAGAGAAGACCTGGGGGGTCTGCACGATCCAGACACTGGCGCGGTTGGGGGTAGTCTTTACATCACAGTTCTCGTCGACCACCTTGATCGTATCCTTGGCGGGAACGCCGGCACAGCAGGCCTTTGTCCTCTGCACAGTCTCGTAAAGGCGGAAAAGCGTCTCCTGATCCAGAAAAGGCCTTGCGCAGTCGTGAATAAAAACATAGTCGCAGGGCCAGTCGATTGCCTCCAGGCCAATCGCGACAGAGTGGACACGTTCCTTTCCCCCGACCTCGATTTTGCGGAGCTTTTCTGTGAGCTTATACTCTTCAAGAAGTTCACGGACGATCGCCACATCGTCCTTGTGGGACATCACGACAATATCCGTGATACAATCGCTCTCCTGCATGGTGCGGATGGAATGCAGAAACATGGGCATACCGCCCAGTTCCAGGTACTGCTTTCTGATATCTGTGCCCATACGCAGGCCCATGCCTGCCGCCAGCATAACGGCTGTGCATTTGATCGAACTATTTTCCATAAGATTCATTTCCTCGCGATATTAAGGGGTCCGCTTCAAAACAGGCTCTCCGCCCGCTTTCGATACAACTCCAAAGTCCGCACCGATTATAATCCCGGGATTTCCAGTCCATCGAATATTTTCAGGTACAGGATAATATGACAATGATCTATTGATTTCTGCCGTTTCTAGCGCTGGCCCAGGCGGAGGCCGGGAACAGCGTTGAGGTCAAGTCCGGAGAAGTTTCCCTTCAAGTACTCGAAATAGGCTGCGCTTCCGATCATGGCTGCGTTGTCCGTGCACAGGATTGGCGGCGGGCAGAAAAACGCCGCGCCCTTTTGGTCGCACATTTCCTTCATTCCCGCGCGCAGTGCCGTATTGGCCGCGACACCGCCTGCAAGGGCGAATTTTTTCAGTCCGTACTGGTCGATCGCGTCGCCCGCATGGGAGACCAGAACGTCGACAACAGCCTGCTGGAAAGATGCCGCCACATCGGGGACATTGACGGAAATGCCCTTCATGCGGCTGGTGTTGAGGTAATTGAGGACCGCGGATTTCATGCCGCTGAAGCTGAAATCGTAGCGGGAGCCCGAAACCTTGCCCCTTGGAAAAACGATGGCATGAGGATTGCCCTCGCGCGAAGCCTTGTCAATCTTGGGTCCGCCGGGGTAGCCCAGGCCGATCTCACGCGCAACCTTGTCAAAAGCCTCGCCGGCCGCGTCGTCCTGGGTCCTTCCCAGGATCTCGTACTCCCCGTAATCTCTGACCAGCACCAGATGGGTGTGGCCGCCCGAAACAACCAGACAGGCAAAGGGAGGCTCCAGAGTCGGCTCAGCGATGTAGTTGGCACTGATGTGTCCCTCTATATGATGGACTCCGATCAGCGGGATCCCGGTCGCAAAGCTCAGTCCCTTGGCGGCCGAGACGCCGATGAGCAGGGGACCCACCAGGCCGGGGCCGTAGGTCACCGCGCAGGCGTCCAGCTCCTCGGCGGCGATGCCGGCCTGGCGCAGGGCCTCGTCGATGACCCGGTCGCAGGCCTCCACGTGGGCGCGGCTGGCGATCTCCGGCACCACGCCGCC
>DGRU01000129.1:0-4862 GCA_002390025.1 Lachnospiraceae bacterium UBA4380
GCAGAGAAAGAGAACCTTCTGCGTCCCGCCACAGAACTGCAGCAGCAGATCTTCGAGGTCGTCACGACTGTTCTGGGCGAAGAAGCGATCGGCACCGACGCAAATCTCTACAAGAGCGGCATGGATTCCCTCACAAGCGTTATGCTCATCGAAGAGCTGCAGACACAGCTGAATGTCAGCGTGACCCTGACAGAGCTCATGGACCACAACACTATCCTGAGCCTGGAGAAGCTCATCCTGGAGAAACAGGGCGAAGCGAAGATCGACTACTCCGTGCGCCCCGCATATCCGCTTACCAGCATGATGATGTATTTTGCCTACATCATCCCCGGCAATACCACCGGCAACCTGCCTTTTGTCTATCGTCTGGACAACTCGGTTGACCTGGACCGCCTGCAGGATGCCTTCCATACGCTTATGGACGTGCACCCCATCCTCAAGGCCATCATCAAGCCCACCGAGCAGAAATACTACGCTGTTTTCCGTGACGACAGCAGAGTGATCGACATCCCTGTCCTGCAGTGCACAGAGTCTGAGATCGAGAACAAACTTGCATCCCTGCTCACACCTTTCCGCTATCGCGCGGACGACAACCTGACCCATGTTTACCTTGCGCAGACAGAGTCTTACAAATATATGTTCTTTGACGTTGCCCACCTGATCGGCGACGGCATCACCATGAACATCCTCATGGAGGATCTGAAAAAGATCTACGACGGCGTGGAAGTACCCAAAGAGTCCTACACCTTCTATGAGTATATCCTTGACGCCTATGCAAAGGAGCAGAGCGGAGTCAAGGCAAAGGACAGCGCAGCTGTGGGCGAGCTCATGAAGGGTTACCGCATGCGTCAGACCATTCTCACAAGGCATGACCGTCAGGACTGCAAAAAGGGTGTCTACGGCGTGATCCGCAGAAGACTGGACCGCATTGTACGCAAGGAGATCCTCTATTATTGCAAGAAGCATAATGTCTCCGAGAACGCCCTGTTCCTGTCCGCCTTTAACTACACAGCGGCCCTGTTTGCCGACGAGGACGGAAGCTTTGTCAACAGTATCCACAGCGGCCGTACAGACGGACGCTGGACAGGTCTGGCCGGCTGCCTGTTCAAGACCTACTTGTGCAGATATGACAGAATCCCTCACCAGAAGGTAGAAGAGCTGATCACCCGCACCGGTTCTCAGATCATGAACACCATGAAGAACTATTCACCTGTGTCCAGAATGGGCGATCTCTTCCTGCAGTACCAGGGTGATATCCTGTCCGTTCCCACACCCGGCGACAAGCCCGGTGAAAGGATGCACTGCATCCAGCTGGATTCCCTGCCCTTCCACATGCAGATCATGTATGACGAAGAGGGCTTCTACACCGAGCTCCGTTACTGGGAGAACCGCTTTGACAGAAAGCTTCTGGAGATCTTCCTGACCTGCTACGAGGAAATCGTCCGCGCCATGATGGAAGAGACCTCTGTCCGCCGCCTGAAACGCTACATTCCGGACGAAATGTTCCCCAAGCATTTCTATATCGACGGCGCCCGCCTCAACAGAGAGGCCGGCTGTGACCTGATCCCCGGCGCCCGCAGGGGCAGCCGTGTCAAGGTCTATATCCTGGACGAAGGTTACAGAAAGAAACCCTTCGGCGCATGGGGCCCCATGTATGTCATGGACTACCAGCCCGCCAGGATCGGCGATGTCATTGAGAACCCCTATGGCCCCGGCACCCTCTATGAGACCGGCATGAAGGCCAGGATCCTCCCCGACGGAACCGTGGACTTCCTGGAGACCTCCGGCAGAGAAGTCATGACCGACGGCGTGAACGGCCGCAGATTCTTTGACCTGCCCGCCATCGAGAAAAAACTTGTTTCCATCGATGGCATTGAAGAGGCACAGGTCTACATGAAGTACAACACCGAGACCAACGAGATGAACCTCTACGCGGATGTAAAGGCCGACGACAGCTTCGACACAGACGCCTGCCTGGAGAGCCTGAAGACTGACTGCCCGCCTGAAGAACTGCTTTATGGCATGACAAAGATCTGATCAGGCACAAGGGCATGCGAAGGTGCACGGCAATAACCTTATAAGACTGATATTGGAAACTGGCTGAAACAGGAAATCGGGCAGGCGGAATCATCCGTCTGCCCGATTTTTCTTCATCGCGCAGGACTCGCGGGCGAGTCCGGAATTTCGAAATGTACCACGGTGAGAATCTGAAGGGATAATCCTGATCAGTCATTATCCTCTCTGCGCGCTTCCAGCATTTTCTCCAGCTGAATGAAGATCGCAACTACTACCTGCTCCTGCTCAGGCTGGTATAGACCTATGCAGTACTTGTCGTGTACGGAGACCAGTTTCCTGGCTATGGTGGCAACAGGTCGTCCGTCTGCATCCACAAGATTGAAATTCAGCCCGATGATATTGCCGCGGATCTGCCAGTCCAGACCTTCAATATTCGTGACGTCTTTTACGATATGGAATATTTCATTGGACAGTGTGAAATTCCTGCCGTCTGCCATGGTGATAAAGTGCTTTTCGTGGAGGCTGACAGGCCTTTTTTCAAGATGTGCAATGTTATTACCTGCCGCATCCAGGATCTCGGTTTTTCCGGTCAGAGCGATGACGCTCGACTTTGTATAATATTTTACATTTCCCTCTTCATCCGTGATGTCAATCCGTCTGTGAAGATCTCCCAGTTCCAATGCAGTATACAGAGAATATACAGGCTCGCCAAAATCTTCAATCGTGGTTTTGCTCGCGGTGTTGGCTGCTTCATTTAAAACCTCAACTGCTTCTCCAAGTTTCTTCAGACTGTCAAAAAGCCCCATTGTCAATCTCCTTTCCAAAAAATGATCTATGTTTCAGGACATTGTAAAGTGAGAAAGCCCATCTGATTCTATTTTCCTGTACCTGCTTTCTGTCGCCTTCACTGTTGTCAATATACACAGCCTGAAAATTCATAGGTGTTATAGGTTGTTACTGTCAGTATAGCACCCAGGGACATTTTCCGCTATGTAAGCAGATGCTTTTTGTTTTGCCGTTTTTGCATGAACGTTTTTATGCAAACAGGCATTTTGTTAAATATAACCGGATATTTATGGTATAATGAACAGCGATGGATACGGGACTGTCAATTGGGGAGCAGTTCCGCAGACGGCAACTTATTGGTTTTTGGAAAGTCTGTTTAAAGAAGGGGGTTTTTCTATGACTGGTTTTCCGCTTATTATCGCATTTGTTGTAGCTGTTGTTTTGATGATCATTGCAATCTCCAAGTTCAAGATCCATCCATTTATTTCGATCATGGGAATTTCCCTGATTCTGGGTCTTGTGGCAGGTATCCCGATCGTGGATACTACCCTGGAGGACGGCACTACTGTCTCGGGTATTGCATCGGTCATCGGCGCCGGATTCTCGGGGACATTCTCCAGCATCGGTATCGTCATTATCCTGGGCGCACTGATCGGCTCCGTTCTGGAAGTGACAGGCGCTGCCCTCAAGCTGGCCGACATGGTCATCAACCTGGTCGGGAAAAACCATCCTGTCCTGGCACTGGAGCTGATGGGCTGGGTCGTTTCCATTCCTGTCTTCTGTGACTCCGGCTTCGTTATCCTGAACCCGATCCGCAAGGCTCTGGTCAGCCGTACCGGAGAGTCCTCCGTCGCCATGTCCGTAGGTCTGGGCACAGGTCTGTACCTTGCACACGTATTTATCCCGCCGACGCCCGGCCCCATCGCCGCAGCCAATACACTGGGCGTGGGCAATAACCTTCTCATGGTCATGGGATTCGGTGTGATCTGCTCCATCTTCCCGCTGATCGCAGGCTATTTCTATGCCAACTATATCGGCAAAAAAGTCCGCGCGGCAGACGAGGCGGATGCCGGTGAAGTCACCAAGACCTATGAGGAGCTGGTCGCGGAATACGGCAAGCTTCCCGGCGGCTGGGACTCCATGGCTCCCATTATCGTTCCCATCATCCTGATGGCCCTTTCCTCCATCGCCGCTATGGCGGGCATGACAGGCCCGGCCAAGAATATCCTCACCTTCCTGGGCACACCCATCATCGCTCTGGCAGTCGGTACCATCTTCGCGGTCATCCAGCTCAGGAATGCCGGCAAGATGGGAGAGTTCTACAACCTGACCAATGATACTCTGAAGACAGTCGGCCCCATCCTGTTCGTCACCGCAGCCGGCGGCGTTCTGGGCAAGGTCATCGCAAGCTCCGATATGGTCAACTACATCACAGAGCATGCCACAGTCCTTGAGGCGATGGGAATTTTCTTCCCCTTCGTACTGTCTGCAATCCTCAAGTCCGCACAGGGTTCCTCCACCGTCGCCCTTACAACCACGGCCGGTATCGTGGCGCCCCTGCTGCCTCTCCTTGGACTTGACAGCCCTGTCCGCACCTGCCTGGCCTGCATGGCCATCGGCGCAGGCGCTATGACAGTCTCCCATGCGAATGACTCCTTCTTCTGGGTCGTCACCAACTTCGGTGCCATGACTCCGGATCAGGGCTATAAGACACAGACCGTGAACACCCTGATCCTGGGCGTCTCCGCCATGATCGAGATCTTTATCCTGTCCCTGTTCCTGCACTGATCCTATGTCGGATGAGGGATGAGCCCTGCTCCTGTAAATATGTAAATGATTGACGAAAGCCGGCAGCGGCTGGTCCGAAAGGGACTGCGCTGCCGGCTTTTTCTTGACTTCATTTCGCTTCCTGTTTATGGTTTACTCATGGACCGCTGCATCCGGCCCAAAACCACAGCAGTTCGAAAAATACCACAGCAGTTCAAAAAAGTATCTGGGCCGCCGAAAAAAGAACTCCGGCGTAGAAAGATCCTGCAATCCTGCATCAGAAGGTCCGGCGT
>DGRU01000129.1:4985-8115 GCA_002390025.1 Lachnospiraceae bacterium UBA4380
ATCCTGTAATCCTGCATCAGAAGGTTCTGCACAAGAGGGAAGCGGAAAAACCAATGAAAACCTACCAATTGACAGAAGAAGAATACAAGAGCATCCTGGCTTTTAAAAGAGACCTCCACATGTATCCCGAGCTATCGAGAAAAGAGGTGCGGACGACCGCAAAGATCCGGGCTTTTCTGGAGACTCTGCCGGATTTCAGAATCCTGCCCCTGGAGACAGAGACGGGAACGGGGGTCGCTGCGCAGATCTGCGGAGAGGAAAAGGGTCTGGAGATCATGCTTCGGGCGGATATCGACGCACTGCCGCAGACGGAGGAATATGAGAGTCCCTGGAAGTCGCAGGTTCCCGGTGTCATGCATGCCTGCGGCCACGATTTCCACACGGCCTCACTGCTGGGAGCGGCTCTTTTGCTGCAGCGCGCAAAAAAGGACGGTCTTCTCAGAAATACTGTGGACCTGGTCTTTCAGCCTGCGGAGGAGGGAACGACCGGCGCGGGTGTATTGATCAAGGCCGGATTGTTTGATCTGATCCATCCGGATTACTGTTTCGGGATCCACAACTGGCCTTCTGTGCAGACCGGCAGGATCGCCTGTCACCAGGGGCCGCTGATGAGCGGCAAGCGCAATTTTGAGATCCGCATCCACGGTGCCGGCGGGCACGGTTCCATGCCGCATTTAAATATCGACCCCATTGTCTGCGCAGCAGCTGTGATCCAGTCCCTGCAGACCGTTGTCAGCAGAAATACAGATCCGCTGGATTCAGTGATCCTCACTGTCAACAGGATCGAGGGCGGAAGTCCCATGAATCTTGTGGCAGATCAGGTCACTATGCTGGCCTCGGTGCGGTCTTTGTCCGATCCGGCTCTGGACCGGGCAATAGAGCGGGTCGGAGCGATCGTGGAAAAGACTGCAGAGGCCTATGAATGCCGCGGGGAGATTCTCTGGAACGACCGGATCCCGGCGGTCTGGAATTCCCCGCAGATGACGGCGCTGGCAAAAAAGTGCGCGGCAGCGGCGGGCTGTCAGGTCGTCGACGCGCCCCCCTCCCTGGCCAGCGAGGACTTCTCCAGATACCGGGCTTTTGTACCCTCTTTCCTTTACTGGGTGGGAAGTACAGCCGCGGGCGACCGGCCGCAGGAACTGCACAAGCCCCTCTTTCACACGGACGATGCAGCGCTGCGCCACGCTGCAGAACTCTACGCGGCATCGGCTTTGCTGAGCACGACTGATATTTCTGCCGGCGTCTGAAGATTGGCTTGCAGCAAAAAAACACCGCCGGTTTTTGGGACCGGCGGTGCTGTCATTATTCTGTAATTCTATTCTGAGATTCCTGTTCTGAGATCGGGGAAGCTGTCAGGAGCTTTATCTGCCGGCTTCCTTCTTGATATTGTTTGCAATCACCAGCATCAGGATTCCGAATGCAAGTCCTGCGAAGTTGGGTCCCATGTCGGCGAGCGCCGCGTGCCGGGTAAGGTCGCTGATGAGAGTGAAGACACTGAATCCAACCGAGAGAATAGAGAGTACCCACACAGGCATGATCTTTGCGGGATTTTTGCGTTCGCCCATGCTAAATTCGCTCCGCGAATGGGGCGAACACCGTTTAACTCGGGTTTTGCGTTGGAAACCACGCAAAAACACTCGAGTTCAGGTGGGGCTGTACAGATAACAAAGACGTTCCTGGGACTCTTTTCAATCACTTGAGAATGCAGGGAATCTGTCCTACAATAACGAAGAAAGGACGGATCAGGGGCAGTGCCCGTGACTTCAGATTTCCGGATACAGGCCTAACTATCTCGTGGACCTGCACACACACTCCACCCGCTCGGACGGGGCGGACACACCGCAGCAGCTGATCGACCATGCGGCAGCTCTGGGAATGAAAGTGATTGCCATCACAGACCACGATATAAGGCCGCCCAGAGAAATCCGGGTGTCAGCGGCCGGTACAGGGAATGGAACTTCTGAGGAAAAGACAGATGAGGGGGAGAGCGTCCTGGTGGATGCAGTGGACTACGCCCGGTCGAAGGGACTGCAGCTGCTGCGCGGAATAGAGATTTCCTGTGAGACGACGGCAGAGGACTGCCATCTGGTATGCCTTGGCTGTGACTGGGAGGACCCCTTTTTTGACACCCTTGAACAGGCGGTGGTGGAGTCCAAGATCGGGAGTTACCGCGAACTGGTCCGCCGCCTGGACGCAGACGGCATGCACATGACATGGGAAGAGGTTCTGGAAAACGGCGGAAATCCTGTATCCCAGGAGCAGGTGCAGAAGAAAATGATTTTCGAGCTGATCGCGCGAAAGAGCTATCAGAAGGACTGGAGCAGTGCCAAGCTCATGGTCAAAAACACACCTTCCTATCAGATCCTGCGCGAGAAGCCGGATCCTGTGCAGGTGATCCGCCAGGTGCACCGCTGCGGCGGCATCGTGATCATGGCTCATCCCTATCTGGTCAACGAGCCGGTCAGGCTTTCTTCCGGCACAATGGATCGGGCAGCCTATATTGGCCGCCTGATCGAAGCAGGCCTGGACGGTATCGAGGCCTGCTATCCCTATTCCAAGACCAGCTACGGAGGCAGCTTGACACCGGAACAGATTGAGGATGAGGTGAGGGAGAGGTACAGCGGACGTGTTGCCATTTTTTCCGGCGGTTCCGACTACCACGCCGACTTCCGCAAAGGAGTGGCTCCCGCAAAGGCCCGCATCATAGGCGAGAGCGGCATCACACTGGAATATTTTGAGCAGAATGCGCTCCTGCAGCAAGTGCTGCAGAAGAACGGTCCGTCATGGCGACCCTAAAAAAGGCATGATTTAAGGGGATGCTGATCAGCTGAACTTCTCAACTGATGCGGCATCCCCCTTATGTGTGAGGGCCATGGAAAAGAGGCGGCAGATGTTACAGGGCGGAAAGAGAGGCGCAAAGGAGTCCTGCAATGAAAAAAGACAGAAAATTTAAGATTGATCGAAGGCTGCTGATCGCCGCTGCAGTCATCTACAGTATATTGATGATTATCGGCTTTCTCCATCAGTATGGACAGGAAGGACGGAGCATACAGGCAAGTCTCTTTATTCTGGTCATGATGTCGCTGCCTGTATTGTTTTTGTTTGCGGCATTGCGATTCCCGACCATGAT
>DGRU01000046.1:0-690 GCA_002390025.1 Lachnospiraceae bacterium UBA4380
TTGCGGATGATCTCTGTTGCGCCGGTAATGCCATACTTAGTAAGATCAATATTTGCCATTCTCATACCTCTTTCTGAATCATTAATGTACTTAAATAAGGACATTTATCGTCTCTTGGTGACATTATACCTATTGGACACGATAAACGCAACTGACAGAACATAGGAAAACAAACATTTTTACAGGCCTTTTTTCGTGTATCTGAACAATTGCCCTGACTAAATATTTATTATTATGTATTTTTTGTTTTTCTTTTACGTTCCCGGTATCGTAGAGCCATTTTTCGGCGAGTGTCACATTGTCAGGGGGACGGTTCCAGTGACAACTCCTGCAGGTATCATCCCGTGTCAGAAGAACCGTCCCCATGACAACCCTGTCTTGTCGGGGGTGTCAAAGGAACCGTCCCCCTGACAACTCAGGTCAGACTTCTTCGCGCATGGAGTCCTCGAGGGCTTCGACGATGGTGGGGACCACCTTTGTCACGCGCTCCTGGACTTCCTTGGGTGCATAGGGGAAGGTGTAGGAGACATCGGATGCGTCGATCAGGGGCAGGTCGTTCATGGAATCGCCGATGCCGTAGAGTCGGATGTCGCCGTACTCGTGTTTCATGTACTCGCGCAGGAACTGGACGCCCTCGCCCTTGGAGCAGCCCTTGGGGGCGATGTCGATCTCGATGACGTTCTGGAAGGC
>DGRU01000046.1:792-6825 GCA_002390025.1 Lachnospiraceae bacterium UBA4380
GCCATGCGGGCGGCGTCATCCAGGCTCTCGGTGTGGATGGAGACCTGGTGGATGAGGCCCTTGGGGCAGTCATCTACACCGGTGATGATGTAGTATTTTCCGGGGTAGTCCATTTCCTTGAAGACGCAGATATCGCCTTCGACATCAAGGGTGAAGCGGAAATTGTCGGTGCCGTATTTTTTGATGATGGCATCGGCAACCTTGGGGTCGACGCCTTTCTTGCGGATTTCTCTGAACTGTGTGTCCACGATATTGGCGCCGCTGCTGGTGATGTAGAAGTCGGGCTCAACAAAACCGGTGATGAAGGGGGTCAGACCGCCGACCTGACGGCCTGTGCACAGACCGAAGAGGTGGCCTGCCGCCTGGTACTCGCGGATCTTGGCTACGTTCTCGGCCGGGAGCTTTCTGTCATCCTCGGCCAGGTAGAAATAGAGGGTTCCATCAAAGTCACTCGCAAATACTTTTTTCATATCGTATGGGTATCCTTTCAGACCTTATATTGGTGTCCTTTCGGGGCAGGAGGCGGGACGGGAGGCGGTGGAGGGGAGGAGGAGACAGGGGACGGTTCTCCGTCTCCTCGTCTGTCCCCTCCGGTGTCAAAGGAACCGTCCCCCTGACAACCTCGACAGTTCAACTCAGACAACAAAATCATCCTTGACGGAAGGGTTGAGTTTGTAGATCTTGACAGCTGCGCCGTCTGTGACGGTGTAGTGGAACTCTTCTGCCTCGGGATAGGTGTGGCTGGTGAAGGTGGCCTCGCCGTCATTGACAAAATACTCGGTGGAGCTGCGGTCGATGAAAATGCGGAGGTTCCTGAGCGGATTTTCAAGGGGCATGTCGAGGACTTCGCCGACTGCCATGTTGAAGCGCTTGTTGAGGCCGGTCTTGTCCACGGTGCAGGTCTTTGTTGCTGCGTCGTAGTGGAGGCGCAGGCCGCCGCTGCCGTCGGCCTTGGTGTAGAGGTTGAGGTCGAAATCAGCGTCTGCGGCGGGCTCAACGATCATCTCGCAGGCTGCGGGCAGGGTGCCGTCGGCCGGTGCTTCGCCGGCGCGGAGGGCTTCGATGCCGCTGACAGGAGTCTGTAGGAGCTTACCGTCCTTGACGCGGAGTTCGCGGGGCAGGCCCATGCTGCCTTCCCAGTCCTCTTCCTCGGTGGGATAGTGGTTGTCGGGCAGGCCGATCCAGCCGATCAGGATGGCCTTGTCGGGATCGCCGACGTTGGAGGCACCCTGGGCGGCGTAGAAGTCGAAGCCGTAGTCGAGGTGGCGGTAGCCGGACTCGGGTGTGAAGGTCAGGGTGTCGTAATCCATTTTGCCGATGAGATAGACGTTGTGGTTTGTGCTCTCGGAGCGGCCGGGAAGCTTGGTGTACTGAGGAGAGAAAATCAGGACGTCGCTGCCGCTGATGTTGACGATGTAGGGGCATTCCCACATACCGCCGAAGTCCTCGAAGCCGACGACGTTGAGCTGGCCGGCGAAGGACCATCCGGAGAGGAGGTTTTCGGACTGGTAGATCTGGACAGTGCCCTTTTTGTCCAGGGTCTGAGCGCCGATGAAGATGTAATATTTGTTATTCTTTTCGTTGTAAACGACTTTGGGATCGCGCTGGTGTTCGCTGTAGTCATCGCGGGGGCCGAACAGGGGCTCGGGAAGCTTCTCGGGCTTGCCGTCCTTGCCCAGTTTTGCGGCACAGGTGTAGGGTGTGCGGACCCAGTTTTCGTCGCGGTGGTTGCCGGTGTAGAAGAAATAGAGGTCGTCGCCCGCGCAGATGGCGCTGCCGGAATGGCAGCCCTTATTGTCATAGAAAGTATCGGGAGCCAGTCCGACACCCTCGTTTTTCCAGTGGATAAGATCCGGACTGGATACATGATACCAGTATTTCAGGCCGTGCACGGCGCCCCAGGGGCACCACTGGTAGAAGAGATGCCAGGTACCCTTGTGGCAGGTGAAGCCGTTGGGGTCACTGGAAAGACCTGTGACGGGCTGTACGTGGTAGGTCTGGCGGTAGACGGATTTGCTGATCTTGTCATAAAGATCGGAAATTTCATCGGGGCTGTGAAGCACTCTGTAGCGCTCTTCCGTTGTCCATTGTCTCATAAGGCGGATCCTCCTGTGTCGGATTGTTCAAGGTGGTTATCGGCATACTGCTCCCTTCATTATACAGTAAATATGTATAATTCTCAATCGATTTTGAGACGTCTTATCGTGCAAAATGACAGCAAAATACCCTGTTCCCATGCGGTTTTGGACCTCCTTGAAATGCCGGAGGCTCTGCCTGCAAATACCTTCCGCCTTCCCCGCCCGCCTTCCCCGCTGTCCGAATGCATTGAAGTTTTGCTCTTTTTCGCATATACTTAAGAAACGGAAACTATCAGACTCACTCGGACTAACTCGTCAGGGAACGATATAAATGAAATTCAACAAAAATCTTCTGAAAGAAAAATGGTTTTCCTATACGATCGCCCTTTGCTCGGCGGTCGTGCTTTATATGCTGCTGACGCATATCAGCGGGATCCTTCAATTCCTTGGGTCTATATGGCATGTCTTCGCGCCTGTCATCATGGCCTTCGTGATCGCCTATATCCTGGATCCCCTGGAAAATGTTTTCAGCAAATATGTCTTTTACAGAGTTGAACAGGAGAAAATGCGGCACACCCTTTCGGTCATCTTCTCCTTCCTCTCCGTGATCCTGTTCATCGTGATCCTGGTGGTCGCGCTGGTCCCGCAGGTCATAGACAGTATCATCATGTTCGCGGGCAACCTGAACAGTTACGTGCTTTCCTTCCAGCGGCTGATGCGGCAGCTGAACAGCTTCGCCCTGCAGCATGACATTGACCTGTCAAAGTTTATTTCCTCGGGCGATGAGCTGCTGCAGTCGCTCACAAGGATCCTTCCGGAAAATCTCAACAAGATCGTCAATGCCTCCTACAGCATCGGCGCCAAGATGTTTGACTGGATCATCTCCTTCATTCTGGCGATCTATCTGATGATGGACCAGGCCCGGCTCAGGAAGGGCTTCTCCAGGCTTCTCCATGCACTGCTGCCGGATCAGGCCTACAAGAACACGGCATCTTTCTGGAGCCGCTGCAATAAGATCCTGATCCAGTACATCGCCTTCGATCTGCTGGACGGCATGATCATCGGCCTGTGCAACTGGGTCTTCATGGTGGTCACGGGCATGCCCTACGTTGCGATCATTTCGGTTGTCGTCGGTGTGACAAATCTGGCGCCGACCTTCGGTCCCATGATCGGCGCAGTCATCGGTGCTTTCATCCTGGTACTGGTCAAGCCCTGGTACGCTCTGCTCTTCCTGATTTTTACAACGATCCTGCAGACGCTGGACGGCTATGTGATCAAGCCCCGCCTGTTCGGTGGGCAGCTGGGCGTCTCCGCCGTGTGGATCCTGATTTCCCTGGTGATCGGCGGCCGTCTGATGGGGGTCCTGGGCATCCTTCTGGCCATCCCCTTCGCTGCCATCGTGGATTTCGTCTATCAGGACTATGTCATCAAGTGGCTGGAAACCCAGAGTGAAGAACACAAAAAGAGCAAGAGCGGCACTCTGGCCGGTGTCAAAGCAGCCGGCGACATAGCTGTGAACGCCACAGCCGATCTGGCAGTGCTGACAGCCATGGCTGTCTCGGAGGCAGTGGATCTTGTTTCCTCGGCAGCGGACAATGATGAGGGCGCATACCCTGAGGCGGCCGCATCTGCGGATTCTCCAACGAAAGACACCGGTGGGGCTGAAAAAACCACATCTGCGGATCCTCCAATGGAAGACACCGGTGCGGCTGAAAATACTGCATCTGCGGTTGCTCCGGCAGAAGACATCAGTGCGGCTGAAAATACTGCATCTGCGGTTGCTCCGGCAGAAGACATCAGTGCGGGCGAAATGACCGGGACTTTGGAATCTGCAGTCGTGGATGCAGGTGCAGAAACCACGGCAGTTGCTTCAGATGCTCCGATCTCCGCCGCGGCAGCAGGGAACACCGATGCGGCGGAGAATGCCGGCAGTCTGCCGGAAACCGAAAAGCTGGTGTGATAAGAAAAAGGTGATGTTGTAAAAAAACAGAGCTCTTGCTGAAACCAAAAATAACACCGAAAAACAGCCATACTGCTGAAAGACAGAGGCAGCAATGAAAAACAAAGATAGCTCTGCAAAACAGAACTGATACTGAGACTAAAAAAACGGGCAGAATACAGGAATCCATGAAATGGTCATGCAGGTTCCTGATCTGCCCGTTTTCTTTTTCATTTTGACAGCTTGTTTATTTTTACAGTGCTCTGTGTCAGAACTCAGTTCTTTGACTTCCCGTCAGGCCGCTGCTCTCACGGAGCACTTGCGCGCGGTCAGCCTCCGGCCTTCCGGGCGGCTCTCCCGCACACTTGTATTCCGGCTTTTTTGCCGGAGCTCTCCCGCAGAGTCATCTTGCGGCTTTACTGCGCCGCGAGGAAATCGCTGAAGCGCTTTGCCTCCCCGTAGGTGTCGGGGCCGAAGACGGCAGAGCCGACAACGAAGATGTTGGCGCCGGCTTCGAGGGGAAGCCGGATGTTGTCGTATTTGACGCCGCCGTCGACCTGGATGTCTGTCTTCAGGCCCTTTTCGGTGACGTATGCGCGTGCGGCGCGGACTTTGTCCAGGGTCTCGGGCATCATCTTCTGGCCGCCGAATCCGGGTTCAACGGTCATGACGAGGAGCATGTCCACCTTGTCCATGTAGGGAATGACATCCTCGAAGGGTGTGCCGGGTTTGATGGAGATGCCGGCTTTGCATCCGTATTTGCGGATCTCTTCGATGACAGCCTGGGGATCCTCAGCCGCCTCGAGGTGGAAGGTGATGAGATCGGCGCCGGATGCCGCAAACTCCTTGATATAGCGGATGGGATCAATGATCATGAGGTGCGCATCAAATACCATGTCCGTGGCGCTGCGGATGGATTTCATGACAGGCATGCCGAAGGAGATCGAGGGGACAAAGACGCCGTCCATGACGTCGATATGAAGATAGGCGGCGCCGCCTTTTTCGACGGCCTTGATTTCCTCTGACAGATTTTTAAAATCCGCCGAAAGCATGGATGGAGCGAGGATGAGTTCGGGTTTCATGTTTTTTCTCCTTTTCTTTTCTTTCTTAATTTCTTTTTCTCTTTTCCTGTTTTCTTTTCCGGTTGCTTTTTTGTTCTTTTTTGCTGCTCTTTTTGTTGCTCTTTTTTGTCGCTCTTTTTGTTGTTCTTTTAGTTGTTCCTTTTGCCGCTCTTTTTTGCTGCTCTATTTTGTCGCTCTTTTTTGTTGTCGGGCCGGGGCGGCTTCTTTCCTGGGGGAGCAAAAAAAGTCAGCTATATCTTTACAGCAGCTCTTACAGCTCTTATTTGACTTTGAGCTGCTGGTAGATATCTCTTCGGGAGAGGCCGCGGTCTGCGGCGACGCGGCGCATGGCTTCCTTCTGGGAGAGTCCCTGGTCCAGATATTGCTGCATGTGGTCCTCGATGGAAAGGGCATCAAAGGCTGCGCGCGCCTGTGTCTCGAGTTCCCCGGGATCGGCGCCGGCGAGGACCAGGACGTATTCTCCGCGGGGGTCGTTTTCTTTGTAGTAGTTAACGGCATCTCCGAGGGTGAAGGGGATGGCCTCCTCAAATCGTTTGGTCAGTTCACGGCAGAGCGTAATGCGCCTGCTGTCACCGACTGTCTCTGCGAGCTCCGCCAGTGTTGCGCGCAGATGGTGGGGCGCCTCGTAGAGGATGATGGTCCGCTCTTCGGTGCGGAGCTGGTCCAGGATCCTGCGGCGCTCTTTTTTTTCTGTTTTTTCCGGGGGAAGAAAGCCCTCGAAGCAGAATCGTCTGGCGGGCATGCCGGACATGGTGAGGGCCGTGATCAGGGCACAGGCTCCGGGGAGGGATGTGACGCGGATGCCCTCTTCGATGCAGAGGGCTGCCAGGACCTCTCCGGGATCGGAGATGGCGGGGGTGCCGGCATCCGTGACTACGGCGATGTTTTCACCCCGGTGCAGGCGGCCGATCAGTTCCCTGGCCTTGTCGTATTT
>DGRU01000046.1:6909-11170 GCA_002390025.1 Lachnospiraceae bacterium UBA4380
GGCTTTTTGATTTCAAAATGATTGAGCAGGCGCAGGGTGTTGCGGGTATCTTCCGCCGCGATCAGATCCACCTCGCGCAGGGTGTCAAGGACGCGCTGGGTGATGTCGCCGAGGTTCCCGATGGGGGTCGCGCAGAGATATAAGGTTCCGGGCATGGTCCGTTTTTCTCCAAAGTGCAGGTCAAAAGTTTTCTCTGTTTTATGTTTTATATTTTATGTTTTAGGTCTTCTGTTTCATGAATGGTCTGTCGTCTGTTCCACACTGCAGCTTCTTCCGTCGCGGCAGGCACGGCGAATGTTCCGGGCTTCTCTTCCGTCGCGGCAGGCACGGCACATGTTCCGGGCTTCGCTTCCGTCACGGCAGGCACGGCGCATGTTCCGGGTTTCTCTTCCGTCGCGACAGGCACGGCGCATGTTCCGGGCTTCTCTTCCGTCACGGCGGTTCGTTTTTTTTCTGACTGCAGCTCAGTCATAGTAAATATGCATGAGTTCCGGTGTGTAGCTTCCGTCCTTCTCATAGACGATCAGGGGCGGTTCCACCCGCAGTTCGGGGCCGCCTCCCCTCACACAGTCGAGGAGGACCATGTTGGGTGCCTGATCGATGTAGGGATAGACAAGGCGCATGCGCTTGGGCTCGAGTCCTCTGCCGCAGAGGGTCGTGATGAGCTCGGGCAGGCGGAGGGGCCTGTGCACCAGGTAAAAATGTCCCCCGGGGCGAAGGAGTTTTGCCGCGGCGCGGGCGACGTCGTCAAAGGTGCAGAGCAGTTCGTGGCGCGCAATGGCGCGGGGATCCAGATTCTCCAGATTCTTTGGATTCTTCGGGTTCTCCGAATTCTTCAAATTCTTTGGATTCTCAGGATTCTCCGAATTCTTCTGATTCTCCGGATTCTCGGGATTCTTCAGGTTGCCGGGCGTTCCCTGTGCCGCTGCAGCTGAGCCGCTGACCTTGCCGCTGCCGACGGTGCGGTAGGGCGGGTTGCAGGTAATGAAATCAAAAGAAGCAGCTGCAAAGATGCGGTCTGCTTCTTTAATATCTCCCTCCACAATGGATATGCGGTCCTGAAGACCGTTGAGGGCAACGCTCCTCCTGGCCAGGTCTGCGCTGGCGGGCTGGATCTCCAGGCCGGTCAGATGCCGGCAGTCTGTCCTGTCGGACAAAAGGATGGGGATAATGCCGTTTCCCGTGCCCAGATCAAGTCCCCGGCGGGCCTTTTTCATCTGCACATAGGCAGAGAGCAGGACTGCATCCATCCCGAAGCAGAAGCGGGACGGGTCCTGAATAATACACAGTCCGCCCTGCGGCGGACTGCTGTCGTTTTCATGCCCGGCTCCGGACTCCTTCGGGACGTCTGTCTGCTCCTGCGGGGCAGTTCCGCCGCGCTGGAGGTCATCGATCCGCTCGCCCGGGCGCAGATAATCATTTGCTCTCATAAATTAGTTCGGGTGAGATCTATTCTTCATCTCTTCATCGCGCAAAAACCGTGGCTTCAGCCGCGGGATCAGCGCACTGGACCCGCGGACGGGTCCCGGATCAGCGCATAGTACCTGCGGGAGGGTCCCGGATCAGCGCATTTTATTCCTGTTATTCCTGCGGGATCTCTCTCTGCTCGGAATCGGCCCTGGCCGGCTGGTCGTCTCTGTTCTGACGGCGGTCCTGCCTGCGGTCGGGGCGGCGGTCTCTGCGGTTTTTGCCGTGGTCTTTTTTGCCGCGGTCACGAGCGGCATTGTCGCCGTTGTCTCTGGGCTCGCGGGTTTCCGCCATGTCGCGGGGCTCGCGGGACTCGCGGCCTTCACGGACTTCCGCAGCTTCGCGTCCTTCGCGGGGCTCACGGGATTCGCGATTTTCACGGGGCTCGCGGTTTTCACGGTTTCCTCTGCCTTCGCGGCTGTTCTCGCGTCCGCCTTTCCCCTCACGGTTTCCTTTTCCCTCGCGGGGTTCTTTTTTGTCGCGGTTTTCCCTGCCTTCCCTGGGTTCCCTGCTCTCCTTTGCGGGAGCCGCTTTCTGGGGCGGGGTATTTTTCTGCATGGTGGGCCTGCTGGTGCCTCTCTTGCGGCGGCGCAGGATGGTCAGGTCGTTGACGCTGTATTCGTGAAGCTCTTTTTCATCGTCCACTTCGACGATGATGCGGGCGGTCTGGCGCAGGATGTTGACACTCTCCACGAGGCCGTTCATGCCGTCGGAGGCTTCCACTTCGTCGCCGGCGTGGGGAAGGGTCTTGTTGAGTTCTTCGTAGGTCTCCGCCTCATTTTTCAGACAGCACATGAGTCTCCCGCAGACGCCGGAGATCTTGCCGGGGTTGAGGGAGAGATTCTGTTCCTTGGCCATCTTGATGGAGACGGGGACGAAATCGGAGAGCCAGGTGTGGCAGCACAGGGGGCGGCCGCAGCTGCCGTAGCCGCCGAGGATCTTGGTCTCGTCGCGGACGCCGACCTGGCGCAGTTCGATGCGGGTGCGGAAGACGCCTGCAAGGTCCTTGACGAGTTCACGGAAGTCGACTCTGCCGTCGGCAGTAAAGTAAAAGAGCACTTTGCTGTTGTCGAAGGTATATTCGGCATCGATGAGCTTCATCTCCAGGCCGCGCTTCTGGATGCGTTCGCGGCAGATCCAGAAGGCCTCCCTCTCGCGCTCGCGGTTTTTCTGTTCGCGCCGGTCATCCTCCTCGGTGCTGATCCGCAGCACTGCCTTGAGGGGCTGGGGAATGATCTTTTCCTCGACTTCCATGGGCGGGCCCACGACGAAGCCGTACTCAATGCCCCTGGCAGTCTCGACGATCACGTGGCTTCCGCGGCTGAGTTCGAAATCACCCGGATCGAAATAATATATTTTACCGGCAGTCCGGAAGCGGACTCCCACGACTTTCACTTTGCCGTTTTCGGTTTTTTCCATATAAATAACACCTCTGAAAATACCTGTTCGGTATGGATCTTTCCTGTCACTGCCCTCTGTCCTGTGTCCGGTAGGCCGCCCGGATCTCGAGCAGCATCATCTGCAGGGTGAGTTCTGCATTTACATTGGAAAACAGGCGTCTCCGGGCCCGAAAGACAGCTTCGGAGGCGGCCTGGAGTCCCTGCCAGGACACAGTTTGTGCAGCTTCTATAATATACTGTACTTCATCAGTAAAAATCAAGTTCTCTGTGCCGTGCGTGCTGCGGCAGACCATAAGATCCCGGTTCCAGGTCAGGATCAGATCGATCAGGTCTCCGGTCTCCTCCTCCGCAGCGGCCTCTTTGACGAAGGATGCAATCTGCGCGGCATCTGTTTTATCTATTTTTCGAAGGATATCTATCGTCTTTTCACGCAGTGCGGCAAAGTTTTCATTTTCCAGGAGAAGGGCTGCCCGGCCTATGCTTCCTCCTGAAAAGCGGGCGCAGAGGCGGGCCCGGTATTCATCAGCGCCGAAGCGCTCCTTGAGGCAGTCCTCGACGGCCTTCTCCGGCACGGGCCGAAGGGGCAGGGTGACGCAGCGGCTCATGATGGTCGGCAGAAAGGCGGAGGTTCCGTCGGCGAGCAGGAGGATCACCGCGTAGGAAGGGGGCTCCTCCAGGGTCTTGAGCAGGGCGTTCTGGGCTGCGGGGGTCATTTTTTCGGCGTCGGGGATGATGTAGATTTTGTGGGCCGCGCTGTAGGGCTTGATCATGACATCCGCGCGCATTTTCCGGATATCGTTGACGCCGATGCTGCTCTCCTTCTCGCGCTCAAGGGTGATGAGGTCGGGATTGCTGCCGGCTTCGGCCTGTATGCAGGACAGGCATTCCCCGCAGGGCTCGATCCTGTCCCCCTCCTGCCGGGGGCTGCCGCACAAGAGAGCAGCCGAAAAGCTCCGGGCGATCATATGCCGCCCGGAGCCCTTTGCTCCGTTGAGAATATATGCGTGGGACACGCCGCCTGTGCGCAGCGCGTTCTGCAGGTGCGAGAGGATGATGTCCTGCCCGATGATCTCAGAAAACGTGTTCATGAACACAGTATAGCGCATCCCGGAAGTTTTTTTCAATCAGAACACTTCAAAGACGCGGATCATGTTGGTGTTGCCGGTCTTGCCCAGGGGCAGTCCGGCGGTGAGGACAACGGTGTCGCCCTTTTCGGCGATGCCGGCCTGTTTGGCGGCCATGACGGCAGCCTCAAAGAGCATCTCTTCATTGTCCTCCTGGGGAATGGTCATGGGGACGACGCCGAAGAGGAGGTTCATCTGGCAGGCGACGGGTTCGCTGACAGAACATGCGACAATGGGACATGTGGGTTTGTATTTGCTGATGCGGCGGGC
>DGRU01000046.1:11274-15377 GCA_002390025.1 Lachnospiraceae bacterium UBA4380
TCCTGGGCGACCATGCAGGTCGAGTGGGAAATGGCTGTCGTGATGTCGGTGTCCTTCTCCTCGGGACGTTTGCCGAAGCGTCTGCGGTAGTTGACGTCATTCTCTGCGGCCTCGGCGATCCTGGACATGGTCTTGACGGCCTCCACGGGATAGGCGCCGCTGGCGGTCTCGCCCGAGAGCATGATGGCGGTCGTGCCGTCATAGACGGCATTGGCGACGTCGGTCGCCTCGGCGCGGGTCGGGCGGGGATTATGCATCATGGAATCGAGCATCTGGGTGGCAGTGACGACGATCTTGCCCCTCACTTCGGCCAGATGGATGATGTGCTTCTGGTAGACGGGCACTTCCTCCAGCGGAACTTCGACACCCAGGTCTCCGCGGGCCACCATGACGCCGTCGGCGACGTCGAGGATCTCGTCGATATTGTTGACGCCCTGGGTGCTCTCGATCTTGGCGATGATCTTCATTCTGCTCTTATGGGCATCGAGGATCTCCCGGATCAGGCGGATATCATCGGCCGTCCTGGTGAAGGAAGCTGCGATATATTCATAGCCCATCTTGCAGCCGAATTCGATGTCGGCCCGGTCCTGCTCGCTGATAAAGGGCATGGACAGGTCGGTATCGGGGACATTGACGCCCTTGTGGTTGGAGACGGGGCCTCCGTTGACGACGGTGCAGTGGATCTCCGTATCGGTAACGCTGTTGACTCTCAGTTCGATCAGGCCGTCATCGATCAGGATCATGCCGCCCTCGGAGACATCTTTGGGCAGGTCCTTGTAGCTGATGGAGGCGCGCTCTGCAGTTCCCATGACTTCTTCGGTCGTCAGTGTGAATTCGCTGCCTTTTTCCAGCATGACCTTACCGCCATCAAAGTCGCGGAGGCGGATTTCGGGGCCCTTGGTATCCATCAGTGTGGCTACAGGAACACCCATCTCTCTGCGGAGGCGGACCAGGCGCTTGAATTTTGCCTTGTGCTCCTCATGGGTTCCATGGGAGAAATTAAATCTCGCCACGTTCATGCCCGCATTGATCAATTCGCGCAGCGTCTCTTCGCTCTCGCTTGCCGGACCGATCGTGCAGATGATTTTTGTCTTGCGCATAGTCTCTTCCTCCTTACTGTCTTACTGTCAGTTTACGCCCGGGAAAATCCGGTATTCCTATTTCTGTTTTCCTGTCTTTTTATATATTATATTCTACTGCCTGCCTTTTCGAAATGAAGATAAGTAAAATATTCTATGCCTTATGTTATGAAGTATGAGTCAGGCGGGACGGTTCCGGAAAACTCATTTAGTGCAGGACAAGATATAAAGCTACCGATACGATGGTGCCGGTAATGCCGATTGCCGCCTCGAAGGGAATGATCTTCATGCGGTCGCCGATGCTCATGTTGACGGAGCCGCCGGTCGCATGGAAGAAGGAACCGTGGGGCAGGGAGTCAAGGACTGTGGCGCCGGCATGGACCATAGCTGCTGCGGCAAGTCCGGAGACGCCGTTGGCCAGAAGGGTGGGGGCAAAGGTCTGAGCTGCAACAGTTGCGCCGGCCGTTGTGGAGGCTGTCGCCGCTGCCATGAGGATACCAGAGAGGGGCGCGAGCACGAAGGCGGGCATGTTCATGGCTTCGAGCACGGTGGTCACGTCATACTGCAGGGCGGATGCCTTGATGATGCCGGCGATCGTGCCGGTGCCGATCAGCAGGATGGAGACGCCGATGACCTTGCCCAGGCCGAATTCCGTGTATTCGATGAAGTGTTTTGCCTTGCCTGTCGCAATCGTGCTGACGGCTCCGCCCACGGGAAGCGCAATGAGGGGGTCGATCGCGATTCCGGCGAGGGGACGGAGGGCCAGCATGATAATAACCACGGCGGGGCCGAGGATGGCGGGAAGGAAACCGGGAAGTTCCTTGTCTCCGGCGCCCTCGAGGTCGGCGGCCTGGATCTCTTCGCCTTTCTTTTTCACAAGGAAGGAGGCGAGGACGATGGCCATGACCAGGGCACAGAGGGCAGGGATGATATTGCGGGCCATGACAGAGGTCAGGGGCTGTTCAAAAGCTTCGGAGACGGCAATGGTGTTGGGGTTGGGTGAGATGATATTGCCGGCTTTGCCGCCTCCGATCATGGCAACGAGGATTCCGCTTCTGGAGAGACCTGCGCGCCTTCCGATGGCCAGCGCGATGGGGGCCACGGTGATAACGGAAATATCCACAAAGACGCCGACAGCGCAGATGATCATGGTCGCTGCGGCAATGGCTGCCACGGCGCGTTTCTCACCGAGTTTCTCGACAATGGTCTCGGCGATTTTTTCGGCAGATCCCGTCTTGATCAGAGCGCCTGCCAGGATTCCGCTGGTCAGGATTCTCAAAACAGAGGACATCATGGAACCCGCCCCGCTGACCATGGTGCTGACGGTCACGTCGAGACCGCCGCCGCCGATGAGGCCGCCGATCAGGGCGCCGAAGATCAGGCTATAGGCAGGCTGTACTTTTTTGATAATCAAGACAATTGCGATCGCAAGTCCTATGATTGCTCCCAGAGTGGTGAACTGTGCATCCATTGTTTTTCTCCTTTTTTGACTTGTAGAATTATCTTTCTGTTACCCGTCTGCTCTTACTACTGAGTCCCACATGTATGCATACGTTCTTTTTCATGGGTTTTCTCTCTTCTTTCTAAGTAAAGGATACCGGAAGTGCCCTGATTCAGCCATGCGTCCGCAAAATAAAAAAAGCACCTGCTTGTGTATTAACGACACAAAACAGGTGTTCTTCTAATCTTTATAAATAATCAAAAAGCGGGGTGTGTTCACTGCAGCAGGCTGTATTTATCCATGCAGTTCTCCGAGAATGGCCCTTTTTTATCCTCTCAAAGACTGTGATAGAGCAAAATCAGGAAGGTTCTGTCAGAAGAGCTGCGGATCGGATCTATGTCCAACATGTCTTTGATTTTGTTATATCGGTACATCATGGTATTTTTGTGGATGAAGAGGGCTTTGGCCGCCTCGGTCAGGTTAAAATTGGTCTCAATGAGAGCGGCGACCGTATCGATGAGCTGTTTTCGTTCATCGCCCTGCAGCTGGCTGCCGTACTGGTAAAAGACCCGGTGGAGTTCCTCCCTGGGCAGGACCGAGTAAAAATACTCCGCCGCTTTGTCATAAAAAAACTTCACCCTGTCATCCCCTGCAGGGTCTGTCAGATGTCTGTACCTGGATTCCAGCCATTTGCAGTGGCGGTAGGCATAGATGTACTGGGTAAATGCACTCTGCGGAGTTCCGACAAAAAAGACCGCTTTCATGCCTCCCCGGTCCATGCGCCGGAGCGTACTGTTCATATAGGATAGAATCTCCCGCCGCAGGGAAAAGGCGCCCCCTCTCCTGTTCTCGCGCAGGGTGCGGAACAGAAGCACATGGGTGTCGTCCAGGATCGTGCTCAGGTCCTGGATCCAGTGTCCGTCATTGGAGCGGATCGTCTCCAGGATGCGGTCTGCCGGTGTGTTGTCCAGGATCCTGCACAGGATGGGCACACGGATGATGGACTCCTCATAGCCCAAAAGCTGAGCGGCCGCGCGCAGTTCATTGGGATCGGCATTCTCGACGCGGACCAGAAGCTGAAAGAAATTTTCCTTTCTGCCCTGGCGCAGGAGAAGGTTTTCCTGCTGTTTTTCATATTTGAGCATGGCCTCGATGGCCAGGCGGGTGATCATGGCGACCTCCCGTATGTGGGCAGGGGAACCGGTGACGCCCACGACGCCCTCTTTTCTGCCGTTGACCATGATGGCCATGTTGATGCCGGGCAGAACGCCGGGGAACAGCTTCTCGTCATCGACCGTGACGATCTCCTCACTTCCGCGGATGATCCTGTCCGCCGCTTCGTGATAGGTCCCGACGCGTTTGGGGTCCCGGCTGGCAATGATCACACCGGTTTCATCCATAATATTGATGTTATAGTCTGTATACTCCGTGATCTGGTCTATGAATTTCTGTGCCATCTCCGGTCTGATCATGGTATTACCTCCGCCCTCCGGGCCTTTGCGGCTCTGCCGGTCCAGATTCTTTCTCTATCTACTTTATCATTTCCGCCCTTATTTTGCGACATTTGCTTATGTGATCAAGCA
>DGRU01000046.1:15537-23052 GCA_002390025.1 Lachnospiraceae bacterium UBA4380
CCCCTTGACACCCCGGAAACAGATTGACTGCAGATTACATCCGGAAGGGCTTTTATTCATCGTGTTTTTGCGGTATTATATGTAATTGAGAAGGTATGCTCATTTCGTGGGCTTCCTTGGAGCCGGTGCTGCAGCGGCACTGTTGAGAGACAGGCGGATTTTCATCGGGTGGATCTTTACAGATTTCACAGAGGGTTCCGGCGGGGCTTTCGGTTTGCTGCGCATCCATTTTTACAGTACTGTCAAATGCTATTATATGAAATGGAGAATTTCCAATTATGAAGATCACAGATTCTATCAAGTATGTCGGTGTCAATGATCATCAGATTGATCTCTTCGAAGGTCAGTATGTTGTCCCGCTCGGCATGGCTTACAATTCCTATGTCATTCTGGACGAGAAGATTGCCGTCATGGATACCGTGGACGTGAAGTTCACCGATGAGTGGCTCGGCAATCTCAAGGAAATCCTGGGAGACAGGAAGCCGGATTATCTGATCGTGCAGCACATGGAGCCCGACCATTCCGCCAATATCATGAATTTCCTGGCTGTTTATCCCGACACCACCGTAGTCGGCAACGCCAAGACCTTCACCTTCATGGGCCAGTTCTTCGATCTGGATCCCGCCATGAAGAAGCTGGTCGTCAAGAACGGCGACAAGCTGGAGCTGGGCGCTCATGTCCTCAATTTTGTCTTCGCACCCATGGTCCACTGGCCGGAAGTCATGGTCACCTATGACAGCACCGACAAGGTCCTCTTCTCCGCGGACGGCTTCGGCAAGTTCGGCGCCAATGACGTCGAGGATCCCGAAGGCTGGGCATGCGAGGCCCGCCGCTACTATTTCGGCATTGTCGGCAAATACGGCATGCAGACCCAGAACCTGCTCAAGAAGGCATCCGGTCTGGACATCCAGATCATCTGCCCTCTGCACGGACCCGTTCTAACCGAAAATCTCGGCTACTACATCGATCTGTATGACAAGTGGTCCGCCTATACCCCCGAGGAAAAGGGTGTCCTGATCGCCTACACTTCCGTCTACGGCCACACAAAAGAGGCCGTCATGGAACTGGCAGAGCTTCTGAAGAAGGAAGGCTGCGAGAAGGTCGTCGTCACAGATCTGGCCCGCGACGATATGCCCGAGGCCGTCGAGGATGCTTTCCGCTATGACCGTCTGGTGCTTGCCACCACGACCTACAACAACAGCATCTTCCCCTTCATGCACACCTTCATCGAGCACCTGACAGAGCGCTTCTATCAGAACCGCACCGTCGGCCTGATCGAAAACGGCACCTGGGCGCCCGTCGCCAAGAAGACCATGCATTCCATGCTGGAGGGCTGCAAGAACATCAAGTTCCTCGAGACTTCCGTCACCATCAAGTCCGCTCTCAAGGACGACAGCAGAGCTGCTCTTGCACAGATGGCCAAGGAGCTGTGCAGCTGAGAATCCTGAATGCAGGTTTACTTTATTGCGTGCGTATCCCGCGGCTTTTATGAAACCGCGGATACCGGGCGATGAAATTTCAAGACTCGCTTGCAAGTCTTGCGCGCGTATCCCGCGACTGAAACCACGTGTATCCCACAAGTGAAGCCGCGTGTATCCCGTGACTGAAGCCGCGTGTATCCCGTGACTGAAGCCAAGTGTATCGCGCGATGAAGAATAAAACACAGTCTATCCCTTATTCCGGAGTGACTACGCCGGGAGCAGGCGCCGGATGCCTGCCCCCGGCTTCTGTTTCCCTGAAAATACGAAAGCAGCAGTCCCCGGCAGGCCCGGGTCAGATACAGATCCATGCCCTGTGTCTGCATCCTCTTCTCTCCGGGAATTCAGAGTCCTGCGCCCTTGCGCAGCATGGGTTCGCGCCAGCGGATTTCCTTTTTTTGCGCGCGTATTCCACGACTGAAGTCACGGGTATTGCGCGACGAAGAATGAAAAATAAAAAGTATTGATTATATGAGGCATTTTTATTTATGAACACCTATCCGGCAGACAACAGCAGGCATATTTTCCCCCGCAGGAATCAGAGAGCATCTGTGATCCGTATGTTCACAGCAGCTGTTCTGGTTTTTTTCCTTGTTTTCGGGACAATTGCGCAGCCCGTACAGGCTGCCATTTCCCTCGAAGAACCGGCTCCGTCCGACAAGAGCAGGCTCACGGCCTACATCGCCTCCGCTCTCGTTTCCAGACACGGTCTGTGTGTTCTTCTGGAGAGTTCCGACTCGTCGGGTAATAAAAAATACGGCATGATCGACACAGGAAACGCAAATTCCTCCGCCGCCAGGGCTTTCCTGAAAAAACACAATGTGAACACCCTGGAATTTCTGGTCCTGACCCATATGCACAAGGATCACGACGGCAATGCGGCCTGGATCATCAAGAACTGCAACGTCAAAAAACTGTATGTCAAGCAGTTTGACTCCAACTGGTCCGACGGCAATCAGGCCACTTATGAAAATGTGCTGCGCGCCGCTGTTCTGAGTCCGAACGTAAAGCAGATCGTGGGCGTCAGCTATGCCCTCTCCATCAGCAAATCCGCCAGTCCCAAGGCGTCCTCCGGTTTTGTGTCCTTTTTGAAGTCCCACGAAAAAGACAAGGGAAAGTTCAAGGGCCTTTTTTCCAGTTCCAATACAGCCCTGTATCTGGGACAGGCCTCCCTGCGCCTTTTCAACTGGGAAATCTGGGCTGAAAACGGCACCAGCCAGTGGGTTCCCGGCAAGACCACCCGCTGCAAGGCGCAGAAATACTCTGTCAGCCGGTCCGACAACCATTTCTCAATGGGCGTTCGTGTGACCCAGGGCAGCCACAAGCTCTGGATCGGCGGCGATATGAACAATCTGCGCCTGTGCAAGATGCGGCACGCTCCTTACGCCGGGGATGAGGACAGGCTTGCCCGCCAGATCGGCAAGGTGGACGTCTCCATCCTCAACCATCACGGAAGAGGCGGCTCCAACGCGACTTCCTTCCTGAAGGTCCTCTCCCCCAAATACGTGGTCTACACCAGTACCAGGGTCGAGATCCTGTCAGACGGAGCTACGCTGGCAGCAACCACCTGGAACTATATCCGTTTCAACCTGCGCATCCCCGAGGACCACGTGATCTGGGCTTACGATTTCTGGGGCACGCACCAGAAAGATGCCTCCATCACACTCTCCTCCAAGGGAGGAAACACCACCAAGACCACCACGGACAATTCCTCCGCCAAGAAGGGCCTGGTCGTTTCTCTCCTGCCCGGAAAGACCTATTCAAACTATGATGTGACCGGGGACGGAAAGGCGGATGTGGTGACGGTCTCTGCGACCAAGGCCGGCAGCGCCTACAAGGGCATGACCATCAATATCAACAAGAAGGCAGCCTGGAGTACCAGAGTCTCCTTCAAGGACACAAACCCTGTGACCCTGGTAAGGCTTCCCGGCAGGCTGCCCTATGTGTGCATTGCCGTTCTTGCTCCCACGGGGACCGGGGTGACCGGAAGGGCACTGGGTCTGTACCAGTACGGCAAAAAAGATGCCGCCGGCAAGCAGTATGGTCTCATCCAGACCTACAATTGTCTGAAGACAATGCCGGTCAACAGGTTCAGCTTCCGCTCCTCTCCTTCCATCTCCTGCAATGCAAAGAGGATCACCCTGGTGGCATCCGGCTCGGATACTCTCTCATCCAGCGCTTTCGTCACCTTCGCTCTCGAGCAGGACAGGGCCGGATTGAAGAATGTCAACAAAGTCTTCCCTTACACAACAGTCAAGGGCAAGACCGGCACCATCACGCTCAAGGCCGCGACAGGCCTGTTCGCCTCACTCGATGCCGACGTCAAGAGTTCAACAATGCCCAAGGGTAAAAAAGTCACTGTCAACGGCGTCTGCAGGAACAAAAACGGCGTCACCCGCTACCGCATCGTAGACGCCAATAAAAAGGTCTGGTGGATCAACGCTCCTGCCGCCGCAAACTGACGGAGGACAATAACCGCAGGCACTAAAACGGATGCCCGGACCGCTTTTTCCGGGCATTTTTCACGAAAGGAAGAACCTATGATTTATAGAACAAAGGGCACCTGCTCCAGCAGTATCGAGCTGGACCTCGGTCCCGATCATGTTATTCAAAACGTCTCTTTTACAGGCGGATGCAACGGCAATCTGCAGGGAATCAGCAAGCTGGTCACCGGCCGCAAGGCTGAGGATGTGATCGATTCACTCGAGGGCATCCGGTGCGGTTTCAGGAACACCTCCTGTCCCGACCAGCTGGCGAAGGCACTGAAAGCGGCCCTGGCCGGATCATGAGTGGGTGTCAGGGTTGTCAGGGGGACGGTTCCTTTGACAAGCTAGTGTCAGAGGGACGGTTCTTTTGACAACAAGGATTTGTCAGGGAGACGACCCAGGAAACGTGTCAAAGGAACCGTCCCCCTGACATCTAACATCTTGGATACTGTCTCAACTTATTTTTTCATCAGGTGAATAAAATGGCAAATGCAGGAAAGAAAAAGATTGTCCTCACCGGTGGCGGCACCGCGGGGCATGTAACGCCCAATATCGCGCTTCTGCCCGCCCTGCGGGAGGCCGGATATGAGATTGCCTATGTCGGCTCGGAAGACGGCATAGAGAAGGAACTGATGCACGACTGCGGCATTCCCTATATCGGTGTGCCCACCGGAAAGCTCCGCCGCTATTTTGACGTCAAAAACTTCACGGATCCTTTCCGCGTGCTGAAGGGATATGCCAAAGCGAGGAAATTCCTCAAGAGCTACCGCCCGGACGTCGTCTTCTCCAAGGGCGGCTTCGTCAGCGTGCCGGTCGTGCGCGCAGCGGCGGGTTTGAAGATCCCCTGCGTGATTCATGAGTCGGATATGACTCCCGGTCTCGCCAACAAACTCTGTTTCGGAGCAGCCGCAAAGGTGTGCTGCAATTTCCCCGAGACAGTGGCAAAGATGCCCAAAAACAAGGCTGTCCTCACCGGAACGCCCATCCGGGCCGAGCTCTTCTCCGGAGACCGTCAGAAAGGCCTTGCCCTGTGCGGGTTTGAAGCGGCTTCGGATGCAGCTTCTGGTTCTATGGAAAGGGCTGCGGGTACAGCTGCTGCTGAAGGTACAACTGCTGCGGAAGCTGCCGCAAAACCTGTGATCATGGTCATGGGCGGCAGCCAGGGCGCAGCCTCCGTCAATGAGGCCATCCGGAACCATCTTGATGAGCTCCTGAAGGACTTCAGGATCGTGCATCTGTGCGGCGCGGGAAAATATGATGCCTCCAAAGACGGCATCGAGGGCTACAAACAGTTCGAGTATGTCAAAGAGGATCTCCGCCATCTCTTTGCCGCAGCGGATCTGATCATCTCCAGGGCCGGTGCCAATGCGATCTTTGAGATCCTGGCACTCCGAAAGCCCAATCTCCTGATCCCCCTCTCTATCGGAACCCGCGGTGACCAGATCCTCAACGCCCGTTCCTTCGAGGCACAGGGTTTTTCCAAAGTCCTTGTAGAGAGTGAAGAGGAAGGCATCCTGAACAAGAAGCTTGTCTCTACTGTACAGGATCTCTATCGCAATCGGGAACAGTACATCGCCGCCATGACCGGCGCAGGCCAGCAGGAGGCGATCCCCAAGATTATGAGCCTGCTCAACGAGCTGGCAAAGTGAGTAGAAACCGGAGGTTGTAAGGGGAGTTTGTCAGGGGGACGGTTCCTTTGACAAGCTTGTCAGCGAGGAGGTTGTCAAGGGGACAGTTCTTTTGACAAGCTTGTCGGCGAGGGTGTTGTCAAAGGAACCGTCCCCCTGACACCCCTGACACCCCTGAACATAATGAGCAGGAGGAAATCCGCTAAATGAATAAGCGCAGCGCTTTGTTTGACAATATCAAGGCAGTCATGCTGATCCTCGTCGCAATCGGTCATACGATCAATGCATATAAAGCCGATTACGGCGATATCTGCCGGATCATTATGCAATACGTCTATGTGATCCACATGCCTGCATTTTCATTTGTGACGGGATATTTTTCCAAAGATCCGGAAAAAGGAGCCCACAAAGCCGTCAAAAGCGTGCTGATCCCTTTTATCATATTTAACCTGGCCTATTCGTTTCTGAGCGTGTTTTTGACTTATCAGGCCAGCGGGAAATGGGATTTCAGCATCTACCGGTCCTGTATCCTGCTGCCCTCCAGCGCATTCTATTACCTGGTCTGTGTCTTTTTCTGGAAATATTTCCAGCGCGATCTCATGAAACTCAGATACCCTGTGGCGACAGCAATCGTCATGTCGCTCCTGGTCAGTCTGATCGATGATAACCGCTACCACATTGCCTATGGCTCGGTCTTCACGCTGATGCCCTTTTTCCTCCTCGGCGTCTACTGCACCGGCGAACATGTCAAAAAAATACGCAGTATCCCCCGTATCTTCGGTGCAGTCATGCTGGTACTGGCTGTCATCCCTGCAGTCTTTCTGCCTTATCATTACCGGAACACACGATACACCTACGAGTTTTCCGAAATCGCTCCTGTCCCCGGTATGCTGTACAGGCTCCTGTATTACCTGATCGCATCCTGCATGATCGCGGTGGTCATCAATCTCATGACAGAGAAAAGATGTATCCTCTCCCGAATCGGAGAAAATTCTATTTTTGTCTATGCGGGCCTGACTTTTACGGCCCCGCACCTCTATGTGGCTATCGTAAGGCACCTGCCTGTCAGACAGAACATGCCCTTAAATATCCTGCTGATTATCATATTCTGCACAATCGCCGCCCTGCTCTTTTCCTTCTCCTGGGAGCGAAAAGCCTTCAGCCGGCTCACAGACGGGATCTATGGAATCTTTTTTAAAGAGGAATGAGCAGGTTGTCAAGGGGGTTGTCAGGGGACGGGGGACGGGTTGTCAAGGGGACGGTTCCTTTGACAACCTTAACACCAGTAAACGTGTCAAAAGAACCGTCCCCATGACAAATGAAGGAACCGTCCCCCTGACACCCTTGACACCAGGAAACGTGTCAAAGGAACCGTCCCCATGACAACCCCAGCAAGCGCAATAAAGCCCGCCGCGATGCATTTCGCGGCGGGCTTTTTGTTTGGATTGATATGCGGGACATAAGTCCCGTTCAGGATCAGACTTCGTCAGGGCTCCACTCTGTAGCCTTGGAGAGGTCGATGCTGCGGATGATCTTACGCAGAGGCAGGACGCTCTTTGCGTTGACGGAGAGCTCGTCTACGCCCATGCGGAGGAAGGTCTCTGTCAGAGTCGGGTCTGCGCCCAGCTCGCCGCAGATGCCTACCCAAGCGCCGTGTCTGTGGCCTGCGTCTACAGTCATCTTGATAGCTCTGAGAACTGCAGGGTGGTGCGTGTCGGAGAAGCGCTCCAGCTTCGCATTCTGGCGGTCGATCGCGCAGGTGTACTGGGTCAGGTCGTTGGTGCCCAGGGAGAAGAAGTCGACTTCTTCTGCCAGCTCGTCAGCGACCAATACGGAAGCGGGGGTCTCGATCATGATACCGACCTGGAACTTGCCGACTTTGTGGCCTTCCTTGATGAGCTCCTGTTTGCACTCTTCCATGAT
>DGRU01000046.1:23131-26041 GCA_002390025.1 Lachnospiraceae bacterium UBA4380
TCCCACTTGCTGATGATCATGGGGAACATGATGCCCATGTTGCCATATGCGGAAGCGCGCAGCAGAGCGCGGAGCTGTTTCTTGAAGAACTCTTTTCTGGTCAGGCAGATACGGATGGCACGGAAGCCCAGTGCAGGGTTCTCTTCCTTGTCCAGATTCATGTAATCGATGGTCTTGTCCGCGCCGATATCGCAGGTACGGATGATGACAAGCTTGGGAGCCAGAGTCTCAACAACGCGCTTGTAAGCTGCGAACTGCTGCTCTTCTGTGGGCTCTTCCTTGCTGTTGAGGTATACGAACTCGGAGCGGAAGAGGCCGACGCCCTCTGCATCGTTCTCGTTGACGCTGCCCAGATCGGCAGGTCCGCCGATGTTTGCATAGACATGTACGCTGCGGCCGTCGATGGTGGTGCTGCTCTTGCCCTTGAGTTCCTGAAGAAGGGCATCCTTCTTGAGGTCTGCGTCGTATTTCGCCTTCAGAGTAGCCATCAGGTCGGGAGTGGGATCGATGTAGACACAGCTGTTGTAGCCGTCCAGGATGGCCATCTTGCCGTCCCAGCTGTCGTCGATGTCCTTGACCTGGATCAGGGAAGGAAGGTTCATGGAGCGGGCCAGGATCGCTGTGTGGCTGTTGGAGGAGCCTTCACGTGTGATCATGCCCAGAAGGAGAGACTTGTCGAGTTTGACAGTCTCCGAGGGAGCCAGATCCTCGGCAACCAGGATGGCGGGCTCTGTGCCCTGCATGCTGCTGGCGTCGTTGCCCATCAGGAAATCAAGAACGTCGGTCTCGACGTCGATGAGGTCGGCGCTTCTGGCCTTCATGTAAGGGTCGTCCATCTCAGCGAACATCTGCGCATAGTTGTCAAATGCGGTCTTGACGGCATACTCTGCGCTTCTCTTCTGCTCTGTGATGATCTCTTTGGTGGAATCCTGCAGATCCTCGTCCTCGAGCATGAGCTGATGTGCCTCAAAGATTCCGGCACTCTCTTCGCCTGCATCCTTTTTGGCCTTCTCATACAGGACACCCTGCTGGTCGATTGCCTTCTGAAGGGCTTCCTCAAAGCGCGCTACTTCCGCTGCCGGATCTTCCACGATGCCCTCGTAGATATCATAGGTGGGAGCTTTATAGATTTTGATCTTGCCGATGCCGATACGGTTAAGGATACTCTTACCTGTTGCAACTACCATAACTATGTTTCCTCCTGAATTTATTAAAACAAACGGGGGTGCTTCTGTCCGCATTCCGAACAGTAACACCCCCGGACAATCTGGCTATCTGATTATAATTCCAATTATAATTAGAAGTTCTCTTTCAGGAATTTCTCGATTGCTTCTGCGCAGGCAGCTTCGTCATCGCCTTCGACCTGGACGGTGATCTCATCGTTCTGCTTAACAGCCATGCCCATCAGAGCAAGGAGCTTTCTCATATCGCAGCTCTTGTCGCCCTTCCAAACAGTGATCTTGGAGCTGAACTTCTTAGCCTCTTTAACAAGGATTCCAGCGGGACGAGCGTGAATTCCAAGCGGATCAGTAACTGTGAATTTAATCTCTTTCATGTTTGATTCTCCTTCTCTGATAAAGATGTATTGTGGGACATATAAAGCGAGATACAAATATATGTTGTCTCTCAAACGCTATCGCTATTATACTACGAAATGGTTAAAGAAAAAACATGCTTTTTCAAGTTTTTTACAATTTTAAGAACTTTTTAAGACCTTCTTTTAGCAAATATTTGCAATATTCACTGCCCCGCTCTTCTCCCAGTCTGCAAAGTGAAAAAATTCAGGGCGCGGAGATCCGTTTTTTTATAATTTTCGACAGATACGTCAGTCTGATGAAAATCTGACGGGGGAATCCGCTCACCGGACAGGATTAATCTGAAGCTTGTATATTCAAGGCTTGCTCGCGGGTATTGCGCCACGGGTATCCCACAACTGTTATGAGGTCACAGGTAACGCGCGGCTGTTATGAAGTCTCAGGTATTGGGCGGCTGTTATGAAGTCTCAGGTATTGGGCAATGAAGAATAAAACGACTTGTAAAAAACAGAGCCGGTTCCTGGCGGGACCGGCTCTGTTTTCGTCAATCTGACGTATGCAGCAGACTGTTTTATATGCAGCTGTTATTATATGCCGTTTTCAGGCCTTTTCTGTCCCGCTGACTGAGCAGCCGGACATCTGCAGATCACTGCGCAGGGACAGCTGATTACTGGCCGCCGCACTTGACATCATTGTAGTCATCCGCATTGGTGAGCAGGACAACAACGGTGTCGGGGTGGTTTGCAGCTTTGATCTTGTCGATATCGAAGTTGAGGAGCAGCTGGCCGGCCTTGACCTGATCGCCTTCAGCGACCTGAGGATCGAAGCCGTCGCCGTTCATGGCTACGGTGTCAACACCGACGTGGATCAGAAGTTCCATGCCGGAGGGGCTTGCAAGGCCGATGGCGTGCTTGGAATCAGCGACGGAAGTGATCTCGCCGTCGAAAGGAGCTACGACATAGCCTGCGGAGGGCCTGATGCCTACGCCGTCGCCCAGGACGCCGCTTGCGAAGGTCTCATCTTCAATGTTCTCACGTGCAATGACAAGGCCGTTTGCGGGAGCCTTGACTTCGCCTGCTTCACAGCTGATGACGGTCTCGGTGGGAACCTTGATCTCAGCAGCGGGAACAGCAGCGGGTTTCTTCTTCTCTTCTTCTTTCCAGAAGACCCATGTGCCTGCAAATGCGATTGCGCCGGCAATGATGAGAACGAACGTGTACTGGACAGGATTGGATACGGTCAGATATCCGGGGATACCTGTAACGCCGTATGCAGTTGCGCCGAAGCCCAGGATGGCAGCGATCAGAGCACCGACCGCGCCGCCGACCATGCCGGCGATGAAGGGCTTGAAGAAGCGCATGTTGACACCGAAGAT
>DGRU01000046.1:26089-28164 GCA_002390025.1 Lachnospiraceae bacterium UBA4380
ACACCGAAGATCGCGGGCTCCGTGATGCCGAGTGCAGCAGACATGGAGGACGGGATAGCAACGGATTTTGTCTTCTGGTTCTTGCACTTGAGACCGACCGCAAGGCAGGCGCCGAACTGTGCGAAGTTTGCTGCGGAAGCGATAGGCATCCAGGTGTTCAGACCGGACTCAGCAAGCATACCGGCCTCGATAACGTTGTACATGTGGTGCAGGCCCATGACGACGGTCCAGGGATAGATCGCGCCCATGATACCGGAACCGATGGGGTTGCGGACAAGGACCTTTGCGCCTGCAAGGACGTAGGTCTCCAGAGTGGAGAAGATAGGTCCGATGATCCAGAGGGTCAGGAATGCTGTTGCAAGAACTGTGCAGAGAGGAGTGACGAAGAGGTCAATCATCTCCGGAACATGTTTATGCAGCCATTTTTCGATCACACTCATGAGCCAGACGGCTATAATGACCGGAATGACGTGGCCCTGGTAACCGGAACGCTGAATAGTAACGAAGTTGCCGATCAGGTGCCAGCGGGGAATAACGCCGTCTGTCACACCGAAGAAGCTGTTGATCGCCTCTGTGTTTGCAACATTCCAGCCGTTCAGGAATGCGGAGTGGATCATCAGAAGACCGATGACCGCGCCCAGGAACAGGTTGCCGCCGAAGACTCGTGCTGCGGAAACAGCGACGATAACAGGCAGATACGCGAATGCAGTATTTGCAACGACGTCCAGGAACTGGAACCAGTCGCTTTCGCCGAAGCCCAGGCCGGGGATCTTCGCGAGCGCCTCGACGAGACCCATCATCAGACCGGATGCAACGATGGCGGGAAGGATCGGGACGAAGACGTCACCGACGGTCTTCAGAGCCTGTCTCCAGACAGGAGCCTTGGCCGCGGCAGCTGCCTTGACGTCGTCCTTTGTACCGGCTGCAACGCCGGTGATTGCGATGAATTCATCAAAGACTTTGTTGACGGTACCGGTGCCGATGATCAGCTGGAGCTGTCCGTTGGACTCGAACATGCCCTTGACGCCATCGATCTCCTCCAGCGCCGCCTTGTTGACCTTCCCGTTATCGGCGATAACGAGACGCAGTCTTGTCGCGCAGTGCGCGGCGGAGACCACATTTGCGCCGCCTCCGATATTATCGGAGATCTCCTGCGCACATTTGCGGTAATCCAATGCCATAGTATTTTCCTCCCTCTTGTGTGTGAGAAAAACAAGTTGAACAGTTACTGAGTATTTTTTGTAAACGTTTTCACTCAGACTTTATTTTATTTTAATTTTTTCTCTTTGTAAATCGGATATTTTCCCCAATAGTGCCCTTGAATTTTGTGCATATTGACAGGAAGCTCTGCCGATTCAGAGAATCCCCCTCAAAAGTCCTTTGAAAACGATTCCAAAACATTGCTGCTGCCGGCCCGCCGGTTCTCAGTCGCACAGGCCGAGGTCCCGGAAGGCTTTGGCAAGTCCGTCCTCCGTGACGGCCGGGCAGACGATGTCGCTCTCCTCCTTGAGGGCTTTGCTGCCGTTTTCCATGCAGACGCTGGTGCCCACGGTGCGGATCATTTCCAGGTCGTTCATGCTGTCGCCGAAGCCGACCGTGTCTTCCACCGGAACCCCCAGGTGCTGGCAGATCCGCAGGATGCCGCGGCCCTTGTCGAAGGCCCGGTTGATCAGCTCGCCGTTGAGACAGGGATGGTCGGGGTCGCTGATCTCCTGGATCACAAAATCGAAATCCTTCTCCAGCTTTTCCCTGGCAGGCTTCAGCTGGTCATCCTCCATGCACATGATGACGACCTTGTAGACCGGGGTGGTCCCGTCGTATTCGGAGAGGGGGTGGATATCAAGAGACTCGGCCAGGGCCTTTCTCCAGCGCTCGATCTCGCTGTTTCCCTTTGCGCCGGCGTTCCCCTCGAGAAAGGCGTCCAGGTTTTCATCGCCGTAGGTGATGTCCTTTGTCTCCACGGTGCAGAAGACGCCTCTGCTGTGGAGGGTCTCGAGCGCCGTCCGGGCCTGTTCCTCCGTCATGGGATGATCGTAGACCACCTCGTCGCCGACCGTGATGTAGCCGCCCGCGCT
>DGRU01000114.1 GCA_002390025.1 Lachnospiraceae bacterium UBA4380
CTGTAATCGTTGAATGTCTCTTCGATAAAAATATCTTCCTCGGGAAAGTCCAGTTCCTTCATTCGTTCACGAAAACCCAGCATGCGCAGCCTGTGGCCCTCGAATTTTCTGTTGCCCAGGGCGATGAGGATCTGTTCTCCGGGACGAATGCTCTTGCTCATCATCTGCGCCGCGAGCCGGCCGGATTTTCTGATGTCCTCTCCAACAAAAAGAAGCCTTCCCGAATCGGGCAGATCTGTGTTGAAAGTGACACAGGGGATCCCTCTCTCCTTCAGCGCCAGGAGTTCCTTTTCGACCGTCTGATCCTGAAATACACAAACCGAAAGGCCGTCGACATCCAGATCCGCCAATTCTCTCAGGAGCCGGACTGCCTCTTCCGGAAGCTCGGTCCTGCACTGTCTGATCACTATTTCCACCCGGGCATCTTCCAGTTCTGCCTGCGCCTCATTGATTCCCAGCTGGACCTCGTCGAGAAACTGGTGGCCGTAGCCCCAGTTCGGAAGCAGAACGCCCAGGCGCAGCGGCCTGAGTCCCGTATCCTGTTCCCTCAGATGCATATCTCTGGGAGATTCATATCCTACCTCGCGGGCAATCTGAAGCACACGCTCCCTCACCTCCGCTTTTACATAGGAGCGGTTGTTCAGAACGCGGTCAACAGTGCCTCTCGACACGCCCGCAAGATCTGCGATTGTCTGTATGGTCGGTTTTTTCCCCAATGATTACCGCCTTTCCGAATAACAATAGTATCCGCATCTGAAAACAGGAGCAACTTCATCCGGCCCCGGTTCCATGCAGGCCCCTCTCTCCTATGGTTCTGCGTATCTGCCAACAGCCGCACTCGAATAACATCTGTTCTCTACAGCGTGCTTATTCGCTATTGTTTACATCTCAGCTGTCCATCCGGCGTGCTTATCTCCATCGAACACAAATGTCGTTGTATCTTTAGCGTGCATAGCCGCGTCACGTCACAGCAAAGATCGTTTGCACGCATATACTCATTTGAATTATTATACATTTTTTCTTTATATGCAAGTATTTTCTAAATACTCCCAATAAAACAGCCCGAATATCTGCACGAAATGCCTGTGCAGAATATTCGGGGCTGTATCAGTCCTGCGGATACCCGGTCTCTATTTAAATGATCAATAACCTCAGCTCATCAGGATCGAAATCACCACAAAGACTGCCAGTATAAAGGGATACATCAGAAAGGGAATCAGCGAGACGCTCGCCACACCCGCTATATTGGCCGCCACCAGAAGCTGGGCTCCGTAAGGGATGATTCCCTGCATGATGCAGGAACAGGTATCCAGAAGCGATGCAGTCATTTTGGGGTCGACCTTGTACTCACGGCTGATGTCCCTCGCAATAGGCGCCGCGATGACGATGGCGACCGTATTGTTGGCAGTGGCAAGATCCATGAAGACAGTCAGGAAAGCGATTCCGAACATACCTCCCCGCCTGCTGTCCGCGCTCCTGCGGATCATGGCAAGGATAGCGGCAAATCCGCCGTTCTCCTTCATCAGCGCGGCGATGGATGCCACCAGGATCGTGACGATCATCGTCTCAAACATGCCCGAAATACCCGCCCCCATGGAGGACAGAGCAGTCGCGTAGGTCAGAGATCCGGTAAGCATGCCCACAAGGATAAACAGAAGCGTGCCGGTTATCAGCACAATAAAGACATTGATTCCCAGGACAGACATGACCAGGACAATGAAATAGGGCAGCGCCTGCCAGATATTGAAGTCGAATTCTCCGATCTGCGCGCCGCGGCTCAGGATGGCATAGACAATCAGGATCACAAAGGTGATCGCCGCCGCAGGCAGCGCCACACGGATATTGGTGCGGAACTTGTCTTTCATTTCCACGCCCTGTGTCTTGGTAGCCGCAATCGTCGTATCGGAAATAAAGGAGAGGTTGTCTCCGAACATCGCGCCGCCTACGACAACGCCTACGCACAGAGGCAGAAGAAGATTTCCGTTCTTCGACACCGCGCAGGCAATCGGCGCCAGCACGCTGATCGTTCCGACACTGGTTCCCATTGCCATAGAGATCAGGCAGGCGATCACGAACAGTCCGGGCACCGCGAATCGTCCCGGTATGATACTCAGCAGAAGGTTTGCCGTACTGGAAGCTCCTCCCGCCTCTCCGGCAATCCCGCTGAATGCGCCCGCCATGATGAAGATGAACAGCATGATCACTATATTATCATCGCCTATTCCTTGTGCGCAGATATGTATTTTTTCATCAAAGGACTGCTTCCTGTTCTGTAAAAAAGCCGCGATCAGCGAAATGGAGAAGGCCAGAACGACAGACACCACATAAAATCCCATCTGCCCTTCTTCCTTAGCGACATATTCAAAAAAGATTCCGTTTCCGAGATATAAGATCAGAAACAACGCGATCGGCAGAAGCGCAGCCGCATTCGGCCGCACCTTTTTTTCTTTCGTACTCATACACTCTCCCTTTTCGGACACTGATTTTCCCTCCCGGTCAGTATCCCTGTCCTGCATTACAACTTTTGTAACAAAAAGCTCTGCGACCTGTCCCAAACTCCGTTTTTATCGTCTTCTTGAATACAGGGGCCGCGCTCCCGGCTGCCGCCTCTCCGAAAACCCATATGGACAAATCGCACTGCGCGCACAAGCGCACAAAACTCAGTGTACCACCTTTCGGCCGTGAAAACAAAACATTCTTGCAGTAAATGAGGATTCTTTTGAAATCTTTTGAAATAATCACAGCCGCACTGCAGAGTATCGGAAGCGGTTCCGGAATATTTATGGAGCTTTTTAGAACTTTCAGGTTGACAGCCCGCATCTGCCGTCTTATCATAAAATACATAAAGTTCCACTTTGAAGTTCCTGTTAATTCGTATATATCTCCGGAATTGCAGTCCTGCGTCAGCAATGAGCCATGAACGAACACAGCGAACCCGGCGTCACGGGAGAAAATATCTATATTGCCATCGACATGAAATCCTTTTACGCATCTGTCGAGTGCGTCCACCGCGGATATGACCCGCTCAGGGCAAATCTGCTCGTTGCGGACCCGTCCCGCTCCGATCAGACCATCTGCCTGGCGGTCAGCCCCGCCCTGAAAGCCATCGGAGTTCCAAGCCGCCCCAGGCTTTTTGAGGCAAAGCAAGCCATCCGCCGGTATGAGAGGCAGCACCGCACAAAGGTCTGCTACGAAATCGCCGTCCCCCGGATGGCGGAATACGAGCGTGTCTCCGCCCGGATCTATTCGGTGTATCTGAAGTATGTCGCGACAGAGGACATCCATGTCTACTCCATTGACGAAGTATTCATCAACTGCACTCCCTACCTGCATTTCTACAGTTATGCCGCTGCCCTGCAGTCCCGGAAAAGCGGAAGCTTCGTCCACCCGGCCCATGTGATGGCCATGACCATCATCCGGGACGTCCTCAGGACAACCGGCATCACCGCGACCGTCGGGATCGGCACAAACCTCTACCTGGCCAAGGTCGCCATGGATATTGTCGCCAAAAAAGCGCCGCCGGACGCGGACGGCGTGCGCATTGCGGAGCTGAACGAAGACTCCTACTGCTTCCTGCTGTGGGACCACCGGCCGCTCACCGACTTCTGGCAGATAGGCCCGGGCAAAATGCGCCGTCTGCATTCCCTCCATCTGTACACCATGGGGGATATCGCGGCCAGGTCCCAATGGGACGAAGCCCTCTTCTACAAGACCTTCGGCATTGACGGGGAGATCCTGATCGACCATGCGTGGGGCATGGAGCCGGTGACCATGCAGGACATCAAGAGCTATCACACGGATGACCACAGCATCTCCAACGGCCAGGTCCTGCCCAGGACATATTCCTATGAAGAGGCCAGGATTGCCTTTACGGAGATGATCGAGCTTCTCTGCGCGGATATGTACAGAAAAAACGTGGTCTGCAGGGGCGTGACCTGGTGGGTCAGCTATGACTGGAAGAGCCTGGAGCACTGCCCGGAATATGACGGGCCTCTGGCCGTCGACTTTTACGGAAGGCTCCACCCAAGACACAGTAACGGAACCTTCCGCCTGCCCGTCCCCTCCGCCAGCGTCTCAACCATCCGCAAGGGCCTGCTGGAACAGTTTGATCAAAAGACAGATCACCGCCTGCTCTACAGGCGGCTCGGTGTCAATGCCATCAGGATCAGGGAGGACACCGGCGTCTGCCAGCTGGATCTCTTCACTGACTATGACGCGCTGGAAAAAGAGAGGAGGATCCAGGGCGCAATGCTGGAGATCCGCAGACGCTTCGGTCCCAACGCCGTCCTCAAGGGTTTCAATCTGCTCGAGGGCGCGATGACCAGAGAGCGGAACACGCAGATCGGCGGCCACAAGGCATGAGCACTGCTCTATGATTCTGCGCCCCGCCGGCAGCGCATAGGATCCGGCATACATGTTTGCGGGCACCTGCCGGATATTGAAAGGAGTACATAGATATGTCTGCCTCATTGCAAAATACAAATCCACAATATACAGGCATAGGAAATATGTCCATGCCGGCAAACTTCCGCCATGCCGAGATTTTCCGCCGGGGCAGGCCCCGCCACGGAAAGCCGGGCGTGCTTTCCACCTACGACGCCTTCTACATCAGGCACCCTCCCATGAGCACCCTGCGCCGCGCCAAGCTCTTTGCCCCCTTTGACGCACTTGCCGGATTTAGCGGCCGCATCACCGCAAAAGAAATTTTGTACGAAGACCGACAGCTTCTGACAGAAGAAGAAAGAGAGGAGCTGGACCGCCGTCTCGCTGTCATCCGCAGCCTCGCTCCCGACACCCGGACAGCAAGGGAAAACCGGATCCGCATTGAAGTCACATATTTTTCTCCCTGTGAAGATCCCGAATCGGAATCCTTCGGAAGCGGGCGGGGCCAATACCGGACCGCCGCCGGCATCGTCCGCAAAATCGACATTCTGAAACACAGAATCCTGGTCGGAGACGAAAGCATCGATCTCGACACTGTAACTGCACTCTCCGGAAACCCGCTCCTCGAGCAGATTTTTCCCGGTGAAACTGCGTAATCCACGCTGCGTGGTGCAGGTCATCATTCCCTTCACGAACCTCATTTCATTGACAAAAATCGGCCGCACAGGTAATATGAACGAAATAAAGTTCCATTGGTAACTTCTCTTTAGTTCATCCAGAAGGCACCCTGTTGAAAGGAGCGTGCAGACTATGGCAACATTCCCCGAAAAAGTGAAGCATGCCAGATCCGAACTGGGCCTGACCCAGGCGGAGCTCGGAGAAGCCACCGGTGTTTCGCTGCGGACCATCCTCGATTATGAGAAAGGGAAAAAAGTCCCCCGCCAGGCCACCCTCCTCAAACTGGCCAGAGCCCTGAAGGTTTCCTCCCGTTTCCTGACAGATGACAGCTGCGACGATCCCCTTGAAGAGATCGCAAAAGACAGCTACATCATGGAAGCCCGCAAGAGCTACGGCGCAAAGGGCGGCCGTGAGATCGACGCCCTGCTCAGCGAAAGCGTGGCCCTCTTCGCCGGCGGAGACATCCCCCAGGAAGAGAAAGACAGGTTCTTTGAAGCCCTCATGACAGCCTACGTCAAGAGCAAAGAAGCTGCGAAAAAGACCTACGGCCGCAAAAAATGAGACACAGGGGACGGTTCTGATTGTCTCATTGCGCACAATGAGACAATCAGAACCGTCCCCTGTGTCTCAGAACCAGCGCGGAGCCATCGCTTTACTGTCCTGTTTTCGGGACAGGTCCGCAGTCTATGATTATGCTGTGTACACTGTATCTGTCTGTGCCTGACAGGAGGGCCGGTCCATGAAATACGACTACATCAGCAATCTTGTTGACAAGCTGAAGAGAAAATACAGGACAGATGACCTATGGCAGCTTTGCAGCGCCATGAAGGTCATCATAAACCCGGTGCCGATGGGGAAAGGAAGCACTGCAGTCAAAGGCTTTTTCATCCGCAGTGCCAGAATGAAGGTCATCACTATAAACAGCGATCTGCCGGAGATCGTCCAGCGCTATATACTGGCACATGAGCTGGGGCATGCTGTCCTGCACGGCAGCAGCGGCTTCAGCACCTTCCACGACACCGCGCTATATGACGAAAGCTCCGCGGCAGAAAAGGAGGCAAACCTCTTTGCGGCAGAGCTTTTGATGGATGACGAAAAAGTACTCGAGGAGATCAACAATGACAGCACCTTCTTTACGGCCGCCGCCATACTCAATGTTCCCATGGAACTTCTGGATTTCAAGTTCCGCATGATGAAGTGGAAGGGATATAAGCTGGTCGAACCGCCGGTCACTTCCCGGAGCGATTTTCTGAAGGATGTCCCTATCCCGGAAAGCCACGACGAAGATTTCTTTTTTTAACAGGCTCGATCTGCTTTATGGTGACTCCCTTTTTCACGAGGAAAACCCGGTTGGAAATCTGCGCACAGTGTTTAGCAATCAGGCAATCGTTGATATTTTGGGCACAAAAAAGGAACCGGTGCACAGACAGACACTGAACGTGTTGTCTATGCATCGGCTCCCATTGCCCGTATTCACCTCCAATCAGGTGAAGGATATTATTCTGTTCTCAAAAACTTCCTTTTTGAGGAATAGGTTTGGACTGAATATAAATCAGTCAAGTGTCAGCAGTTCATTCTTGAGGAAGGACTCCTTGCAGGCATAGGCGACTCTGGTAGCCTTTGTGCCGTCGTAGACATTGGGCTCAGCAGCCTGTCCCTTGGCGACATAATCACAGAAGACTTCCATCTCGGTGATGTAGGCATCGTGCCAGCGGCTGACGAAGTCCTGGAAGCACTCGTGGCAGACGCCGTGCTCGCTGAGGACCTCTACCAGAGAGGAAGAAGGAGTCGCACCGATCCTGAGTGTTCCGTGTGTACCGACGATCTCGGTCTCAACAGCGGAGCCGTGAGCAGCTGTCCTGCCGGCGAACATGAATGCCATAGCGTCGTTCTCGCACTGCATCAGGCAGGATACGTTGTCGCCGTCATCCCAATCCTTGAACTGCGGGAACTCGAAGCAGCCGCCGATTGCCCAGATCTTCTTGGGCTCGGAACCGGTGAGCCAGCGGATCAGGTCGATATCATGGATGGACATATCGATGAACT
>DGRU01000083.1:0-1329 GCA_002390025.1 Lachnospiraceae bacterium UBA4380
AAGCTTTCCGAGATCGAGGCATAATGTACCGGCCATTGTAATTATACGGAAACACATATAATTACAGGTTGATAATTAAATAAGACCATAATCCGGTTGGGTTCAAACATGATTATTCACGGCATTTGGATCAGGTCTGTTTAATTCTTTTTACAGCAGATCACCCTCTGTTGTGGATGCCCGTCATTCACGGCAGGGGGTGTTTTTGTCCTTTGAAGCGCGTGCAATGTGCGTGCAAAATGAAGCTGTTTTGCGCCGGAACGCATGCAAAATGTCCGCGGAAAACAACATGATTTCGGACTGCACGCGAAGACGGAAAAACAGAGCAGAAATAATCGTTAAATAATGCTTCCGTTACCTGAAAAAACACTTCCGTACTATTCCATGAGAGGCTTTTAAAACCTGTATTTCAGGTACTTTTGGACGGAATCAGGGGATGTCTGCAGATCCAATGACGGCAGCCGCCGGAACAAAGGATTTTTCTCCTTAAAAATGCACAAACGAACACATGTCAAATTGTGCATTTTGGAGAAAGTAAAAAGAAATGCGAAAAAGTGCTTGCACGCAACCGACGTGCGTGCTATTCTAAAAGCACAAAGAGAGATGATTAAGCACGCAGAACGCACGCGGCACAAGCGTGCGGAGGTGTGCATAATCCACAACATGAAAAAGTAAACACTATAAATTTTCTTTTCAAGAAAGAGAGGGGTAAAAGATGTCTAAGTTAAATGAAATGGTTGCAACCTTCCCGCAGACCGAGTTCTGGAATGACTCCTGCAGCTGCAAAGAGCTGGCTTATGCGATCGAGAACGGCGGCTCCGGCGCAACCACCAACCCTGTTATCGTTGGTAACGTTCTGAAGAAAGAGCTTCCTGATTGGGAAGACACCATCAAGCAGGTGATCGCTGAGAACCCTACATGGACAGAAGACGATGTTGCATGGGATATCATCGGCAAGCTCGGCACAAAGGCTTCCAAGCTCCTTCTTCCTATGTTTGAAGAGTCTCATGGTCAGAAGGGCCGCATCTCCTTCCAGACCAATGCGAAATATTATTGCAACAAAGACCTCATGGTCGAGCAGGCTTGCAAGCTCGCAGCTCTGGTTCCCAACAGCCAGATCAAGGCTCCTACCAGCAAAGCCGGCGTCGAGGCTTTCGAAGAGCTGACCTATCGCGGAATCTCCATCAACGCTACTGTTTCCTTCACCTGCGCACAGGCAGTTGCAGTCGGTGAGGCAGTCGAGCGCGGTCTCAAGAGAAGAGAGGCTGAAGGCCTTGATATTTCCTGGATGCACCCCGTCTGCACCATCATGATCGGCCGTACCGATGA
>DGRU01000083.1:1418-26347 GCA_002390025.1 Lachnospiraceae bacterium UBA4380
GATATGTGCATCCCCGCCGAGGCTCTTGATCTCGCAGGCGTTGCTGTTATGAAGAACGCTTACAAGGTTTACAAAGAGAGAGGCTTCCGCACAACTCTGCTGACCGCTGCTTACAGAAACTATCATCACTATATGGATTTCCTTGGCGGCGACATCATCTTCACCATCACCTCCGACTGGCAGAGAAAGTTCGCTAACTGCGATTGGATGAAGATCGAGAACAACATGGACAAGCCCGTTGATGAGTTCTATCTCAACTGCCTCAAGCAGATCCCTGAGTTCATCCAGGCATATGAGCCCGACGGCCTCAAGCCCGAAGAGTTCCAGCACTATGGTGCATTCCTTGCAACCATGAAGCAGTTCCTGGGCGGCTATGACAGCCTTGTCCAGCTGATCCGCGGCTACATGATCGTATAATTTTAAGCGGTTCGATAATCTGATCACTTAATTTATGACAGCAGCCTGCCGTGCAGACGGCACGGCAGGCTGCTGATCAATTCAGGTATGGTGAGGTATTATATGGAAAAAACAATCAGACTGACAACAGCACAGGCGATCGTCAAGTTCCTCGACAATCAGTATGTCTGCATGGATGGCGAAGAGACCAAGTTCGTCGAAGATTTCTTCACAATCTTCGGACACGGCATCGCAGTCGGCCTCGGCGAGGCTCTTGACCGCAATCCCGGCGGCATCCACGTCATGCAGGGCCGTAATGAGCAGGGTATGTGCCACGCTGCAACCGCTTTCGCAAAGCAGAATGACCGCAAGAAGATCATCCCCTGCGCAGCATCCGTAGGCCCCGGCTCCGCAAACATGGTTGTTGCCTGCGCAACTGCTACTGTTAACAACATTCCTCTGCTGGTATTCCCTGCAGATACATTCGCTTCCAGACAGCCCGATCCCGTTCTGCAGCAGCTCGAGCAGTCCAACAGCCTTGCAACGACCACAAACGATGCTTTCAAGCCCGTAGTTAAATACTGGGACCGCATCCAGAGGCCTGAGCAGCTGATGAGCGCTATGATCAATGCTATGCGCGTCCTCACAGATCCCGCTGAGACCGGTGCAGTTTCCATCGGCCTTCCTCAGGATGTTGAGGGTGAATACTATGATTATCCCGAGAGCTTCTTCAAGAAGAGAGTTCACCGCATCACTCGTCCTGTAGCTGTTCAGGAAGAGCTGGAAGATGTCGCGGCTGAGATCCTTGCTTCCAAGAAGCCCCTGGTCATCGTCGGCGGCGGCGTCCGCTACTCTCTGGCCGGTGAAGTGGTCGAGAACTTCTGCGAAGAGTTCGGCATCCCCTTCGGCGAGTCCCAGGGCGGAAAGAGCGCCTGCAAGTCCAGCCATCCTTACTGCCTCGGCGGTATCGGTGTCACCGGCACATCCGCTTCCAACAAGCTGGCCAAGGATGCTGACTGCATCATCGCGATCGGCACCAGAATGAGTGACTTCACCACCAGCTCCAAGTGGCTCTTCCAGAAGGAAGGCGTCCGCTTTGTCTCCATCAACAACAGCCGTTACCATGCATACAAGTTCGACGCTGTCAAGGCTGTCGGCGATGCCAAGGTTACTGTTCAGGCTCTGGCTGAGATCCTTCGCGCTAAGGGCTACAAGAGTGCATACACCAACGAGATCGCTGATGCCAAGGCTGAGTGGGATGCAGAGCTTGAGCGTCTCGGCGGCATCATCTGCACAGGCGAGGACTTCGAGCCCATCATCAAGCCCAGAGATCCCAGGACTGTTCCGGAATTCGTCCGTATGTACGGCACATCCCTTACCCAGACCGCAGCGCTTGCTACCCTGCGTGCCTGCATGGGCCCCGATGACATCATCATCACTGCCGGCGGTTCCCTTCCCAGCTGCATGCAGCGTGTATGGAAGACCGACAAGCGCGGCGGCTACCATGTAGAGTATGGCTACAGCTGCATGGGTTACGAAGTCGGCGCATCCCTCGGCGTCAAGATGGCTGAGCCCGATGTCGAAGAGTACACCTGCATCGGTGACTCCGGCTTCCAGATGCTCAACTCCGAGCTTGGCACCATCATGCAGGAGAAGCGCAAGACCAACATCCTGGTCTTCGATAACTGCGGATTCGGCTGCATCAACAACCTGGAGATGACCCACGGTATCGGCTCCATCGCTACAGAGTTCCGTTACACCGACGGCAAGAAGCCTTGCGGAGATCTGGTTCCCACAGATTACACCAAGATCGGCGAAGCTTACGGCATGAAGACCTACTCCTGCAAGAGCGTCGAAGAGCTGCGCGATGCAATCATCGACTCCAGAAAGCAGACTGTTGCCTGCCTGTTCGACCTCAAGGTTGTTCCGAAGACCATGACTGACGGCTATGGCGCATGGTGGAACGTCGGTATGGCTATGGTCTCCGACAGCGAGAGCGTTCGTGAGGCAGCTCAGGAAGTTCTGGATCGCAGAGCTGAGGCCAGAAAGTATTAATGCCATATCAGGTATTAAACAACCAGTTATAAGTCAACAATCGGAGGACAGCGGCACGGGACCCGTCATCGGTACCTTCTGCCGCTGTCCCCTGACCGGTTTTATTCTTCATCACCAAATAATGACAGAATTTTCAATAAAACCGGTTTTATATAACGGAAAGAGGAATAACTCAATATGGTAGAAAAGAAACTGTTCGGATATCCCACATTTGATGAGAATGGTGAGGAAATCCTTTCGACCTATGAGAACGAATATCGTGACATGCTGATGGATGTCCGTATTTATCGCATGGCAGCCGGCTCTGTCAGAGAATTCTGCAGAGAGGGCGAGGAGATCGCAGTTCTGCTGTTCTCCGGTGAAATCACCTTCAAATGGCCGGATGGCGAGAAGACCGTTTCCCGTGAGAGCGTCTTTACAGAAGGCCCCTGGGCACTGCATGTTTCCGGCGGTGTAAAGATCGAAGTGACCGCAGTGAAGGATTCCGAAATCCTTGTTCAGTGCACACATAACGACAAGAGCTTTGCATCGAAATTGTATGGCCCCGAGGATGCTCCCTGGAAGTATTCCGGCGCCAAGGGCAAATTCGGCAATACCGCCAATCGTCAGGTCAATACCATTATTGACATCGACATCAATCCGGATTCCAATATGGTCCTGGGTGAAGTCATGAACGACCGCGGCAACTGGTCCGGATATCTGCCTCACAGACATCCCCAGCCTGAGCTCTACTACTTCAAATTTGACCGCCCTGAAGGCTTTGGCGCCAGCTTCGTCGGCGACGACGTCTTCAAGAGTGTTGACAACAGCTTCTCCGCGATTCCCGGCGGCAGGCTTCATCCCCAGGCGGCAGCTCCCGGCTATCTTATGTACACCTGCTGGATGATCCGTCATCTTCCCGGAGATCCCTGGCTGCAGACCAGCCGCTTTGAGGACGATGCCTATATGTGGCTGAGCGATGCCAAGATCGTGAATCAGCCCTGGTAAGGATCTCCTTTCGGAGTACCGGATGATTCCTGGACAAACAGGATCCGGTATACAGCAATGATTTATAGTAAACGACAAAAAACAGCATTTTGTCGTTTACTATAATTGAATAGATCGTCTTTTGACGTTTTTTCTAAGGGGAGGGTCTAAAGACCCGGAAAGGATAAAGCATGGCAACTCTGAATAAAGATCTGGTAAAACTGGGAATCGCTCCGATCGGTTGGACAAACGATGATATGCCCGAGCTTGGCGCGGAAAATACCTTCCAGCAGACCATCAGCGAGATGGCTCTTGCAGGCTTCAAGGGAAGCGAAGTCGGCGGCCACTATCCTACAGACAAGTATGAGCTGAAGAAAGCTCTTGACCTTCGTGATATGGTCATCTGCAACCAGTGGTTCTCCTCCTTCCTGCTTACAAAGCCCTATGAGGAAGTTGAGAAAGAGTTCGTCAAACAGTGTGATTTCCTGCACTATGTCGGCGCTCGCGTTATCGGCGCTTCCGAGCAGAGCTACAGCATCCAGGGTAAGAATCAGCCCATCCTGGAAGGCAAATATGTCATGAACGACGACGAGTGGGAGACTCTGACCACCGGCCTCAGCAAACTGGGTAAGGTTGCTAAGGAAATGGATATGACTCTTACTTTCCATCATCACATGGGCACTGTTGTCCAGACTGAGGAAGAGATCGACCGCTTCATGGATATGGTAGATCCCAACTATGTATTCCTTCTCTTTGACAGCGGCCACTGCTCTTATGCAGATATCGACCCCGTCAAGGTTCTGGGCAAATACATTGATCGCACACGCCACATCCACCTCAAAGACCTTCGCCGCAGCGTCGTAGCTGAGGCTCGTGCAAACAAGTGGAGCTTCCTTGAAGGCGTCCGCAAGGGCACATTCACAGTTCCCGGTGACGGCGATGTCGACTTCGAGCCCATCTTCCAGATCATCCAGGATTCCGGCTACAAGGGCTGGGTTGTTGTCGAAGCTGAGCAGGATCCCGCTCTGGCGAATCCGTTCGAGTATGCTCTGAAGGCAAGAAAGTACATTGCAGAGCACACAGGTCTTTGATTTTTAAACACTAAAATACTGTTCAGTGCCCCTTCTAGATGATCATGGATGCCTGTCATCCATGATCCCGGGGGGGCCTGAACAAAAAGGGATATAACAAGAAGAGAGGGGACGCTGCAGCTCCCCGGAAAGGACTTACAGAATGGCAAACGTATTATTGGTTCCTCATCAGATTTTCACCGGAGAAGGTGCTCTGACAAAGGCAGGCCCTTCCATCTGTGCGCTTGGTAAGAAGGCTCTCATCGTAACTGATCCCTTCATGATCAAGTTCGGCAACGTTGCCAAGGTTGAGGATATGCTCAAGAGCAACAATGCTCCTTACGCTGTTTTCTCCGATATCACCGGCGAGCCCACCGACAAGATGGTTGAGGCTGCAGTGGAAATGTACAAGGCTGAAGGCTGCGATTACATGATCGCTCTCGGCGGCGGCAGCTGCATCGATACCATGAAGGCCTGCGCAGTCGTGGCTGCAGGCGGCGGCGCGATCACGGACTATATGGGCCGTATGATCGAAGAGAACGTGGCTCCCATGGTCGCAATCCCCACAACAGCAGGCACCGGCTCTGAGGCAACCAGAGTCACCATCATCGCTGATACTGTGAACCAGGTCAAGATGATGCTGATCGGACCCAGCATTGTTCCTCCCGTAGCGGTCGTTGATCCCCAGTTCACCATGACTGCTCCGCCTTCTGTCACCGCCAACACCGGCCTTGACGCCCTCTGCCACTGCATGGAAGCTTATACCTCCAGACAGGCACAGCCCCTGACCGATACTTTTGCACTTTCCGCTGTTAAGCGCATCGTTGCAAACCTTTCCACCTGCTATCATGATGGCAAGAACGTGGAAGCAAGGGCTCAGATGTCCATCGCAGCTCTTGAGGCTGGTATTGCGTTCACAAACGCTTCCGTTACCATCATCCACGGCATGAGCCGTCCCATCGGTGCTCTGTTCCATGTTCCTCACGGCACATCCAACGCTATGCTGATCAAGGTCTGCCTGCCCTTCATGCTGCCCGGCTGCTATCCTCGTTTCGCAGATCTGGGCAAGGCTATCGGCGTTGCAGCAGACACTGATGATGACAAGACCGCAGCTGAGAAGTTCATGGCTAAGGTTATGTCCATGGTCGACGAGATGGGTATCCCCACTCCCGAGCAGTTCGGCATCAACAAAGAGGAGTTCTTCGCAAACCTCGAGAAGATGGCAGACGACGCTCTGACCAGCGGCAGCCCTCAGAACACATGGCATCAGCCTACCAAGGAAGAGCTGATCGAGCTGTACAAGAAGCTTTGGGACTAATTTAGAAGCTGACATGACAGGAAGATTGACGGGTTTTCCACCCATGTTCCCAGTGATACTGTGAAATGGTAATGACAGCTGCCGTCGACCGCTTTACAGCCATATCCGGCAGCTGCCGCATAGAAAATCTGTTGATAAATAAACTCATTCATAATACTGAAAAAAGCACCCGGTATTTTCTGCCGGGTGCTTTTTTTCTGGTGCTTTTTATTCTCTCATCGCGCATACTTGTGACTTGACAACAGTCGTGGGGGGGGGGACGCGCGCAAGACCCGCGGGCGGGTCCTGCATTTTATCCATTTCATTAAGGAAAACGCTTCTCTGTTTACTCCTGTGCTTCAGGTCTGATCAGCATACTGAGTTTTTTGCCGTAAAAGAAGTCATGAGTCATTTTATCATATTCCGCCCAGAGGGGGAGAGTCTGGCAGGCTGCCGCACGGGGGCATTCCTGTGCGCTCTCTGCAAGGCAGGCTACGGTTGTCAGGGAGGCGCTCTCCGTGAGGTTCAGTATTTCTCCCACACTGTATTCCTCGGGCGTGCGGCACAGTCTGTACCCGCCGCCTTTGCCGCTGGCACCGCTGACTAATCCGCCCTTCACCAGATCCTTGACAATGATTTCCAGATATTTTTTTGAGATTCCCTGTCTCTGTGCCACGTCTTTTAAGGGAATATAATTCCCGTTGTTGTGTTCTGCAAGGTCAATCATGACACGTAATGCATAGCGGCCTTTCGTTGAGATCAATGTGTCATCCTCCTTTTATTGTAAATAGATCAATTCGATAAGAATGTACAAAAAATATATACTATTATACGATAGGTAAATAGGCAATACAAGAGTAAAATGAATGACGGGACCTGTTTTTTCTGACAAATGAGTGATCTTTTTTTTTATGCTATTAACCTATTGACACGGTGGGTAAATAGATTTATAATCACACCAGTCAGTCAGGAAACAGAAGATATACAGAACAATTAGCAGATGATCACGGAGAAAAATCATGAAGATATATGCGGACAATGCGGCAACGACGAGAATGAGCAGGACAGCAATTGAAGCTATGATTCCCTATATGGAGAATGTATACGGGAACCCTTCCAGCCTGTATTCCATCGGGCAGGAAGCCAAAGAGGCGCTTGACCAGGCGCGCGAGCAAGTCGCGGCAGTGATCAACGCAGATCCCAAGGAGATCCTGTTTACTTCCGGCGGCAGCGAAGCCGACAACCAGGCCCTTCGTTCGGCGGCGGCCATAGGGGCGCGGAAGGGGAAAAAGCACATCATTTCTTCTGCTTTTGAACATCACGCCATTCTCCACACTCTGAACCGTCTGGAAAAAGAGGGATTTGAAGTCACCCTCCTGCCGGTCCATGAAAACGGTCTGATCGTACCTGCAGAACTGGAGGCGGCGATCCGCGAGGACACCTGCCTGGTGACGATTATGACTGCCAACAATGAGATTGGTACGATTCAGCCGATCGGAGAGATCGGAGAGATCTGCAAAAGGCATGGGGTGATTTTCCACACTGATGCAGTGCAGGCTGTGGGACATCTGCCGATCGATGTGAAAGAGATGAACATCGATATGCTCTCGGCTTCGGCCCACAAATTCCACGGTCCCAAGGGAGTCGGCTTTCTGTTTGCAAGGAAGGGAATCGCCCTGACGAACCTGATCGAGGGCGGCGCCCAGGAAAAAGGGAAGCGGGCCGGTACGGAGAATGTCCCCGGGATCATGTCAATGGCAGCTGCACTGAAAGAGGCATCCGACCATCTGGGAGAGAACGCGGCGCACCAGACAGCCCTGCGGGATCGTCTGATCCGGGGACTTCTGGAGATTCCTCACTCCGCCCTCAACGGAGATGCGCAGAGGCGCCTTCCCGGAAACGCCAATTTCTGTTTCGAGGGAATCGAAGGCGAATCGCTCCTGCTCCTTCTGGATGACAAGGGAATCAGCGCTTCCTCCGGCAGTGCCTGCACCTCGGGCTCTCTTGATCCCAGCCACGTACTCCTGGCAATCGGCCGTGTGCACGATGTGGCCCACGGATCGCTCCGCCTCAGTCTTGGAGAGGATATCACAGAGGAAGAGGTCGACTACATTATCCAATCGGTGAAGGAGGTTGTTGAATATCTGCGCAGCTTCTCCCCTGTATGGAGAGATCTGATGGCGGGAAAGACTCCTTTCATTTTGTAAACAGCCGGTAACCGGTCCGGCAGGGAGATTATTGGCAGCAGAAGCTGAGTCCATCTTTCCGGAGTCCGGAGTCAGTTGGATGCCGGGACTTCAGAAATGCACTTGCATATACGGAGGAAAAACAAAATGGCACTGTACAGTGAGAAGGTAATGGATCATTTCCGCAATCCGCGCAATGTCGGCGTGATCGAGGATGCGAACGCAATCGGCGAAGTCGGCAACGCAAAGTGCGGAGATATTATGAAGATGTACCTCAAGATAGAGGATGATATCGTAGAGGATGTGAAATTTGAGACTTTCGGATGCGGCAGCGCAATCGCTTCAAGTTCGATGGCGACCGAGCTGATCAAGGGGAAGCCTTTGAGCGAGGCCATGAACCTGACCAACAAGGCTGTGACCGAGGCCCTGGACGGACTTCCTGCATACAAGCTGCACTGTTCGGTGCTGGCGGAGGAGGCAATCCAATCGGCACTGGAGGATTACTATTCCAAATATCCGGAGAAGAGGCCTGCAGATTTCGCGGCCAGGCCGGCGCATGATCCTCACGAAATTCCTGAGGAGGAATGAGGAAACCGGAGAAACAGTACAAACAGCATTTTTATACCGGCGGCCTGTGACGGGAGCAATATAACAATTGCGTTTCTGCACTGCTTCAGTACCGGATCGGAAGGGAGACGATCCGGTATGCAGGCATGAGACATAGATAATATCCCCGGAGAACGTTCATGTGTGATTTGATCAAAAATGTCAGAAATCCTGTTTCATATTTTCGAATGCGTTGGATCTGTAGAAAGGCGGACGGGCAGCAGTAATCACCGCTCCGCTCTAACGCCTTACTCTGCTCTTTCGCCGTAAAAAATGGAATGAAACCGCAGCTTCTGTCTGAACTCCTCCAGGTTCATGATTTTTCATAACTTTCATGAACCGGTCATGATCAGCAGAAGCTGCGACTGAGAATAATGAACAGGAGATCAAAAAATGAGTAATTATAAATTCGAAACACTTCAGCTGCATGTAGGTCAGGAGCAGGCGGATCCCGCAACAGATTCAAGGGCTGTGCCGATTTATCAGACAACCTCCTATGTGTTCCGCAACAGCCAGCACGCTGCGGACCGCTTCGGTCTGGCCGATCCCGGAAATATTTATGGAAGACTGACAAATTCCACCCAGGAAGTACTGGAGAAGAGGCTTGCCGCCCTGGAAGGCGGAAGCGCAGCTCTGGCAGTGGCTTCGGGCGCGGCAGCTATCACATATACGATCGAGGCACTTGCGGCAAACGGCGGTCATATTGTCGCACAGAAAACCATTTACGGCGGCAGCTTTAACCTGCTTGCCCACACGCTCCCCCAGTACGGAGTAACAACGACTTTTGTGGACGCGCACAATCTGGAAGAGGTTGAGGCGGCCATTCAGGACAATACCAGGGCGGTCTATCTGGAGACCCTGGGCAACCCCAACAGTGATATTCCGGATATTGACGCGATCGCGGAAATCGCACACAGACACGGTCTTCCGCTGGTCATTGACAATACTTTCGGAACCCCCTATCTGATCAGGCCGATCGAGCACGGAGCCGATATTGTGGTCCACTCCGCTACCAAATTCATCGGCGGCCACGGTACGACCCTGGGCGGAGTCATCGTGGAATCCGGAAAATTCGACTGGAAGGCGGGCGGCAAATATCCGCAGATCGCTGAAGCCAATCCCAGCTACCACGGCATTTCATTTTACGATGCAGTCGGACCCGCAGCCTTTGTGACTTATATCCGGGCCATCCTGCTGCGCGATACAGGCGCCGCGATCTCTCCTTTTAACGCTTTCCTCCTCCTGCAGGGTGTGGAGACCCTGTCTCTTCGGCTGGAAAGGCATGCGGAAAACACAGCCAAAGTCGTAGACTATTTACACAATCATCCGCTGGTGGAAAAGGTCAATCACCCTTCTCTTCCTGACCATCCGGATTATGAATTATATCAGAAGTATTTCCCGAACGGCGGAGCCTCTATTTTTACCTTTGAGATCAAGGGCGGAAAAGAAGCAGCCTGGAAATTTATCGACAACCTCGAGATCTTTTCTCTTCTGGCAAATGTGGCAGATGTAAAGAGTCTGGTGATCCATCCCGCGTCCACGACGCACTCCCAGCTCTCCGAAGAAGAGCTTCTGGATCAGGGCATTACCCCCGGCACGATCCGTCTTTCCATCGGCACGGAGCATATCGATGATATCATCGCGGATCTGGAAAAAGGTTTCGCAGCTGTATGATCAGCTTTTCCCCAATTTGGGGGAGGATCCTGCTGTCCTGCGGAGGCAGTTTCCTGCAGGCTGTCCTGCAGGGGCGATTTCCCGCAGGCTGTCCTGCAGAGGCAGTTCCCGCAGGCTGTCCTGCAGAGGCGGTTTCCTGCAGGCTGTCCTGCAGAGGTGATTTCCTGCAGGAATGGAATGCAGCAGTGCGGTAAGTCTTTTCAGAATGAAAAGAACGTGTATAATAAGAAGAAGTGACCAAACGCTGAAGCGGCTCAACGGGTGCCGCAAATACATAAGAGAGGTAGAAAAATGTCAAATATTTACAAGGGAATGCTGGGACTGATCGGAAATACTCCTCTTGTAGAGGTTGTAAATATTGAGAAGGAGCTGGGACTGGAAGCTACCGTCCTGGTAAAACTGGAATATCTGAATCCCGCAGGCAGTGTCAAGGACAGAGTGGCCAAGGCCATGATCGAGGACGCGGAGGAGAAGGGTCTTCTGAAAGAGGGTTCTGTCATTATCGAGCCCACTTCGGGAAATACAGGAATCGGCCTTGCAGCCATTGCGGCGGGCAAGGGCTATCGCACGATCCTGACCATGCCGGAGACCATGAGCGTGGAGCGCAGGAACATTCTGAAGGCATACGGTGCGGAAATCGTTCTGACCGAGGGCGCCAAGGGTATGACGGGCGCCATTCAGAAGGCGGAGGAGCTGGCTAAGGAGATCCCCGGCGGCTTTATCCCCGGACAGTTCGTCAACCCTGCAAATCCCGCTGTGCACAAGGCGACCACCGGTCCCGAGATCTGGAAGGATACAGACGGCAAGGTGGACATCCTGATCGCGGGCGTCGGCACGGGCGGCACGCTGACAGGCACTGGTGAGTACCTCAAGGAGCAGAATCCGGATGTCAAGGTTGTTGCACTTGAGCCCGAGGATTCCCCGGTCCTGTCCGAAGGCAAGGCCGGCCCCCACAAGATTCAGGGTATCGGCGCCGGTTTTGTGCCGGATGTCCTCAACACCGGGATCTACGATGAGATCTTTAAGGCAGCAGGAGATGATGCTTTCTCGGCAGCCAAACTCCTGGCAAAGAAAGAAGGCATTTCGGTCGGTATTTCCTCCGGCGCTGCCCTGCACGGCGCGATCGAGCTGGCAAAGCGCCCTGAGAATAAGGGGAAAGTGATTGTGGCAGTCCTGCCTGACAGCGGCGACAGGTATTATTCCACAGCCCTGTTTACAGAATAAAAAGTTTTACAGAATAAAATAAAGAAAGAGTCAAAAAACCGAGCGATAAAGAGTCATCGCTCGGTTTTTGCATATACAGAAATATGCGATTGTATAATTGCAATAAGAAAGGGAAACACACTGCAGATTTGCTGTTTTTGATGGAAAGAAAACAAAATATAGTGAAAATACACAGGGTGAGAGGAAGACTATTAGTTGAATATGCCGAATCTTTGGTTTATAATAAATGAACGTCTATACATGTTTGATAAAAATAAGTCCGGTCTCTGACACAGTCTCTTTCGTGCTTTCGAGATTTACGAGGCTCGAGTTTCCGACATTTTTATCGTTGCAATGTTATGGATAGTACAATTCATATATGCAGTGCGATCGGAGACCGGTGTGCAGAGCGTCACAGCGGTCCTGACGGAAAATGAATCACCACCCTGACCTTTTCGAACTGTCCTGTTCAGGCAAATGAAAAGGCGGGGAGAACTGTAGACGCGCCACCGCCTTTCGTAACATTCTTCCTGTAATCTTATCTTCAGGTTTGTCGCGGAATCCGATGTGATGAAGCATGATGTGATAAATCACGATGTGATGAATCACCATGTGAAGTATCACATTGTGTACGCACGCATCATTGTTTTCCGTCCCACGCGCAGAACACGCTCTGGAACGGAGATTTTTTCTTATGAATCCCAAAACAATCAGTTACATCATCAAACGTCTGATCCTGGCTGTCTTTACGGTCTGGGTCGTATTTACGCTGACCTTTTTTATCATGCATGCAGTTCCCGGCGGACCGTTTGTGGGTGAAAAGGCTATTTCGAAGGCTGCGCAGCAGGCGCTGGAGGCAAAGTACGGTCTCGACAAGCCCCTGAGCACCCAGTATTTCACTTACCTCAATGATGTCGTACATCTGCGCTTTGGGCCATCCCTCAAGCAGAGGGGACGTATGGTCATAGACATCATGGCGGACGGCCTCAAGACCAGCGCAAAGCTCGGCGTTGTGGCAGCAGTACTGGCTCTGGTCATCGGTGTTGTTCTGGGAGCAGGTGCAGCCCTGCGAAGAAATACGATTCTGGATCGCATTATCATGGTTCTGACGACGGCCTTTGTCTCGATGCCTTCCTTTATTATGGGATCGCTTCTATTGGTTGTCTTTGCCATCAAGCTGAAAGTCCTGCCTGCAAACGGCGCGGCAGCGGGAGGCCTGATCCTTCCCATTATCACGCTGATGCTGTACCCGATGGCCTATATCACACGTTTGACCCGTTCCTCCATGCTGGATGTACTGGGACAGGATTATATACGTACTGCGAAAGCAAAAGGTGTGCCCGCAGGTAAGATTATTTTCGGACATGCACTGAAAAATTCGCTGATCCCTGTTATTACCTATTTCGGCCCTATGCTGGCCTATATCGTCACAGGTTCCCTGGTCGTAGAGCAGATCTTTGCCGTGCCCGGCATCGGCAGGGCATTTGTCAGCAGCATCATCAATCGTGATTACATGATGATCATGGGGACGACGATCGTACTTGCAACGCTGATCGTAGTCATGAACCTTGTCAGCGATATCCTGTACAAGGTCGTAGATCCCCGCATTACGCTGGAATAAAAGCTGTGTCTGGTACGGATTATGCCGGAGCCGTCAAGACGCCGGAGCACCCGCATGATGATCATGAGAAGGGGATACAGCCCCGGCATCGATCTGGTGCGGAGAGCGGCGGACGGCGATGACATAGAGGAATAATTGGAGGAAACATGGACAGCAATTTAAAGAAACTGAGCATGCAGGTAAATCTCGACGACCTGATGCCTGCAAGTGAAAAAGAAAAGGAATACATGGTCAAGATGCGGCCTTCCACGACCGCTTTCCAGGATGGCGTGAAGCGTCTGAAGAAAAACAAGGTTGCGATGGTGAGTTTTGCAATCATCATCCTGATCACGCTGGCATCGATCCTGGTTCCCATGTTCTGGCCCTATAAATATGAAGCCATGCTGGGTGTCACCCCCGGCAAACCTGTTGACGCATCCTTTAACAATCTCAGGCCTTTCGAGTACTCAAAGTCGGAGGAGAAGAGGATCGAGGAAGGGGAGAAGGTCTTTCCCCATGTCTTCGGAACAGATTCCTCCGGACGAGATTATTTTATCCGAGTGATTTACGGAACACGTATTTCGCTGGCAGTCGGCTTTTTTGCCAGTATCATCGTCCTGGTCATCGGTCTTGTTGTAGGATCGGTTGCCGGATACGCGGGAGGGATGGTGGATATCATCATCATGCGTATCGTAGATGTCATATATTCGCTGCCGGATATGCTGATGGTCATCCTTCTGGCTTCGGTCCTGCGTGAACCGCTGGGCAAGGCCCTGGAGGGGACTGTGCTCGAGAAAATCGGCTCCAATATCATATCCCTGTTCATCATCTTCGCGCTTCTGTACTGGGTCTCCATGTCCCGTCTGATCCGCGGACAGATTCTGTCCCTTCGTGAACAGGAATATGTTCTGGCGGCACAGGCGAGCGGCGCAAAGGGCAGCTGGGTCATCCGCAAGCACCTGATCCCCAACTCCATTTCTGTCATTGTTATTTCGACGGCACTGCAGATTCCCAACGCGATCTTCACTGAGAGTTACCTCTCCTTCCTGGGACTGGGCGTCAATGCCCCCATGCCTTCTCTCGGCTCGCTGGCATCGGATGCTCTGAACGGACTCAAGTCCTATCCCTATCGACTGGTCATTCCGGCACTGGTGATCTCTCTGATCGTGCTCTCCCTGAACCTTTTCGGCGATGGTCTGCGCGATGCATTTGATCCCAAGCTGAACGGTTAATGCAGTTGATGACAATGCAAGCGATAATGCAAGCAACGATGCAAGCATAAAGGCTTTCCGCATTGGAGGCGGACTGTGTCACGGACCGGCTGCACTGCATGCCGGGCAGGCACGGGATGTTTTGGGACAAGTGGAAAGTGTGCATATAAAAAGAGGAAGAACAATGGCACTACTGGAAGTAAAAGACCTGCATACATCATTTTTCACCGATGCCGGTGAGGTGCGTGCAGTCAATGGTGTTTCTTTTAATCTGGAACGCGGCAAGGTCCTGGGAATCGTTGGAGAATCCGGATCGGGCAAGTCGGTGACGGCTTATTCGATCATGCAGATCCTGGCCACAACAGGAAAGATTGTCTCCGGTTCGATCAAATATGACGGACAGGAACTGGTCGGTGCGGATGAAAAAGTTATGAAAAATATCCGCGGCAACAAAATTTCAATCATTTTCCAGGATCCCATGACCAGTCTGAACCCGACCTACACGATCGGAAAACAGCTCATGGAGGCAATCCTGCTCCACACCGACCGCAACAAACAGCAGGCGTGGGACCGCGCAGTGGAAATGCTCAAACTGGTCAATGTGAACGAGCCGGAAAAACGTATGAAACAGTATCCCTACGAGTTCTCCGGGGGCATGCGGCAGAGAGTCATGATCGCAATGGCTCTGGCCTGCGAGCCGGACATACTGATCGCAGACGAACCTACGACCGCACTGGATGTCACGATCCAGGCGGGAATTCTGGAGCTGATGAAAGATATCCAGAAGGAAATGGGCATGGCGATCATCATGATCACCCATGACCTGGGTGTTGTGGCCCAGCTCTGTGATGAAGTCGTCGTCATGTATGCCGGATCCATCTGCGAACAGGGTACAGCAGACGAAATCTTCTATAATCCCTGTCACGAATATACCAAAGGACTTCTGCGCTCCATTCCTACCACCGGAAACGAGGGACAGAAGCTGCAGCCCATCAGCGGTACGCCGATCGATCTGCTGAACATGCCCAAGGGATGTGCATTTGCCCCCCGCTGTGACGCAGCTATGAAGATCTGTATCCGCGAGGCATGTCAGCGCTTCACAATCAATGAGAACCACATGGCGGCATGCTGGATGAACGTCAAAAAGGCAGCAGACAAGAACTGAGCGGCATAAAGGAGAAAACAATGAGTAATCAGAGTAATAACGGCGAGCCGCTCATCCGGGTCAGCCATTTAAAACAGTATTTCCCGATCAATACGGGATTTTTCAAAACAAAACCCCTCAAGGCAGTGGACGATATTTCCTTTGACATCATGGAAGGTGAGACACTGGGCCTTGTCGGTGAGTCGGGCTGCGGCAAGACGACAGCGGGACGTACCATTCTGCATCTCTACAAACCCACCGGCGGAGAAGTGATCTATCGGGGCAGGTCGATCAAGACCAAAAAGGATATTGAGGACTTCCGCAGGAAAGCCACCATGGTCTTTCAGGATCCTTATTCTTCACTGGATCCCCGTATGACTGTTGCCGATATCATCGGCGAGCCGCTGGATGTCCAGAATTTATATAAAACAAAAGAGGAACGAAGAGAGCGGATCCTGGAGCTCATGGATCATGTCGGCCTGAACTCCGAACATGCGGCGCGCTACGCCCATGAGTTCTCCGGCGGACAGCGCCAGCGTGTCGGTATTGCGAGATCCCTGGCGGTCAATCCGGACTTTATTGTCTGCGATGAGCCTGTATCGGCCCTCGACGTCTCGATCCAGGCGCAGGTCATCAACATGTTCGATGAACTGCAGGACAAGCTTGGTCTGACCTATCTCTTTATCGCCCATGATCTTCTGGTCGTGCGCCACATTTCCGACAGGATCGCGGTCATGTATCTGGGACATATGGTCGAACTGGCGCCAGCCAATGAAATCTACGAGCGCCCGCTGCATCCCTATACACGCGCGCTGATCTCGGCTGTTCCTGTACCGGATCCCATCGTTGCCAGGGCAAACCAGCGTATTCCCATGACCGGCGAGATTCCCAGTCCCCTGAATGCGCCTCCCGGATGCCCCTTCCACACCCGCTGCCCGTATGCGAAGGAATCCTGCAGGGAGAGCATGCCCGAACTGCGCGAGATCGAGAAAGGACGCTTTGTCGCCTGCCACAGGATCGAGGAGATCGGCTGATAGCCGTATCCCTCTGCACAGCCTGTGGGGAACGTATATACTTCACCGCCGGGAGACCCTGCCAGCGATGAAGAGAGTTTCCTTTATTGCGTTCCGATCTTATGTGTGAGCGGATTTCATGTGTGAGCGGATTTCATGTGCGAGCGGATCTCATGTGTGAGCGGATCTCATCATGGAAGTTGCGGGGATCGGGCAATGGAGGACAAAAAACTGTGCAGAGCCTTCTTTTCGAAGGTTTATGCAATATAGTGCAGGATTTCCTTTTTTGTGACAATGAAAATTCGTGTAGTTCACAGGATCGGGAAAAATCTGCAGGTAACATTTTTTCACCGTATGATAGGGAGGAAAGAAATGAAAAGATTAGTAGCACTTGCGTTATGCGCCATGATGGCCATTGGTCTGTGCGCATGCGGCGATTCTGCTGCAAACGGCGGCGGAGTTGCAGACGATGCTGCAGCAGCTGTGACTGCCGATACTGGGGCTGCAGCTGCGGAAGAGGGAGAAGAGGCTGCTCCTGCAGCGGTTGACGAGTCTCTCATCGCTGCGGACGGCATTAATGTCTGTATCGCTTCCGAGCCCGACAACATCGACCCTGCTCTCAACAGCGCGGTCGACGGCGCGACCCTGATCATCCACACATTTGCAGGTCTTGCAAAGTGGGAGAAAGCAGATGATGGTTCCTTCACCATCGTTCCTGACTGTGCCCAGGAGCTTGTAGAAGGTGAAGAGGCTGAAGACGGAACGGTCAAATATACCTATAAGCTGATCGACGGTCTCAAATGGTCCGACGGCCAGCCTCTGACAGCAGGCGATTTCGAGTTCGCATGGAAGAGAGCGGCGGATCCGGCTACTGCTTCCGACTATGGTTATATGTTCGATCAGATCGTCGGCTATGACGAAATGACTGAGGCGAAAGACACCGGGGAAGTGGATGAAGAAGGCGCTCCTGTCATGGAATATGTCAATCCCGATCCCGAGCTTCTCCAGGTCAAGGCTGTGGATGACACAACTCTGGAAGTCACAACCAAGCAGAGAGTTCCCTACTGGAACGAGCTCCTTGCATTCCCGACCTACATGCCTGTCCGCAAGGATATCGTAGAGAATGAGGGCTGGGCAACAGATCCCTCCACCTACATCGGCAACGGACCTTACACTATGACTGCATGGCAGCACAACAGTGTTATCACCATGAAGAAGAACGAGAACTATCACGATGCGGACAAGGTCACAATGCCCGCCATCAACTTCTACATGTCTGATGATGCCAACAATATGCTGACAAACTTCGAGAACGGCGACTGGAAGCTGATCGACGATGTTCCGACCAACGAGATCGCTGCCCTCAAGGAAGAGTATCCCGATGAGTTCGTAGTAGAGGGCCAGCTGGGCACCTACTATGTGGGCTGGAATGTCAATGAGGACATCCTTCCCAAGGATTCCGGACTGGAAGGCAAAGAGGCAGAGGATGCCCGCGCAGAGATCCGCAATGCCCTTTCACTGCTGTTCGACCGCAACTACATTGTCAATGATATCGCCCAGGGCGGCCAGACCCCCGCTTCCTCCTTTGTCTCCAGCGGACTGACCGAGGCGGACGGCAAGACCGATTTCAGCTCCAAGGCAGGCCACAACGATGGCTTCGCAGGTTATTACAATGTCTCCGAGGATGCTCTGGAGAGCAACTATGCTGCAGCAATCGAAGTTCTCAAGAAATACTATGAGTTCGACGAGGCAACCCAGCAGGTCAAGAATTTCCCGACCCTGACTTACCTCTACAACACCAGCGATGCCCATAAGGCAATCGGTGAGTATCTGCAGAGCGCGCTTGCTTCTGTCGGTATCACCATGAATCTGGAAAACCAGGAGTGGAATACCTTCCTGAACACCAGAAAGGCCGGCGACTACTCCATCGCCCGCAACGGCTGGCTGTGCGACTACAACGATCCCATCTCCATGCTCGACATGTGGATTACCGATTCCGGCAACAATGACTGCCAGCTCGGCAAGGGTGCGCACAAGGATACCAAGGCCTACAGCATCGATCTGACAGACCTGGGCTATGACACCAAGGTCGAGAACGGAACCTGGGCAGAGACCTATGATGTCCTCATTGCTGACATCAAGGCCTGCGCAGATCCTCAGGTTCGCTATGAGCTGATGCACAGAGCAGAGGATCTGCTCATGAGCACCGGCGCCATCTGCCCTCTCTACTACTACACCGATCTGTACATGATCGATTCCAGTGTCAAGGGCTTCTTCAGCACTCCTCTGGGCTTCAAGTACTTCATGTACTGCACAGTAGAAGAATAAGACAGTCTGAGGGACTGCTTTTCAGAGCTTTGCTCACGGGCCGGCAAAAATACCTGTGTGTGAGAATCAGGTGACCCGGTTCCGCCTCTGAACAGCATGCAGACAGGATGAAATGAAAAAGGAACGGACGCGCGTTTTCTGCGGTCCGTTCCTTTTTATGTGTTTGATGTGTTTGAATAGAGACTCCCGGTGGGAAGAGACTCTGCCGGTCTGAAGCCCCTCTGCAGGAAACAGCTTCCGCTTATTTCCGGCGGCGTCTCTCATAATCCTCGCGGATGGGAGCCATTGCCTCATCGCGGTCAAACATTGCATTCATCTCCCTGGCGGAAGCGGCAGCGCGGGCGCCGCTGATGGCGCTGGAGAGGGTATCAAAGTTCAGGCGTGTCCCTTTGCTGTCATGTACATAGTTCGCTGCGCGGCTGGGCCGAATGCCGATCCTGGAAGCCTCTGTAATGGCATCGATGTTTGCTCCGAAGAAAAGAAACTCCCAGTTGTATTTTTCCTGCTGGCGTCCGACCATGGAGCGGACTTTCTCCGGGCCGTAGAGGCGGCTGGCGTTCTCCATCCCGTCTGTGATGATGACAAAAATTGTCTTCTCGGGGACATCCTCGCTGCGGGCGTATTTATGGACATTGCCGATATGGTGGATGGCAAGCCCGACTGCATCCAGCAGAGCTGTGCAGCCGCGCACATAGTACTGTCTGTCCGTCATGCGCTCCACCTTGTGGATCGGTTTCTGGTCGTAGAGGACCTCCTGTCTGTCGTCAAAAAGGACAGCAGAGACATATGCCTCCCCTTCTTCTTTTTTCTGTTTCTCCACCATGCTGTTGAATCCGCCGATGGTGTCGGCCTCCAGTCCCTGCATGGAACCGCTTCTGTCCAGAATAAATACAAGCTCAGTCAATCCTTTTTTCATCTTTCTGCCTCCTGTTTCATCAGAATAAGTTTAACCGGAATAAGTTTCGGTCAATTTGTTTGATCAGAATGATTGCGGGGCACATGTCCCGGTTTTGCTCTGATTTACCGGTTTTGTGCTTCGATGAATAAAGGATAGCAGAGACGGAAACGGCAATGGTCGCTTTTGAAGCGACATTTTTTATGCACCCAGCAGAGGCTGATGGTAGTCGAAGAGGATGGCATTGATCCGCATGGTGTCATAAATCCGGTTTTCCACACAATAGCGGATGATCAGGTCGAACTTGCTGCCCGGGGAGAGGGCGATGCCTGCCTTTCGCAGGAGATCCGTCATCTCGTCCAGGTTCAGTTCCAGGGCGACCGCCAGGGAGATGGCGGTTTTTCTGCTGGGCGTATAATCTGCCTTGCAGCGGATCTTGGAGAAGAGCTTGCGGTCGATATTGGCCCGCTTGTATACCTGTGCGTCAGTCAGCCCGCGCTCGTCGATCAGCCGCAGCAGACACTCCTGAAAGTTCTCGCCCGTCTGGGCCATGAGGTCCTGAAGGCTGCGGCTGCGGCGGGGGCAGGCGTCCTTGTCCGGGGAAACCGTATGAGGACGCGGAAGGGCAGCGTCCGGGGAAGGCGAGGCAGAGGGGGCAGGGGAAGCCGCGGACAGATCGTGTCCGGGGCTGTAGGGAGCCGATTCATCCATGAGATAATCGGACGCCATCGGGCGGGGCATGCCGGATTCTCTCCGACGGCCGGTGTTCTGCAGAAAGGATTCTCTCCGCCGGGATTCCTCCTGCCGGCCTGGGCCGCTCTCTACCCTGCGGTCCCGGCCGGAGAAGGGCCCGTACAGCAGCTCCCGGTCAGAATCTGTCCAGGCATATTCCTCAGCGCTCTGCGACCTGACATAGTTTTCGTCGATATACTGGCTGATCTCTGCGGTCAGTGCGGCGGAGAGGTCAAAAGCCCTGCGGTCAAAGACGACAAGGGTGACATCCATCTCTTCGTCTTCGAGAAAGTCGGAGATCTCCTTCAGGGCAATATCGAGAGCCCTGTCTTTGGGAAAACCGTATACGCCGGTCGAGATCAGGGGAAAAGCGATGCTCCTGCAGCCCAGCTGACGCGCGATCAGGAGGGATTTGCGGTAACAGGATGCAAGCTGATCATATTCGCCGTGACTGCCGTCCTGCCATACCGGGCCCACCGTGTGTATGAGAAATTTTGCCCTCAGCCTGAAGGCGGAGGTGACGGCCGCTTCGCCGGGTCTGATCCGGCCGATTTTTCTTCTCTCCGCAAGGAGCGGGCCTGCGCCGGCGGCTCTGTAGACTGCCGCGTCTGTTCCGCCGGCATAGACCGGCTCCGGATTCGCCGTGTTGACAATGGCGTCTGCGCGTACTTTTGTGATGTCATTTCTGATGATCTGAAAAGGCATGGTCTCCCTCCTCTGTATAGCTGCTCTGCAGGTATCTGTTCACAGCCCGGGAAAGGCCGAACAGGTACCACTGCCTTATCATACCAGATATTTTTGAGGACTCCAACAGCGGCGGCTTTGAGGGATAAATCGGGGATAAATAGGGGATAAATAGGGGATAAGCCGGGGAAAAGTCGGGGATAAGCCAGGGATAAGCCGGGGGAAAGTCGTTGACAAGCGCTTGTTGACAAGCGTCCGCCTTCCCCTTAAGATGAAAACGTAGGCGGCCTGTCTGTTCGTCATCGCGAAGTCCTCGCGGGCGGGTCCCGGATCTGCGGACAGACAAAAAAACAGTGTATGCATACCGGATGGGATATTCGTACAGGATATTCATATAGAGGATATTCGGATAGGATATGGAGAACCGGGGACAGGGCAGGCGGCATCTGATCATACGAATCATAATGGAAGACAGCGCGCATTTTGCGCGGGGGGAGCGATTTATGGATACGAAACTGCAGCAGGCAAGGAAGTATGAGGAGGTTTACGGAGACCGGATCCTGGAGAGGGATCGGCCTCTTTTTCATGTGGTGCCGCGTGTCGGCTGGATGAATGACCCCAACGGTTTTTCTGTCTATAAGGGTGAATATCATCTCTTTTATCAGTACTATCCCTACAATACGATCTGGGGGCCCATGCACTGGGGACATGTGAAGACAAAGGATCTGGTGCGCTGGGAGTGGCTGCCGGCTGCGATCGCCCCGGATGAGGAATATGACAATGCGGGATGCTTCTCCGGAAGCGCAGTGGAGATGCCGGACGGCCGTCAGCTCCTGATGTACACCGGCGTCAAGGAGCGCCAGCGCGAAGACGGCTATATCGAGAGCCGCCAGATGCAGTGTGTGGCCTTCGGAGACGGCATCGACTATAAAAAATATGAAAACAATCCGGTCCTGACTTCGGCGGATCTGCCGGAGGGATGGAGCGCGGTGGATTTCCGCGATCCCAAGATCTGGCGGGACGAGAAGGATGACTGCTATTATGCGGTCGTCGCCAACCGCACCATGGACGGGAGCGGCGCGATCCTTCTTTACCGCAGCGCGGACGCCATGCACTGGGAGATGCTTTCGGTCCTGGACCGCAGCCGGAACGAATACGGACGGATGTGGGAGTGCCCGGACTTCTTCATGATGGACGACCAAGCGATCCTGATCACATCTCCCCAGGAGATGCTCTCCCGCGGACGCGCCTATCACAATGGATTCGGCAATATCTATCTGGTCGGAAGCTTTGACCGCGAGACATGGAAATTTACCAGAAAGGCAGTCCACGCCATCGATTACGGCCTCGATTTCTATGCGCCGCAGACCCTGCTGGCGCCGGACGGCCGTAGGATCATGATCGCCTGGATGCAGTCCTGGGAGAGCAGCCATGACCATGTCGCCGTCGGCAGCTGGTTCGGCATGATGACCCTGCCCAGGGAACTCTCCCTGAAGAAGGGACGCCTGATCCAGCAGCCGGTCAGAGAACTGGAAATGTACCGCAGAAACGCGGTGTTCTATACGGATGTCGATGTGCAGGAAAGGATCCAGCTTCCGGCTGTCCAGGGCCGCTGCGTGGATATGATCGTCACAGTGCGCCCCTCCGGAGGCAAACTCTACGACAAATTCATCATCAAAGTCGCCAAGGACACCAGATTCTACACTTCGATCATCTATTCGCCCGGCGAGAGTATCCTGACCTTCGACCGCAGCAATTCCGGCCTGCGCCGCGACATCGTCTCCAGCAGGGAGGTTGTGACGCGCTTCCGCGACGGCAAGATCAGGCTCAGAATCATCATGGACCGCTATTCGGTCGAGATTTTCGTCAATAACGGTGAGCAGGCAATTTCCTCGACGATCTTCACGGAGCAGAGTGCAGAGGGCATTTCCTTCGAGTGCGAGGGCATCGCCATCATCGATGTGGAAAAATATGACATTGTCCTGTAACAGGGACCGGAAAGAGCAGATTGCTCCGGAATGGAGATGAAAAATGAGCAGCAATACACAGAGAGACGGAAAGGGAAAACTGTATGTGATCGAGGGCCTGGACGGCTCCGGAAAAGCCACACAGTCGGAACTTCTGTATGAATCATTTCTCAGGAAGGGACTGCCTGTCAGAAAGGTCTCCTTTCCCAACTACGAATCCGATTCTTCCGCGCTGGTGAGGATGTACCTGCGCGGGGAATTCGGGTCCGACCCCTCAGATGTGAATGCCTATGCGGCCTCGAGCTTTTATGCGGCAGACCGGTTTGCGGGCTACAAGGCTGACTGGGGCGCATTCTATAAGGACGGCGGTGTGATCATTGCCGACCGCTATACGACGTCCAATGCCGTGCACCAGTGTTCCAAGCTCCCCGAAGAGGAGTGGGACGGCTTTCTTGAGTGGCTTTTTCACTACGAGTATGATCTTCTGGGTATCCCGGCGCCGGATGCCGTGATCTACCTTCAGGTCGATCCGGCAGTCTCCCAGAAACTGATGGCGGGACGCTACAGCGGAGACGAAAGCAGGAAAGATATCCATGAGAGGAATGTGCAGTATCTGGAACAGTCTGCAAAAGCTGCCGCCTACTGCGCCGAAAAACTGGGATGGAAGGTCGTTCGCTGCAACGAAGGCGAAAAAATGCGCAGCATAGAGGAGATCTGCTCCGAAATACAGACTGTATTGGGGTGCTGAAGGCAGGGACGGCAGGTGCTGAGTGTGTACACGCTCAGGAACAGGAATGTTATCTTGACATTTTTTGTTTTTTGTTGTCTAATAACAACACTGTATTACTTGCAGATAATTGGTATTAATCAATATCCCGGCAGACGGAAATAACAGAAAATGGCACGAATAGTTATATTATATGCAGGATGATTTCCCTACAGCTGACAGAAGAGTGTATTTGACGGCAGCTGTTTTTTGTGCGTCTTCATCTGTTTTTGTGATTCCGGCAGAATTTACCCGTGTTTACGGGCGGGATCCGGGGATGCAGTCGATTATAAACAACCTGTATGATAACGATGCTCTAACACTGACGATGACCAAGGAGAGAACCGAAAAATGGAGTTAAATACTGCGAACAGGCCGATGGAAAACGAGGAGATCGAGATTGATCTGCTGCAGCTGTGGAATGCGGTCCGTCACAGAATCTGGCTGGTACTTCTGGCCGGCTTTATCGTGGCGGATATTGCGTTTGCGATCACGAAATTTCTGATCACCCCCATGTATTCATCTTCCGCGACCATGCTGGTCGTGACCAAGGAGACGACACTTTCCTCACTGGCGGATCTGCAGCTGGGTTCACAGCTGACCAATGACTATGAGATCCTGATTTCCAGCCGTCCTGTCCTTCAGGAGACGATCGAGGAGCTGAATCTGGATACAGATTACAAGCATCTGCGGGATACGATCACCATTTCCAATCCCAACGACAGCCGCATGCTCATCATCTCCACACTGCAGGCGGATCCCGAGCTGGCCAAGAGTGTAGTGGATACTGTCGCCGGGATCAGTTCCGAATATATCGCTGAGAAAATGGAAGTGACCGCGCCCAAGATCATTGAGGAAGGCGAGGTTCCGCTGACCCAGTCCTCCCCCAGCCTTCTGCGCAACACAGCCATCGGAGGCCTTCTCGGCATTCTTGCGGCAGTGTTCCTGATCTGTGTCGCCGTGATCCTCAACGATTCGATTCAGACAGAGGACGACATTGAGCGCTACCTGCAGCTTCCTGTACTTGCCGTAGTACCTGACAAGAGCGGAAGCACCAGAAAATCCGCGGACAGAAAGAAAGCGGCAAAAAAGAAACGGGCAGCAAGCTGAGCAGTTGTTTTTCAAAAAACAGTGCG
>DGRU01000071.1 GCA_002390025.1 Lachnospiraceae bacterium UBA4380
ACGGCGCCGTTGGTCAGGCCGGAGAAGAATCTGCTCACAGGCTTTCTTCTTTCCGGTTCTGATAAGGAATGAGAATCATCTTCTCAATCATATCATATGCCAGACAGCTGATGGGATACTGGGCAAGGACAGCCCAGATGAAAACAATCAGAATCAGACTGAGCGGCAGCAAAGCCAGGGCACCAAACAGAAGAAGAAAGAGGATCAGAAGGATTGCGGCAGATCGAACAGGTCTCGCCAGTGAGAGAAGCACCGCATTTCTCAGTGCATCGAAGTTTGAGACCTCCAGAACCGAAACCATGACGAAAAAATACTCCCCCACAAGCAGCACTGTCAGTGTCATCATCATCCCGATTGTCCAGAACAGGATTGTGATCATTCCACGTTCCGGGTTGCCATTGCCGAGGCTCATGAAAAAGTAACCGGCAAAGAGTCCCAGCCCGAAAAGGATGCCCGGGGCAAGGACACGCACAAAGCTCCGGCGAAATTCCTTCCAGAATTCATGCCAGAGAAAAATATTCCCGTCGCGAAAGATGATAACACACACTCTGTCGAGTGCCGTGAGGGCGGCAGGCATTGTGATAATCGGGAGCGAAAAAAGCACAAAAAGAATATTGGCTGTGATCAGCTTCCAGAAATGCGTGAGGGCCATATAGCCTGCCCGCTTCAGGCCTGATGCGGGAGACGGTTCACCCCTTCCCTCTTTCTCAAAACGTCTCATGGATCAACCCTTCAGGCCGGTAAGTGCAATGCCTTCGACAAAATACTTCTGCCCCATCAGATAAAAGAGGATGCCGGGAGCAAACGACATGCAGGTTGCACACATGATGGCAGAATAGTCCTGCTTCAGAGAGCCCTTGAACTGTGAGAGCCCCAGAGCGATGGTGAATTTTTTCGCGTCATGAATATACAATGACTGCTGGATCAGGTCATTCCACATCTGGGTGAAAAGCAGGAGCGCAACAACGATCATAGCTGCTTTAATCGCCGGGAGGATAATGCTGATCAGGATCCGGAAATGACCCGCTCCGTCAATCGTTGCAGCCTCATCCAGTTCTCGCGGAATGGTCATGATAAACTGGCGGATCAGATAGATATTAAAGGCTCCGCCACCGCAGAAATACGGCAAAATCAGCGGCCAGTATGTACCGTTAAGCTTCAGAATATTGGTCCACATGATGTAAAGAGGAATCAGGGTAACCATAACCGGCAGAAACATGGATCCGATCACCAGTGTAAACAGAAATCTTTTTCCCGGAAAACGCATCCGGGCGAAAGCATATCCGCCCAGGACTGCGGTCGAAGTCCCGGCAAGCACAGAGGGGACGATAATCGTCATGGTATTCTTCAGATACGTCCAGAACGGGAAGTTTTTGAGTGCCTGCGGATAGTTGGAGAAGAGCCAGTCCGGCGGGAAGAAGGGTACATTATTGGAATAGAGCTGGTTATTCGTCATCAGGGACGAACGGAAAATCCACCAGATGGGCAGAAGACAGAGCGCTGAGAAAAAGACTACCAGAACAAAGCAGACCGAATTGACGATTCTCTCTCTGTTCCGTTTTCCGGACAGGCTGGACGTCTTATTCATTGTCATCGCCTCCCTGCTGGAACATCCATGATCTGCTGGTAGCAAACAGAATGACTGTAAAAATGCCGATGAGGATAAACAGCATCACAGACACAGCTGCCGCATATCCGAACTTCCGGTTTTCAAAAGCGTACTGGTACATGACATAGGAGACAAACCGGGAGGCGGAACCCGGACCGCCCTTTGTCAGGGCGAGAGCAGGGGTGATAACCTGGAGATTTGTGATGAGCGCCATGAGAAGATTATAGAAAATGATGGGGCTGATGACGGGCACGGTGATAAACCAGAAACGCTGCCAGGAACTCGCGCCGTCGACTTCAGCAGCCTCCAGATAGGAACGCGGGACATTCTGAAGCCCGGCAAGGAAGATCACGATCAGGTTCCCGGCCAGCCAGACCGAGATCAGAGCCAGAGAAGGTGCGACAAGTTTCGCATCATTGATGAAGCCTATCCTCGGCAGGCCGAAAACCCTGTTTATGATATAGTTAAAAAGGCCGTAATTGATATTGTACAGCCAGTTCCAGCCAAGATAAACTGCGACAGCAGGCAGAAGATAGGGCAGATAAAAGATAGCCCTCCAGAAGCCTCTCGCAGGAATTTTCCGATTCAGCAGCAGAGCGATAATCAGGGAATAAATCATGCTCCCGATTACTGCCATCAATGTATAATACATCGTAACCAGAACAGACTGCTTAAAATAAGGGTCTGTTGTCAGGAGCCTTATATAGTTATTGAGGCCGACAAATTTGAAACCGGTAAATCCATTGCCCTTCCAGCTGAAAAAACTCAGGCCGAATACTTCCATCAGAGGAATATAGGTCAGGAAGATCAAGCCGATGATAGACGGGATCAGGCACAGATAGGCCGTTCGCGTTTCACTTCGCAGCAGCGCATTGCGACGCTTTTTACGTCTGCCCAATACTCTCACCTCAATTTCATAGTGTACTCAGTCAATAAACATGCGGTCTGTAATAAACAGAGGGTGTCCGTCCGCTGAGGGACGGACACCCGGAGAAACTGGATGATGCAGGTTATCGAATCGGATCAGTAGCCTTCAAAAATCTCAATCAGATGAGCTTCTGC
>DGRU01000182.1 GCA_002390025.1 Lachnospiraceae bacterium UBA4380
GGAGAGGATGGCATCCAGGGTCGCTCTCCTGGGGGATCTGGTCACACCGCTGAAGATTTTCTGTACAGTGCTGAGAGGAATCCCGGAGGCAGAAGAAATCTCCTCGGAAGTCATGCCCAGTGTCCGTTTCCATTTTTTCATTTCTTCCATCGTCATTTTTCCGACTCCTTTTGGAATGCAAATTTCCGCTTGTGCAATTGAATTATATAATAACGGATAGATAATATCAATATAAATGGAAATTATTTGAATATTTGGGAAAGCCGGACTTCAAATTTGGAAAGAGCGGACTTTAAACATGGAAAGAACGGACACATTGCTCCGGCCGGCAGTGCAAGGCTGCGGCGAGGCGGCTGACTGTCTCCCAGGCTGCCCTGCGGATCTCTTTTTGACCTTGTTCGTACTGCTGAATGGTCCGGACAGGGACGCCGGAGGCTTCCGCAAGTTCCCGCTGGCTCAGTCCTGCCTGCTCCCGCAGGCGCTTTAGTCCGATGCTGCCGGCATATGCGGAAAGACGGCGCAGCCGGTTGATTTCGTCAGCGGAATGCTGCAGATCCATCTCATGATATTTCCGGTACATTCCGGCAACGGAGGAAGGCGGGACTTGCTCAAATAACTCCCGGAAATCACAGCCTGTCCACCACTGGTACCAGGCCAGGGTGTATCCGGTCCACCATGCATCGGTACGGTCTGTATAGGGCTCCGGCTCCTTATCGCAGCCGTGTCCGGTCACACGGCGCAGGACCTCATCCGCCAGTTCTGTCCCGGACATACCCGCTACAAAACGCGGATTTCCTCTCCCGAACTGGTCTGCCACTCCAGACTGGACAAACAGTCTGCAGTAAGGATCATATTTCATTCCGAGATCATAAACGACATAATGCAGCATGTGCCCGAAAACTTTCTGGGCGTTCTCAATATACAATTCGCTGTATGCGTGTGTCATCCGGTCCTATCTCCTCATCCAGAATCCGGGGCATGTAGAGCTGCCCCTTTTGCCATCCCTCCCGATCCTGACGAAAATACCGCTGCCTTGCAGATCGATCCCGTTTTTCTCTCTTTGGATACCATATTGAAGCATCCACCGGTTCGTAATCGAGAAAACGTATCTGCCGGTAACTCTTTTCGCTCTTAAGTACAATCTGTTCTCCGAGCTTTCCAAGATACATAGCCTCTTCCAGCTGGGCAAGAGAGATCGTCCCATTCAAAAAATCCGTGGCGAATGAAAAATAACTGTCATCAGCCCGGTATCCCACGATGATATCTGCATCCCGGTATGGAACATGAAAGCGGGTCAACAGGTATCGCCGTGCTTCCCTGGGAAGAGGGGCAGTGAGCTGGAAGCGCCGGTTTTCCAAAAGGATGGCAAGCCAGTGCAGGATGCAGTAGCCGCCTCCATTTAGATATAAAATCTGCAATCCTGACAGATCCAGTTCGTAGCTGTTCAGGAATCCGTCCCGGTTCTCGTCAACGCTCCATTCTCTGGCCAGGTCTGCATTTTCCGAACAGTAGAAACCGTTTCCGTAGTCATTATTATCTTTACTTCCGCTAAATAAAGGGGATGCAATTATTTTTTCTGAACCGTGATATACGGTTAATACTCCGCCTTCTGAACCCATCTTCTCCCTCTGTACGATACATTTATTTGACATATAGATTCATGCCTGTTCTATTAATATCATATCTATACTCCTAAAGGAGTATAGATATGATAACTTGATTTGCACAGTATGTCAACGCGAGGGTTATTGCTTCCCGATTGAATCCGTAACAATTCGAAATACCGGAAGCTAATAACTATTGTTCTATTATTTCTATTATTCTGTATACAATTTTCAAAACAGATTCATTTTGCCGGAGAATACGGTGAAAAAGATTCATCTATGAAATTATTTACATTCACTCAAAAAGGCGTATAATGACTTTTGTCGTCTGCTTTATTTAGAATAATTCACAATGAAAGTGAATAAAATTCACCATATAACAGAGGCAGGCGAAAAGAATTTCAAGTAAAGCGAAAAACAGGGCGTTCAGTCCTGCGCATTTTAGCAGTATCAGGAAAGGCAGGATTTTCAGTCATGAACAACACACTCGAAATCAGGTGGCATGGAAGAGGCGGACAGGGCGCCAAGACTGCGGCACTGCTGCTGGCGGATGTAGCTTTCAAAACCGGCGCGCACGTGCAGGGATTTCCCGAGTACGGCCCGGAGCGCATGGGCGCTCCGATCACAGCTTTCAACCGGATCAGCCGGAATCCCATCCGCGTGCATTCCAATATTTACGATCCTGATTTCGTCGTGGTAGTGGATGAGACACTTCTCCATTCGGTCCATGTAACTGACGGCCTAAAGCGCGACGGCGCCATCATTGTCAATACGCCCAGGTCTGCAGAGGAAATCCGTCCCCTGCTCAGGGGCTACAAAGGCGCGGTTTACACGGTTGACGCCCGTTCGATCTCTGAGGAGACCCTGGGAAAGAACTTCCCCAATACCCCCATGCTGGCAGCCGCGGCTGCGGTCAGCGGAGTCATGAAAAAAGATGACTTCCTGCACGAGATGCGTGCCTCCTTCCTGCATAAATTTGCCAGGAAGCCTGAGGTCGTAGACGGGAATATGAAGGCGCTGGAGATGGCTTATGACGTCATCGAGAGAACTGCCGGAATGACAAAGAGTGCGTAAGTACGGATTATAGAAGCGATAACAGGATTCAGGACAGCGCGACAGCTGCTGTCTATGATGACAGAAGCTGTTTGAGAATTTGAAATCTGATCAGGGACCTCCGTCACTGTGCGGAGGTCTCGTTTTTTTGGAAGGCCTGGAGGAAGGGGACGGTTCTGTGTCTCCTCCTCAGAACCGTCCTCTGTCTTCTCAAGCGCTTGAATATATTTGAAAGAGGAAATAAATGCGTACAGATGTGACAATGATTAATGAAAAGACTCCCTGGCAGGGATTGACCGAGGGTCTGCAGATGTTTGCCGGCGGTACGGCAAAATACTTTGCGACAGGAGAGTGGAGGACCAATACCCCTGTCCTTGTGCAGGACAAGTGCAGGCAGTGCCTGCTGTGCGTTCCGGTGTGCCCGGATGTCAGCATTCCGGTGAAAGACGGAAAGAGACTGGATTTTGATTATGACCACTGCAAGGGCTGCGGAATCTGCGCGAGCGTATGTCCTTTCGGCGCCATTGAGATGAAGGAGGGAATCGAGCCATGAAAAGCATCAGAGAGAGAATGTCCGGAAACGAGGCGGTCGCCTACGCGATCCGGCAGGTGAATCCGGATGTCATGCCCGCCTTCCCGATCACGCCTTCCACCGAGATTCCCCAGATGGTCTCCACCTATATTTCCAACGGAGAGATTGATACAGAATTCATACCGGTTGAGAGCGAGCACTCCGCCATGTCCGCAGCGATCGGCTCGGAAGCGGCCGGCGCCAGGACCATGACAGCGACCTCTTCCGCAGGCCTGGCACTTATGTGGGAGGAACTGCTGCTGGCGGCCTCCAACCGCCTGCCGCTGGTCCTGACCCTGGTAAACCGCACGCTTTCCGGTCCCATCAATATCAACTGCGATCATTCGGACGGCATGGGCGCCAGAGATACGGGATGGATCCAGATTTATGCCGAGAACAATCAGGAAGCCTACGACAACTACATTCAGGCTTTCCCCATTGCGGAAGACCCCCGCGTCCACCTGCCGGTCATGGTCTGTCAGGACGGCTTTATCACCAGCCACGCCGTGGAAAACATCGAGCTTCTGGAGGACCAGCCGGTCCGCGAATTTGTCGGTACTTATCAGCCCGAGGAATTCCTCCTCAATCCCGGAAAACCCGTGGCCGTCGGCCCCTACTCTGTTTCCAATTACGCCATGGAAGCCAAGAAAGCCCAGGAAGATGCCATGGAGCACGCCGGCCAGGTCATCCTGGAGGTGGCGGAGAGATTCGAGAAGATGTCCGGCCGCAGCTACGGCTTTTTTGAAGAATACCGCACAGAAGACGCCGACTATATCATGCTGATCATGGGATCCGCGGCGGGCACCGCCAAGGCGGCCGTCGATGAGCTGCGTGAAGAAGGCTGGAAGGTCGGCGTCCTCAAGCTCCGCGTCTTCCGCCCCTTCCCCGAAAAACAGTTGACAGAGGCCCTTCGGGACTGCAGCGCCCTTGCCATCATGGACCGGTGTGAGAGTTACAACGGCTGCTGCGGTCCCCTGGGAATGGAAGTCCCTGCGGCGCTCTACCGCAATAAAGTCATGCTCGAGTCCGTCAACTACATCTACGGACTCGCCGGCCGTGATTTCACCGTCGACCACGTCAAAGATATCTTCGCGGAACTCCGCGAGGTCGCTGACGGCGGCATGGAAGCCCCTCAGCACAAATACATCAATCTCCGCAGCGAATGAGACACGAGGGACGGTTCTGACTGACTCATTCAGTGACACCGGGGACAATCCCCGGGTATACGTTGAATAAATATACAGATAAATACAGATCACAGAGAAAGCGACAATAGCCATGAGCAATGTAAATACAACAGCGACAATTGAGAAGGAGGATTTCAGCCTCAGGACTATGCTGCAGCGGCCGGAGCGCCTGACTCCCGGGCACAGGATGTGCGCCGGGTGCGGAGCCACCATCGGCGTGCGCGCTGTGCTGCGGGCCCTGCACGAGGGCGACCGCGCGGTCATCGGCAACGCGACAGGCTGCCTCGAGGTCTCTTCTTACATGTATCCCTATACAGCCTGGGAGGACAGCTATATCCACAACGCCTTTGAAAACGCCGGCGCGACCCTGAGCGGCGTGGAGACGGCCTACAAAGCACTCCGCAAGAGAGGGAGGCTTCCGGAAAAGGAAAATTTCAAGTTCATCACTTTCGGCGGAGACGGCGGCACCTATGATATCGGCTTCCAGTCCCTGTCGGGCGCTATGGAACGCGGACACAACATGGTCTATGTGTGTTATGATAATGGTGCCTACATGAACACAGGCATTCAGCGCTCTTCGGCAACACCCATGTTTGCGGACACGACGACAACGCCTGCCGGCAAGTGTTCGGACGGCAAGATCCAGTACCGCAAGGATCTGACCGCCATTATCGCAGAGCACCATGTACCCTATGCAGCCCAGACCACACTCACGAAAGACTTTAAGGATCTGCACCGCAAGGCCGCCAAGGCCATTTATACCGAAGGGCCTGCTTTCCTCAATATGATGACGCCCTGTCCCCGCGGCTGGCGCTACGAGACCAGCCAGATTATGGAAATCTGCCGTCTGGCTGTGGAGACCTGTTACTGGCCGCTCTTTGAAGTGGATCACGGCAAATGGATTCTGAGCTACGAGCCCAAAAACAAACTTCCCATCGAGGACTTCCTTCGCCCCCAGGGACGCTTCAAACACCTCTTCAAGCCCGGCAACGAGCATCTTCTGGCCCTGTTCCAGGAGGAAGTCGACCGCCGCTGGGAGGACCTTCAGTATCTCTGTGCAAGGTGACATAGGGAGACGGTCCTTTTGTATCCGTCCACCTGTTTTGCGACATGGGGTGAGAGGCCGCTTGCATTTGTTCCGCTGTTTTGTGACATAGGAGGAAGGGGCATTTTCATCCATTCTGCTGTTTTGAGAATTGACAGGGGGACGGAAACAAAGGAACGTCCCCATAAGGAGCCGCAAATGACTTTACTGACATACCAGATTTTCAAAACCGTATCCGAGGCAGGCAGCTTTCACAAGGCGGCGGACCTGCTGGGTCTGACGCCGTCTGCCATCAGCCATGCGGTTTCCGGCATGGAAAAAGAACTCGGCTTCTCTGTTTTTACCAGAGGAAAGGCGGGCGTCAGCCTGACAAGCTCCGGAAGCCGTCTGCTGCCTTATATCAATGCGGTCCTGAACAGTGATGAGAGCCTGCAGCAGGCGGTGTCCGAGATGAACGGCCTGCAGCAGGGCACCGTCAAGGTGGGAGCTTTTTCCAGTGTCTGCACCAACTGGATGCCGGATATCATTACTTCCTTCGGAAAAATGTATCCTGCCGTCGAGATCGAACTCTTCCAGGGGACTTATGATGATGTGGTCTACTGGATCAAAAACGGCGTAGTGGATTTCGGGTTTCTCTCGACTTCCAGCGCAAAGGATCTGCCGATCGAACCCTTTTACCGGGATCCCCTCCTTTGCATTGTGCCGGGCGACTATGAAAAAGAGGAAGCGGGCGAGAGCATGACGATTTCGGAGATGTCCCGCCGACGCTTTGTGGTACAGCGTGAATCGACGGATGCCGATATCCAGAACTACCTCAAGCAGAACCATCTGGATATTTCCACCCGCTACCATGTCGTAGATGACCTTGCTACGGTCGTCATGGTGCAGGCAGGTTTCGGCATCTGCATCATGCCGGAACTGGTCATGACCGATATTCCCTACAACGTGCGCATGTATCCCATGGAGCCCGAGGCGGCCAGGATCATCGGACTTGCCGTCCGCGGACCCGGCCAGATGGCCCCCGCCGTGCGCACTCTTTACAAGCACATTCTGGATACTTACAGAAATATTTAAGGACTCTTTATGTTGATCTTTATGTGATTCCAAACCGTTTCACGAGGGCCGGTTTAGTCCCGTTTTCCATGGTATAGTAGGCAAAACGGAATTCCTGCCCTTTTCTTTTGAAAGTAAACCGCTTCCGAAAAATATCTGTTTCGGTGCGGAGACTGCTTTTCAGCTTTCTTCCTGGTACAACGGAAACCGTCACTGCGGCCGCTGCGGCGGTCATATGAGTGTCCACCCGAAGATGAGATGTGTCCGTTGCACCTCCTGCGGAAATATGGACTTCCCGCGCGTCATGCCGGCTGTCACCATCGCGGTGGAAAATGGGGACAAACTCCTGATGATCCGCTACAGACCGCGTGAGGAAGACGGATATGCAGGTACGTCTCTGATTGCGGGCTTTATCGAGGTTGGCGAGACCATTGAGGATACCGTGCGGCGCGAGGTCATGGAGGAGGCCGGAATCAAGGTCTCCAATATCCGCTATTACAAGTCCCAGCCCTGGGGCTTTGCCTCCAATCTGATGATCGGCGTCATCTGCGACCTCGATGGAAGCGACGGGATTGCCGTGCACGACACCAACGAAGTGGCGGAAGCCGTATGGATTCCCCGGGATGAGATCCAGGCCTATGACAACGGAGTTTCCCTCACCTTTGAGATGATCTCCAGGTTTAAAAATGGTGAACTATGAAAATTATGGTCAGCGCCTGCCTGGCAGGCGAGAACTGTAAATACAATGGCGGAAACAACCGCAATGAGAAGGTCCTGCAGCTGATGGCAGACAACGAGGCCATTACTGTCTGCCCGGAGCAGCTGGGCGGGCTTCCCACACCGCGAGTTCCCTCGGAGATCAAAGACGGCCTGGTCACGGCAAAAGACGGGCGGATTGTGGATGCCCAATTCCGCGCAGGCGCGGCCAAGTGTCTGGAGATTGCCGGACGTGAGCGGCCGGACCTGGTGGTCCTGCAGCCGCGCAGTCCCAGCTGCGGGGTAAAGCAGCGGTACGACGGCACTTTCAGCGGAAGACTGGTGGATGGAGCCGGTGTTACCGCGCAGCTTCTGATGGAGGAGGGTTTCCGGTGTATTGATGCGGAGGATCTGATCGCGGTCCACAAGGGCTTTTTGATACGAAAATTGTGCGTCGGAGAATCTGACCTGCTGAAGGATTTCCTGTACGAGGCGATTTTCATTTCGGAAGGAGTAAAAGCTCCGGCCAGGGAGATCGTGGAAAGGCCGGAACTGCGGATCTATTACGAGGACTTTGGAAGCCGGTCCGGGGATCACTGCCTTGTGGCCCAAGCAGGTAATCAGGTAGTGGGGGCTGTATGGACAAGGATCATGAATGATTATGGCCATGTAGATGATGAGACCCCGTCCTTTGCCATCTCCCTGCTTCCGGAATACAGGAATAAGGGGATCGGGACCCGGCTGATGAAGGAAATGCTCTTACTGCTGAAGGGGGTTGGTTTTAAGAGGGCTTCTCTTGCCGTACAGAAGGCCAACTATGCAGTCCGCATGTACAAAAATGTCGGCTTCGAGATCATAGATGAAAATGAAGAAGAATTTATAATGGTGTGCAGGTTATGAAAAAACAGCGGCAGGATCGGCTCGCCGACGGGATTGAGTGGGTCTTTGTTTTATGAATTCCCCCGCTTTTATGAGGTCTGGCGGCTCCTGTGGATGCGGTACTCTGCTGCTTTGCTTTATAGATGCCCGCAATAATGATATACTTGCAGAAAGATGACTATGGTTTTGGAAGCGAGGTGTTTTTTATGAGTAAGGATAATGGTCAGATGCTGCGGGCGATCCGGGGCGATATTACAAAAATTACCGATGTCGATGCAATCGTAAATGCGGCAAACACATCCCTCCTTGGCGGCGGAGGCGTGGACGGTGCCATTCACAGGGCGGCGGGGCCTAAGCTTCTGGAGGAGTGCAGGAAATTTCACGGATGTGAGACCGGCGAAGCCAGGCTGACCGGCGCCTACAATCTCCCCTGTAAATATGTCATCCACACGCCCGGCCCGATCTGGAGAGGCGGGAGCAGGAGAGAGCCGGAGCTTCTCGCAAACTGTTACAGAAACTCTCTGCAGACTGCGGTGGACCACAAGATTCGAAGCGTGGCCTTTCCTTCCATCTCGACCGGCGTTTACAGCTATCCGGTCGACCAGGCTGCGCAAGTTGCGGTCTCCACGGTGAGACGCTTTATCGAGGAACACCCCGGCCAGCTGGATCTGGTAGAGTGGGTGCTCTTTGACCAGAGGACGTGCGACGCGTATGAGAATGCATTGAGCCGCTGAAGCGGCTGTCAAGCGGTTGTCAAGGGGACGGTTCTTTTGACACTTTGTGCGCAAGGTGTCAGAAGAACCGTCCCTTTGTCATTTCTTTGTCATTTTGGGCACTGTCCCCGGGGAACGGGTTGTGGTATAGTTGAGTTGCGTTTTCCAGAGAATGGAGCCGCACACGGCTATAAAAAATAACAGTATATTTCAGGAGGACAAGATATGAAGGTTTTAATGCTCAACGGAAGCAGAAACGCGAAGGGATGCACATTTACGGCCCTTTCCGAGATCGCCAGGGAATTGACGGCGGCAGGAATCGATTCGGAGATCGTCCACATCGGCAAGGACGCAGTGAACGGGAATATTGACGCAGCAGTGAAGGATGTTGCGGCTAAGCTGAAAGAGTCGGACGGCTTGGTGATCGGTTCCCCGGTCTATTATGCATCTGCATCCGGTGAAGTTGTTGCTTTCCTTGACAGGCTCTTCTGGCTGGCAGGAGACGACCTTCGCCACAAACCCGGCGCAGCGATCGCCTCCGCCAGGCGCGCGGGCACGACAGCTACCCTGGATGTCCTCAACAAATATATCCAGTATTGCGAGATGCCCCTGGTGACCTCCAACTACTGGCCTATGGTCCACGGCTTCTCCCCCAAGGATGTCATGGAAGACAAGGAAGGCCTGCAGATCATGCATACACTGGGCAGAAATATGGCCTGGCTCCTTCAGTGCATCGAGGCCGGAAAAAAGGCGGGTGTGCAGGAACCTGCTGCTGAGCAGAAGGTGTTCACAAACTTCATTCGATAAAAACGGGTGTCAATGGGGACGGTTCTTCTGACACCTTGGAGCAGGGGCGGAGCCAGGGGAAGCAGGTTGGAGACAGGGGACGGTTCTTTGTCTCCATTGTGTACCGTTTTTTGCTATGTTAAAATGTGGAGACAGGTTGGAGACAGGAGACGATTCTGTGTCTCCGCTAACTCTGTTAAGGAGACACAGAACCGTCCC
>DGRU01000126.1:0-15390 GCA_002390025.1 Lachnospiraceae bacterium UBA4380
GGTAGAGCAGAGGACTGAAAATCCTCGTGTCGCTGGTTCGATTCCGGCTCTGGGCATGTTTTTTTTACTCCTTTGCAGAGAGCCTCTGCATAGGGGTTTTTTTATGTTCGGACGCAGGCAGGAAAGCATGTCGCTGATGCTGCTGCGCCCGTGCGTGAGTCTCGCTTAGGAGACTCTTTTTTATACAGTTGCCAAGCTGACCCTTGTCGCATAAAATGAATAGATGAACAATGGCGGGCATCTGCCGCACTTTAACAGGTGGTATTCTAATGAATGAAAATGATCTTACAATAGATATGGATACAGATAAGGATCTAGACAAGGGCATGGACGAGGCTGCAGTCGCAAAGACTGACGCAGCTGCAGCTGAAAAGGCTGACACAGCCGCTGTCGAAAAGACAGATACAGCTGCAGCCGAAAAGAGCGATGCAGGCGCAACAGAAGAAGTGTCTGCAGGTCTTCCCGCAGGTCCGGTGCATCGGAACCTGTTTGTGAAGTTTCTGCTCAGCTGTGTTTCGTTTCTGCTTGTCTTCGGGATCGTCAATCTGGTCTATTTTATGCTGGGCATGGAGCCCTTCGGGACAAAGTCAGTCGCCATTGACGATGCCAAGATTCAGTACATAGACTTTTTCACCTATTATGTTGACGTTCTGAAGGGGACCCGGTCGCTGAATTATGATTTCAGCAATATGCTGGGCGGCAGCTCTGCAGGCCTTTTCAGTTATTATCTGGCCTCTCCCTTTAATCTGCTGCTGTACTTTTTCGGCAAAGGGGGAGTTTACCGGTTTTTCAATGTCGCAGCGGCCCTGAAGCTGGCGACAGCCGGAGCGACCTTCTCATGGTTTCTGCAGCGTCGTTTTGAGGACAGGATCCGTCCTGTATTTGTAGTTGCACTCTCCATGGGATATGGTCTGATGCAGTATCAGGTAGCCCAGAGCAGCAACATCATGTGGCTGGACGGTGTCTATATGCTGCCGCTGATCCTCCTGGGCGTGTATGAAGTGATCCACAGGAAAACGGTCTGGAGGCTGGTGCTGACTGTGGCAGTCTGCATTTTCTGCAACTGGTACATTGCCGGCATTAATTGTCTGTTTTCCGGAATCTGGTTCCTGTTTGAGTTCTTTTTCCAGGATGAACTGATCCCGGAGCGCAAAAAGCCTGTGAATGCCCTTCCGGACCGAAGGTACAGCGGAAGGCGCAGGCGCGCCACGAGGCCGCAGCTGGGAATCACGGCATTTGTTGTCTCTGCCTGCCGTTATTTCTGGGGCATGGGACTGGGCGTAGCCATGAGTTCCATACTGTTTCTTCCGACCATCAGTGCCATGCGGCAGGGCAAGGGACAGTACAAGGAGATTGAGTTTCTGACGGGATTTGCCGGGGATCTTCTCTCGGCAGTACGCGGCTATGTGATCGGAAATGCAGGTGACACCAAAGGACCCGGACATGCCGCGCTGTTCTGCGGAGGGCTTGCGCTGATCGGAGCATCGGCCCTCATCTTTTCCGGTTCCTGCAGGATCCGGCAGAAAATTGCCTATCTGGTGCTGCTGGGGGTTTGTTTCCTCATGCTGTACTGGGAGCCCGCGACACTGGTGTTCTCACTTCTGAAGAGGGCTGACAGCTATTGGTACAGATACAGTTATCTGGTCTGTTTTGTCCTTCTTTTCGGCGCCGGGGCTTATCTGAGCCGTGCGGAGGGTGACCGCTGGTCAAAGGCTTTTGTTATTCTGCTCTCTCTCTTATATATCGCGGGAATGCTGAAACTCAACGGCATTCACTTTGCGGATTTCAGGGAGCAGGGGCTGGCGCTGGTACAGGCCAACAGAGCGGTCTTTGCGACTGCAGGAGCGTCCATCGTGCTGGCCGTGCTGACGGTGATTCTGCTCTCTCTGAAACCCGGATCGAAAGCCGGCGGAGCCGGTATACGGAGGATAACAGGCCTTTTGGCAGGCCTTCTGCTGCTGGCTGTCACGGGAGCGGAGCTCTGGGCAAACGCCAGGCTGTTCTGGCAGGATCACATGGATGATTCGCAGACACTTTACATGGAATATTCGAAGGGACTGCAGGCGCAGCTTGCACAGCTGCGGGCTGTGGACGGCGGGTATTATCGGATCGCACAGGACAGGACGCGCTGGCATTATGTGGATCAGGACGACCTGACTGCCTATTTCAATGATTCACTCGCACAGAACTACTGGTCCAATACGGCTTATACTTCAAGCCCGGACAAGGCCCAGCTGGATCTTATGTGGAAGCTGGGATACCGCGATGAGGCGGGATGCATGATGATCGTGCGCGATCCCATTCTTCCGTCGGATTCCTTCCTGGGTGTCAAATATTATCTGGAGAGCACGCCCGTCAGGGGGCTTGAGCCGGTGGAGGGCATTGCGCCTTTTAACGGACGCACTGTATACCGCAATCCCTACGCGCTTCCCATGGCATTTACATACGACGGATCCAAGCTCCCGACTATGAATTACAGCAGCACTTTTGCCTATCAGAACCAGCTGTTTTCGATTCTCAGCGGGAAAGAGACGACCCTGTATACGCCCCTTTCCTGGACGAGGGAAAACAAGGACAAGGTCACGTATTTCAACGTGTATATCCCCAAGGGCAATTATCTGGCTTACGGCAATCTGCTGTGGCCTGAAAAAATGGGCGGTCTCATGTCGATCAACGGCAGCAGTGCATTCGGATACTGCCGCTGGATGTCCCCCGCGGCATTCCTGATCAGAAGCCGTGAGGAGCAGGCAAAGTCCACTGCCTCCGAGAGTCTGCAGGCAGCTGCAGCGGCAAAGGCAGAAGCAAAAGCCGGGGCAGGGCAGGAAGCGGATGGCAAAAAGGCAGGATCGCAGACTCCTGCTGCAGAGGCCGGTGCGCAGCCCGCTGCGGAGACAGTGAATGAAAAAGAGCTGCAGAAAGCTGAGCTGGAACAGGCCGCAGCGGCCTATGACAGGGAGGCGGCGGCTTCCCTCAGGGGCGACAGCTATGCGGATCTGCGCACAGTTGTTTTCCGCCGGGAGAATGATGTACTTTTCAAAGATTATCAGTTCTACGGACTGAACCTCGATGTGCTGCAGGAAGCGGTGGACAGGATCCGCTCCGGAGAAGTGGATGAAAAGAATCTGAAGATCGAAAACGGACATGTCACCTGTTCTCTGGAAGGAAGGACCGGACAGAGTCTCTGCCTTCTGGTGCCGTGGTCAAAGGGTTGGCACGCCTTCCGGAACGGGGAAGCGATCCAGCCGGATATCGTGGCCGGCACTATGATCACGATCCCTCTGCTGAACGGACAGAATGTGGTTGAGCTCAAATACGAAATCCCCTATGTGCGCGAAGGAATGTATATTTCCGCTGCCGCAGCCGGTGTATTGCTGCTCGACATCCTGTTAAGACTGGCTGATTCAAGAAAGAAAAGAAAAAAGAGAAAAAACAGAAAAAACAAAAAGAACAGGAAGCAGACAGGCGGCAGGCAATGACACGGCGGGGTCGGAGCAGCAGGCAATGACACGGCAGGGCCGGCAGAGCGGGACAGAAGAGAATTGCTTCAGGATGGAAAGGACAAAAGGGTTTATGCTGGAATCCACTGACAAAACGAATGATCGCGGCAATGAAGTGAAGGACAAAAAGCAGCCGGGAAACCGCCTGGTCCGGCTTCTGACCTCGGAGGGAATGCGGTATCTCTTTATAGGAGGCTGCACGACCCTGGTCAATCTGGTGGTCTTTACGATCCTGTGCCGCGTAATACATCTGGAAGTCAATATCAGCAACATCATTTCGGTGTCGGTCTCCATTCTCTTTGCCTATGTGACCAACAAGCTCATCGTGTTCCGGTCGCACTGCAGCAGCTTTGGAGAGCTTGCAGCGGAGTGCGCCCGCTTTATCGGTGCCAGGCTTGCCACCATGGTCATCGAGGTTGGCGGCGTGTATGTGCTGTATAATATCATCCATCAGGATGAGCTGGTCGCAAAACTGGAGACGCAGGTGCTGGTCGTGATCGGGAATTATTTTATCAGCCGTTTCCTCGTCTTCCGCGACAGGAAATGACAGAGCAAAAGACCGGCAGATGCAGATGATTGATCCCCGCAAGACAGGAGAGATCCGCAAACCGTTTCACACGCGGTTTTTACATAATGACATTTTGACATCATGTATTGAGAAGAGGAACGAACGAGAATGCTTTTATCCGTAATTGTGCCCTGCTACAACGAAGAGGGGAACATCGACCTGTTTTATGACGAGACCGTAAAGGCGCTCGGGGATCTGATGCCGGACACGGAACTGATTTTTGTGAACGACGGCAGTAAGGATGCGACGATTACAAAGCTGCGGGCTCTCTGCGCCAGAGCGGAGTACCGGGTGCGTGTGGTCAGTTTTTCCCGCAATTTCGGCAAGGAGGCTGCCCTTCTGGCAGGCCTGCGGGCTTCGCAGGGAACTTTCACATCGATCATCGATGCAGACCTGCAGCAGAATCCCGCATATATTCTGGATATGATGGAGATTCTGGACAAGCATCCCGAGTACGACGCAGTTGCCGCCTATCAGGAGGAACGCCGCGAGGGCTTCCTTATTTCCTTTTTCAAAAAATCCTTTTACAAGGTGATAGACAGTCTGACGGACGTAAAGATCATGCAGGCGGCCAGTGATTTCAGACTTTTGAGAAGACCGGTGGTGGACGCGATCCTTGCGCTTCCGGAAAAGTGCCGTTTTTCCAAGGGAATCTTCGCATGGGTGGGGTTTGAGACCTACTACATGCCCTATGAGGTGGAAGAGCGTGCAAGCGGCACATCGAAATGGAATTTCTGGAAACTCATGATGTATGCGTTTGACGGAATCATAGCATTCTCAAACAAACCGTTGGTCATGTCCTCGATCGCGGGAGTTTTTCTGTTCGCGATCGCCATTCTGTATCTGATCATTATTGTCATCAAGACTCTTCTCTGGGGCGACCCGGTGGCCGGATTCCCTACGCTTGCCTGTCTGATCCTGATGCTGTCGGGAATCCAGCTTCTGAGTGTCGGAATTCTGGGCCAGTATCTGGCCAAGAGTTATACTGAGAGCAAGGGAAGACCTGTCTTTATTATCAAGGAGGAGCTGGACAACGGCTCTCAGCAGGATCTTCCGTGAATTTTTCCAAAAAATTCCTGAAGCGGGGAGTCTCACGGTCCAAAAATTCCGTGAGACCGAAAGCCCGTCAGGTTAAACTGTTGGATTAAACCCTGTTTGTTTAAAATCCCGTTGGATTTAAAGCCCGTTAGTTTAAAAGTCCGTTGGATCCTGCAGGATTCGGACATAAAAAAGCCGGAAGGCGCTGGTCAAAAACGATCCGCCTTCCGGTTTTTTTGCTTTTTTGACTTATACAGAGCGCGCAGGTCAGGCCTTTGACAGGCTGCGCACCATGTGGGATACGAGTTTTGCGCAGTTCTCAGCTGCCTGGTGTTCAAAGGTCTCGTAAGAGACATCGGCTTCTTCATCCGCTTTGTCGGAAATGGCGCGCAGAATGACGAAGGGGATCCCGTTGAGGTAGGCCGCATGTGCGATGGCAGCACCTTCCATCTCTGTGCAGAGGGCGTGGAAGGTGTCCGCGATGCGGTGCTTCTGCTGGGCTGTGCAGACGAACTGGTCGCCGCTGACGATCCGGCCCTCGAAGATACCGATTCCGGGGACCGCCTCCGTGACGGCCCTGATGGCGGCGGCGCGCAGGCCGGGATCTGCCGGGAAGCTCTTGAGGCCGTGCGGTGTTCCCATCTGGGGAATGACACCGGGTTCATATCCGAAAACAGTGACATCCATATCGTGGTACATGGCGTCCTCGGAAACCACGATGTCGCCGATATTGATGCTGTGGTCAAGGGAGCCGGCGATTCCGGTGTTGATCAGATGTGTGACATCGAAGCAGTTGACCAGAATCTGCGCGCAGACGGCGGCGTTGACTTTTCCGACGCCGCTCTTGACGATCACAACGTCCGTGCCGCCCAGTCTGCCGACATGAAACTTCATGCCGGCTTTTTCCACGATCTCCGAAGAGGTCATTTCCTCTGTCGTCAGTTTTTTGATTTCAAGATCCATTGCACCGATAATGCCGATTTTCATATTGGTTTTGGAAACCTCCTTTTTTTATTCAGAGTGGAAAATATTGCCGATGCAATATTTTTCGCTCCCGCATCTGTGCTGCAGGGCGGTTATTCAGGCCCTGTTATTCAGGGTAGACGAGATGCTTCCCGTCGATGCAGTAGAGGGTGTTTTCAAGATAGCGGGAGGCCAGCCAGGCGGCCATGCCCGGATTCTGGTCGAGATAGTTGCCGCAGTCGCGGGCGGCGGCGCCGGGGATATCCCCCTCATAATCGCGGATAAACTCGTACATGGCAGTAATGAGCGGCACGATCTGTGCGGAAGTGTATTCACCCGCCATGAGCAGATAGAAACCCGTGCGGCAGCCCATGGGGCCGAAATAAACGATCCTGTCGCCGAAATCCGGGTCGCTGCGCAGGAAGGTGGCGCCCAGATGCTCGATCGTGTGCATTTCCGCCGTGTTCATGACGGGCTCGCGGTTGGGAGAAGTCATGCGCAGGTCAAAGGTTGTGATGGCTGTATCTCCGTAGCGGTCCACGCGGGACACATAGATCCCCGGCTCCAGCAGCAGATGGTTGATAGTAAAACTTGTGATCTTTTTCAGCTCCAAGGGTATTCCTCCGATTCATTGTTTGTATAGAACGGGCTTGAGGCGCCTTAGGCGGGATCGGCCCGTGTGACTATCACATTTTAACAGGGAACGATGCGGCGCGCAATTGTTACTGTGAGGGGGCTGCCGGGCGAGCTGCCGGGGGTGCTTCCTGCCCTGCGAGCTGTCCGGACCCTCGTTTGGGTCCTCGTCTGAGCCCTTGTTTGTGCCCGAGTTTAACGTTTTTTAAGCGGAAAAGCCGTTTCTGTGGTACAATCATAAAGACTATATCTTTCGGGACTTTGCAGCTTTGAACATACGCAGTTTATGAACCCGTGTCATGGAGTTGAAATATGAATCTGTTGAAAAAGAAAAATGAGCAGGATACCGTCGGCGCAAGCGCCTCTGTAAAACAGGGATTCGGCTGGAAGGGCTATCTGCTCTATTACCTGTCCTATACACTGCTGTTCGGCGTGATGGCGGCGGCTGTCTTTGTGTGGCTTTTTCTCAGGAAACGGCGGCTTGTATGGCAGACAGACGGCGTCAACCAGCATTATTACGGGCTTGTATTTTTTTCCAGATGGGGGAAAGAGGTGCTGCGGAATTTACGGGAGACGGGATCTCTGCATCTTCCGACCTTTACCCTGCGCATGGGCTATGGCGGAGACCTGTACACGACGCTGGCCTACTACGTGATCGGGGATCCTTTCAGCCTGCCGGCTGTTTTTGTGCCGGAAAAATATCTGCTGCATTATCATGATCTGATGCTCCTGGTGCGCTTCTGGCTGGCGGGCATCACTTTCAGCGCCTACAACTTTTACATGGGCAGGAAGAACAGGATCGCGGTTCTGGCAGGTGCACTGGTCTATATTTTCAACGGATTTACCATGTCGGGAATGCGCCATCACTATTTCCTGAATCCTTTTGTCTTCTTCCCGCTGCTGCTGATCGGATGCGAGTGGTATTTCCGCAAAAAGAAGCCCTGGCTCTTTATTTTGATGGTCTTTGTCACGGCGGTGAGCAATTTCTATTTCTTCTACATGATGGTGATCATGACAGCGCTGTACGCGGTCTGGCGGGCAGTCCGGCTGCACGGATTCCGCCATTTCGGCGCGGTGATCCTGGACGGGATCGCCTTCGTCTGGTACGGGCTGATCGGGACCCTGCTGGCCTCCTTCATTTTCCTGCCGATCGTCCTGCGCTTCCTGCAGGACCCCAGGACGGCGGACAGCAAGCAGATCCCCCTGCTGTGGCCCTTATCCTATTACCGCAATTTCATTGACTGTTTCCTGACGAACGGGACGTCGGCACTGGCGGAATCCTGGACCTATATGGGATTCGGCGCAGTGGCCCTTCTATGCGTGCTCTTTATTTTCGTGCGGCTGAAAAAGCACTTTGACCTGAAGGCGGCGTTTGTGGTGCTGACGGCACTGCTTCTGACCCCCCTGGCAGGCTATGTGATGAACGGGTTTTCCTATCCCGCCAACCGGTGGATGTTTGCCTATGCCCTGCTGATCGGCACAATGACTGCGACAGCCATTCCGGAGCTTGCGGAGGCGGGGAGAAAAGAGCTGCTGGCAGTTTTTGTGCTCATGCTGCTCGTTGTCGGCGTGTGCGTCGGCTGGGAGTACACCTTCTCCAGAGCAAGCGCGCAGGCGGTCATCCTGGGAGTGACCGCTCTCGCGGCGATCCTGCTCGGGCGCACCGCTCTGCTGGAAAAAGAGCGGGAACTCCCCGCAGAGGATGTGGATACGGGATCCGGGACGGGCAGGCTGCGGAGGACGATCTCCGTGCGCGTACAGGCGGCGATTCTGGCCTGTGTTATGCTCACGATCGCTTCGGCTGCCTATTTTGACTTTGCTCCGGACAGGTCCGCAAAGGTCTTTGAGTATCTCTCCCGGGCGCAGATCGAGACCTATATGGAAAAGGACGCCTCGGCGGCCGCAAAGCTCATCGACGGGCAGCTTCTGAAGGAAGAGGCGGATGAGAAGGGGAAGGTGCCCTTTTACAGGTATACGACCTACAATCCGGAAAACAACACTTCCATTCTGTACGGTGTTTCCAATACCCAGTACTACTGGAGCCTCTCCGACCCCTCTGTCTCACAGTTTTTGAATGAGACAGGGCAGCTGAACCGGATGATCCATCTGTATGACACGCTGGATGACCGGACAGCCCTCAACGAGATAGCGGGTATCCGCTATTTCCTGGGAAATGACGCCGACGGAATCCCCTACGGCTATGAAAAGAAAAAGGGACTCTCCTTTACGAATGCCGACCTGTGGCCGGACAACAAGGATCTGGAGCGCTTTTCCTGTGAGGTCTACGAAAACAAGTACGCGCTGCCTTTCGGCTTTACCAGCGATAAGTGGATCAGCCGCCAGGACTACGACGCGATGGATATCCCCCGGCGCCAGCAGGCTCTGATGCAGGGAATCCTTCTGGAAAAAGATCCGGGCGAAGCGTTTATCCGCATGAGCTCCGCAGCAAAGGATCCCGCAGGAACAGCGGATGCTCAGGGCAGCAGTCTGGCATTTACAGACAGACGGATCCCTGTGCAGATCGAATACGCCGGAAAGACAATCAATGCCGGCAACGCCGGCAGGATCAAGTTTGTTGCTTCCCAGGGCGGCGAGACTGTGACAGTCCGCTTCGAGGGAATGCAGAATTGCGAGACAGCTCTGTATGTGAGGGGAATGCACTATGCGCCTCCCGCAGGGCAGAAGGGCACTACCAAGATGCTGCTGCCTGTCACCGGCTTTGCCGGCGATAAAACGGCCGCATCCAAACAGATTGGTTACACGACGCCCGACGATCCGTGGACGACGGGACGAAAGGATTTCTACGTAAACATGATCTACCGGGCAGAGGCGCTGGATCGTATCGATCTGGTCCTTCCCGCGCAGGGCACTTATACTTTTGATGCCATCGAAGTCGTCTGCCAGCCCATGACGGCCTATGCGGAGCAGGCGGAGGCGCTGCGCACTTCCCCGCTCACGGATCTGGATATCCATGAAATGGGCAGCAGCCTGGCGACAGACAGGATCAGCGGCCATATCGAGCTGGCCAGCCCGCAGATTCTGTGTCTGCAGATTCCCCGCACAGCGGGATGGACGGCCTATGTGGACGGCAAGCGGGCGGAGATTCTGCAGGCAGATACCATGTTCAGTGCCCTGCTGGTCCCCGAGGGAAGCCACGACATTGAACTGACTTACCAGACGCCCGGCCTGCGGCTCGGTGTCGTTGTCTCGCTGGGGACGATCGTGCTGTTCGTCCTCTTCCTCCTGCTTTACGGGATCATTTCGGCAATCCTGCGCAGCACAGGGAAACGGCGCGGGGAGATCCCCGTGGGGACCTACGAGCAGATCGGTCCGACAAATGCTGCAGCTGCGGCAATGCCTGAAGAGACGGCAGTGACTGAAGCAGCCCCTCTGTCGGAAGAGACGGCAGTGACTGAAACAGCCCCTCTGTCGGAAGAGATGGCAGCAGAGGAAACGGAGGTGCTGCCGGAAGAGACGGCTGCAGAGTCAGGAGAAGAGCAGCCGGAAGTGTGGACAGCCGGAGATTCCGGGGCCCTGTCTGAAGAGAGGGAAGATGGGGAAGAGGAAGAGAAGACAGAAGACCTGACAGGCATACAAACTGCAGGCGCAGAGGAAGAAGCTGAGGAAACCGGAACAGAGGAATGAGAGACAGACACGGAACAAAGCAGAGAGTTCATTTTCTGCTCCTCTATACAATTTTATTTGCGCTGACCGGCATGGTGGTCTTCCGCTATTTTCCGGCGGAGGGCAAGCGCATGGTGTGGAAGGGAGACGGACTTTCCCAGCATTATGTGGCGCTCTGCTACTATGCCCGATGGGGGAAGGCGGTCCTGAAGAGTTTACTGGCGGGACAGGCGGCTTTTCCGACATTCAACATGCACATGGGCTTCGGGGCGGATCTTTTTACGACCCTGCAGTACTACGTGATCGGAGATCCCTTCAGCCTGCCGGCAGTGTTTGTACCGCAGCAGCATATGCGTCTCTTCCATGACGCGATGATCATTCTGAGAATATATCTGGCGGGAATCTGTTTTGACAGCTACTGCCGGCAGATGGGCCGCCGGGACACGGCGGCAAACCTCTGCGGCGCCCTGATCTATGTGTTCAGCAGTTTTGTGCTCTTCGGAATGAGGCACCCGTATTTTCTGAATGCAATGATTCTGTTTCCGCTTCTGCTCATAGGGGCGGAGCATATCTTCCTGGGAAGGAAGGGAAGGCTCTTTACGGCGGCGGTTTTTCTGTCCTGTATCAGCAACTTCTATTTCTTCTACATGCTGGTCTTCATGACCGTCCTTTACGTTGTGTGGCGCGCGCTCAGGATCTGCCTGTTTCCGGTCCCTGAAAAAGGCGGGTGGAAGCAGATTCTGCTGCTGGCCGGAAAGTTCTTGCTGAGGGCCGGCCTGGGAACTGCCATGGGGGCAGTGTTTCTGCTGCCGATCCTGCTCCGGTTCACACAGGACCCCAGAGCCTCGGAGGGTGTGGCCTACAGCATGCTGTATCCGCCGGCTTATTATAAAGGCCTGCCGGAATCCTTTGTCGGCTTCGGCGCGGAGGCAGTGCTGGAGAACTGGACCTGCCTGGGAGTAGGCGGGATCGGGCTTCTGGGCGTACTGCTCCTTTTTGTCGGACCGGGGAAAAAGAGCGGCGAGGACACGGGACACCGGGCATGGCACCCGGACCTGAAGATCGCCTTTATCGGAATGACCATAATGACACTGCTGCCCGCAGCGGGAGCAGCGCTCAACGGGTTCACCTATCCGGCCAACCGCTGGATCTGGGCTTTCTGCATGCTGTCAGCCTATATCACTGCGGTCACCCTGCCCTCTCTGCGGGACATCTCCCCTGCCAGGATGGCGCTGGTGATGCTGTTTCTGTCTGCCTGCACTGTGGTCTGTGCTTTGCTGGATGCCCGCAAGGCAGTCCTTCTGGAACTGATCCTGGCGGCAGCCGCGGCCGCGGCTGTGCGGGCCCCGGAGCAGGTTCGGAGCAAAAGTCCGGGACGGGGAGAAAAAGGTCTTCTGAGGGCAAGTACTGTTTCTGTCCTCTGCGGAGCAGTCCTGACCGGGACAGTGGTTCTGACGGCCGTGATCCACGGACACATCTGTTTTGCCAGAGGCGTCCGCTTCAGCGGAATCCCGGAATATCACACGGACCGCTATATCGACGGGATGATGGCCTCGGATGCGGCGGGAATGCGGAGCCTTCTCGGCAACGATACGTTTTACAGGTATTCCGGCAGATATATTTCCAACAATTTCGCCCTTCTGAACGATGTGTCGGACACCCAGTACTACTGGAGCCTCTCCGACAGCAGGATCGAGCAGTTTTTTACCGAGACCGGACAGTCCAACGGTATGGTGCATCTGTTTGACAACCTGGATAACCGCACCATGCTGGATGAGATTGCGGGTGTGACCTACTATAAGCGGGGCGACGGCTCGCTCCTTCCCTTCGGATACGAGAAGCTGGAGGGCATGCACTACGACAACCGGGAATTATTTGAAGAAAAGGAGGGAGACCCCCTCCCGGTCTTCAGTTTTTCTGTCTATAAAAATCTTTACGGTCTTCCGCTTGGTTTTACGGCCGATCACTATGTGACCAGACAGACCTATGACGCGCTCACGATCCCCCAGCGCCAGGAGGCCCTGATGCAGGGAATCCTGCTGGAGGACGAGGGCGTAGAGACCGTCTCCGGACAGGCGGCCGAAGACGGCGGAAGCGAACAGGCTCCGCAGCCTGCCCAGCTGTCCTTTACCCAAGAGACAGTCCCCTTTACCGCCCGTGCGGAGGAAGGGATCGGGATTGTGCAGAACAGTGACGGAAGCCTGAATCTGACGGTCAGCGACACGGAGGCGGCACTGCATCTGGATGCACAGAGCGCGGAGATGCTCGCACAGGCGGAGGTCAGTGTCCTTCTGGAGGGGGTGGAGTACACGGCGCCTGAGCATGATCTGCAGGCGGATAAGCCGCAGGAGGATGAGCCGCATTATGCCAACACGGATCCCGTCATCATCCGGGTCACAGCCCTGCGAAACAAAGAGACGGTCTCCGACAAGGAAGTGCAGTATACGCTGCCGGACAATCCCTGGAAGACGGGCAGGTCCTCTTTTTTGAGCTGCTGCGGCTATACAGAGGAGCCTCTGTCGGATCTGTACATGAAGTTTTCCCGAAAAGGCAGCTACACGTTCAGGAATCTGCAGGTCATCCGCCAGCCCATGGAGGAATATCCCTCTCAGGCCGGGGCATTCGGAGAATATGTGCTGGAGGAGCTTGATCTGCATGAGCTTCCCGGCAGCGGCGCGACAGACAGGATCACCGGAACACTGACAGTGCCGGACAGAAGGATCCTGTGCATACAGATCCCGCGCTGTGACGGGCTCAAGGCCTTTATCGACGGAGCGGAAGTGCCTCTTCTGCAGGCGGACACAATGTTCTGCGCGGCGGCTGTGGATGCGGGGACGCATCAGATCGAACTGCGCTACCGGACGCCGGGACTGGCAGCCGGGGCAGGGATCAGCCTGGCTGCGCTGCTGATCGTGATCGCAGAGGCGGCGGCAGGCCTTTTCCTGGAGAAAAAAAGAAATAAATAAGGACCGTGCCTGCGCAATGAAGTGCGCGGCATGTCCGGAAAGATTGAAGAGAAAACCAGGCACTGATAGAGAAGGGCAGAAAATGGGTGATCTGATCAGTATTATTGTACCCTGTTACAACGAGGAGGAGTCACTGCGGCTGTTTCACACGGCAGTGAAGGAAACGGAGAAAAAGATGCCGGACTGCAGGTTCGAGATCCTTCTGATCAATGACGGATCGAAAGACAGGACTGTAGAGGTCATGCGGGAACTGGCGGCGGAAGATCCGGAAGTCAGCTACTACAGCTTCTCCAGAAATTTCGGCAAAGAGGCAGCCATGTTCGCGGGTTTTTGCAATGCCCGCGGGGATTATGCGGCGGTCATGGACGCGGATCTGCAGGATCCGCCGGATCTGCTGCCGGAAATGTATCAGATACTGAAATCCGGTGAGTATGACAGCGTGGCCGCGCGCCGCGTGAACCGTGAAGGCGAGCCCCCCATCCGAAGCTGGTTCGCCAGGCGCTTTTACAGTCTGATCAACCGCATTTCCGAGGCCGATATTGTGGACGGCGCCAGGGACTTCAGGCTGATGAAGCGGGAGATGGTGGACGCGATCCTTGCCATGGGGGAATCAAACCGCTTTTCCAAGGGTATTTTCGGCTGGATCGGTTTCAGGACCTACTGGATGCCCTACAAGAATGTGGAGCGTGTTGCCGGGGAGACCAAGTGGAATTTCTGGAGCCTTCTGGGGTATGCGATCGACGGCATCGTCAATTTCTCGCATGTGCCGCTGGATATCGCGTCCTGGTTCGGGATCCTGATGACGGCGCTCTCTTTCCTGGCGATCATCTTTATCGTGGTGCGCAAGCTCCTGTTCGGCGACCCGGTCGCCGGATGGGCTTCGACAGCCTGTATCATCACATTTATCGGGGGGATTCAGCTCTTGTGTCTGGGTATTATCGGCAAATATCTCGCGACGGTCTATCAGGAGGTCAAAAAAAGGCCTCATTTCATCATCAGTGAGACCAGCCGGGAGGACGCAAAGAAGATAGGATGAGGAGACCTCTTAAGGCAGGTTTCCGAATGGGGAAGTTACATCTATGACATTTCGAAAAAGACTGATGGTCACATTTGCCACGGTCATCGTGGTTCCCATGCTCCTCTTCACCATTTCCTTTATTGCCCTGGGCAATTATCTGATCGGTGAAAAGGGCGAACTCAGGGGCTATACGTCCATAGTGGGAAACTACGACACTTTTGACCTTGATACTGTCCAGGCATTTTACGAGGCAGAGGCCAATCCGGACAGACTGCAGGATGTGGAGTTTCTGGACTCCCTGTCCGCGGAACTCCATGACAGTAATGTATATCTGGTCGTCCGGCGCGACGAAGGACTCTATTATGCCAGCGATGAGGCAAAGGCGGTAGCCGACCTGAGTTCTCTGCCCGAGTGGGAAGAGGAGACTGCAGACAGGCTGCAGAGAGGTGAAACCGAGGATCCGGACCACGCACAGCCGGCAGGCCCGGAAGGAGACGAAAAGCCGCATTCCGCAGCTACGGCGGAGGGAGCCGGTGTATCGGATATCTCCGCGGATCCCGTGCAGGCGGCGGCAGCGGGACGGCTGCATCAGAACCAGATCATTCAGGTGGGACGCAGGAGCCTGCTCGTGCGGCAGCTGGATTTCTATTTCCCGGACGGAGCCAGGGGGAGCCTGTTCATCGTCATGCGAGTGATGGGCCTGATCTCCGGAAGGTTTCTGAGCGGCCTTCTGGTCTCCATGCTCACGACTCTGGTATTCACGGCCTTTCTGCTGACCAGATGGCTGGAGAGCAGTATTTTTACACCGATCAGCGCCATCAATATCGCCATGAACAACATCCGCGACGGCAACTTTACCTATACCCTGTCCACGGGAGAGGAGGGTGAGATCGGCGACCTGTACCGCAACTACGAAGACATGCGCCTGCGGCTCAAGGAGTCCGCGGATGAGAAGCTGGAGAGAGAGAAGCAGAACCGGGAGCTGATCAGCAACATTTCCCATGACCTCAAGACGCCGATCACTTCCATCAAGGGCTATGTCGAGGGTCTGATTGACGGCGTGGCAAACACGCCCGAAAAGCA
>DGRU01000126.1:15505-35725 GCA_002390025.1 Lachnospiraceae bacterium UBA4380
TGACACTGTACTCGCGCTTTGAGAGCGACCGCATCCCCTACAATTTCCACCGCCTCAATGTCGGCGACTACTTCGGCGACTGTGTCGAGGAGATCGGCATGGATATGGATTCGAGAGGGATCGAGCTCAATTACACCAATCTCGTCTCGCCTCAGACGCGGATCATCGCCGATCCCGAGCAGATGAAGCGTGTTATTAACAATATTGTGGGAAATAGTGTAAAATATATGGATAAGGAGAAGGGCCGGATCGATATCCGCATCCTCGATGAGCAGGACAGTGTGCGCATAGAGGTCGAGGACAACGGCAAGGGCATTGCCGCCAGGGACCTTCCCAATATTTTCGACAGGTTCTACCGCACGGACTCCTCCCGCAACTCGGCCCAGGGCGGCAGCGGGATCGGACTCTCCATTGTGCGCAAGATCATTGAAGACCACGGCGGATACATCTGGGCGACCAGCCGCGAGGGCGAGGGCACCTGTATGCATATGGTGATCCGCAAATATCTTGAGCAGGAGGATGACATGGTAGATCCCATGATAGATCCCATGGATGACGAAATGATATAAATGCAAAAGGAGTAACAGATGAGCAGGATTTTGATCATTGAAGACGAAGAGGCAATCGCAGACCTGGAAAAAGACTATCTGGAACTCTCCGGATTTGAAGTTGAGATTGAGACGAGGGGCGACCGGGGGCTCACGGCAGCCCTGCAGAAGGATTTTGACCTGGTTGTACTCGATCTGATGCTGCCCGGCATCGACGGCTTTGACGTCTGCCGGAAGATCAGAGAGAAGAAAGATATTCCGATCCTGATGGTATCGGCCAAAAAAGATGATATCGACAAGATCCGCGGCCTCGGCCTGGGCGCGGATGACTATATGACCAAGCCCTTCAGCCCCAGTGAGCTCGTCGCCAGGGTCAAGGCGCACATGGCGCGCTACCAGCGTCTGGTTGGCGCGGGGCAGAAGACCAATGACGTGGTGGAGATCCGCGGCCTCAAGATCGATAAGACCGCCCGCCGTGTCTTTGTGGACGGCACCGAGAAGAATTTCACGACCAAGGAATTTGATCTGCTCACTTTCCTGGCGGAGAATCCCAACCATGTCTTCAGCAAGGACGAGCTCTTCCGCAGGATCTGGAACATGGACAGCGTGGGCGATATTGCCACAGTGACCGTCCATATCAAAAAGATCCGTGAAAAGATTGAGTTCGACACCTCTCATCCCCAGTATATTGAGACCATCTGGGGCGTAGGCTACAGGTTCCGTGCATGAGCAGGAAAGCGGATAGAAAAGATTCTCTGCGCCTGGACAAACTGCTGGCCCGGGAGGGTCTCGGCACACGAAGCGAGCTGGGAAAGGCTGTGCGCAGGGGCAGAGTCTGTGTGAACGGGGTGATCGAAAAAGACCCCGGCTGCAGGGTCTCCGCTGAGGATGAGATCCTGTTTGACGGTAAACCGGTCAGGCAGAGGACCTGCGTCTATTACATGCTCAATAAACCTGCGGGCGTCCTCTCCGCGACTGAGGACAGCCGGGAGAGGACGGTTCTGGATCTGCTGCGTGACCCTTCGGACGAGGCACAGCAGGTGCTTCGGCGCGGCCTTTTTCCGGTGGGAAGACTGGACAAGGACACAGAGGGGCTCCTGCTGATCACCGATGACGGACAGCTGGCACACCGGCTGCTGGCGCCGGGAAAACATGTTGACAAGACCTATTACGCTGTCGTGACCGGCCGGGTCACGGAAGAGGATATCCGGGCATTTGCGGAAGGTCTCACGGTAGACGGGGACTTTACTGCCATGCCGGCGCAGCTGCGCCCGGCAGCGGAGGCGGACAGCACCCTTGCAGCCCTGATCCCGGAGAATATTCAGACAGAAATTTCTCCGGAAATCACAGATTCTTCGCAGATACTTGTTACGATCAGAGAGGGAAAATATCACCAGATCAAGAGGATGTTCGCTTCCCGGCAAAAGGAGGTTCTATATCTGAAACGCCTTTCCATGGGGCCGCTCTTTCTTGATCCGTCTCTGCTGCCCGGACAGTTCCGCCCCTTGACCGGGGAGGAGATCGATATTATTGGAGGACACCCGGATGCGAGGTTCTTTCATTCATCATAGAATTCTGAAAAAAAGAAAAATGCGTAAAAGGAACTATATTTTGACAGCTGTTCTGCTGGCGTGCATCTGCCTTCTGAGTGCCTGCGGCCCGGAGCCGGGAGCAGGAGAAGGCGCAGGACAGGATTCCGGCGCCATGTTCGGCGGAAAGCAGGGAACCGGCGAGACAGCAAAGGCTGACAAGGATGACAGACCCGGCGATCCTCCCGTAGAAAATTCCGCGGAGGGCCTGACAGAAGAGACGGCGGCGGCAGATACCGTGCCCGAATCGGATTCGGTCGGCATGGGCAGGACAGGTTCCCCGACAGCAGCTACTGCCGCTGCGGCAGAAGACGTCTTCGGCCGTCCCATGCAGGGCGAGATCACAGAGACAGATGACTCGACTCTGGAGGAGCTGCAGCTCTACCTCAATGAAGACAGCAGCTACGGTTTTCTGCTCTCCTCTTATGACATCCCGGAGGATATCGATCTGAACCAGGTCTTTTTTTCGGGAGCCGGATTTGCTCAGGAGAAGCTGACGGAAAAGGAAAAAGAACTTCTGCTGGACCGGATTCCCCAAAAGGAGATCCGGACACCGGTTGTAAAGGTGACGGATGAGCAGATCGAGGAACTGCTGAGCGCAAAAGCCGGCATCTCCTACGAGGATTCCAGATATCCCCTGACAGAGGAGCACGGCTGGGCGCGGATCCGCAGATACAATTCCTGGTATGCGCTGCGCGGCGATACAAACCGCAAATATATCCGGTGCACGGATGCCTGGCAGCAGGGAGATGTGTACATCGTCCATTATCAGCTGCTGACGCAGGCGCCCGGAGAGGAAAATGACGAGTCCGCTCTCTACCGGCCGACCTATGAGGTACAGCTGGAAAAGAAGGGAGACGGTTACAGGTTCTGCTACAATATCGTCTGGACACAGAAGGACCTGATCGAGGCACAGTCCTACCGGGCGGAACTCAAGCCTGCAGGCGAGGTCTTTTTTGCCCCCTATTATCCGGATACGGACCGGGATGAGAAGGCGGATGTCACTTTTGTTCTTGAGAAGGACAGGGCGATCCTGGATATCCTCTCCCCTGTGGAGAAGGGGAATATCCGGACAGACCTTGTTTTTGACGGTGTGGATGCCGTGGACTTCACAGATTATAACGGGGATGACTGTACGGATATCCTGACGGTCTGCAGCTACACGCAGATCGGGGAGGACGGCAGAAAAACCGGAAGTCTGCGTGAAGCCAGGGTTTATACAGGTCAGGAGGAAGGGGTTCCCCTCCTTGACAGTGAGAAGACAGAGGCGGTCAACAGGGACGTCGAGGTCCTGAACATCACAAATATGACGGCTTATCTGACCGGGAAATCAGACGGCGCTGCAAAGACCTACAGCTCCTGGAAGGAGGCTTTCGCTGACCACATCAGGGGGATCGATGAGGATGAGTACGACGGCTTTGCATTGATCTACCTCAATGATGACCGCACACCGGAACTGGTACAGGTCGGTGCGACGACGGCCAAGGGAGCGACGATCGTCGTCTACCGGAACGGCATGCTGGAAGAGACCTGGCTGAACCGCCGCGATTTCCAGTACCTGGAGTACGAAAATCTTCTCTACAGTCCTTCGGGCGTGGAGAATCTGCATTTTGACACGATCTACAGCATTACAGGCGGAGAACTGGGAATCTCCACACAGGGATATTACGGAAACAGCAGCCTGGCAAGAGTCCGGTTTGACAAAGACGGTAAGGAAGTCTGGGACTATTACTGGGACGGCGGCGTGGTCTCGGAGAGCGGATACCGCGACGGGCTCAACTTTATTATCGACGTGTCCAGGGCAAAAACCTGCGACAAGGAGCATCTTCTGACAGCAGAACAACTGCTGGAGCAGCTCAAATGAGCGTCACAGAAAGGAAATTGAAATGAGAATCATAGATATCCTGAATGAGAAGGATGTTACATTATCATTTGAGGTATTCCCGCCGAAGACAGAGGCAGGTATCTACACAGTTGAGCAGGCGACCGAGAAGATCGCCGCCCTCAGGCCCGATTTTATGAGCGTCACCTACGGCGCAGGCGGCGGAACCAGCAGACACACCACCAGGATCGCGGCGGATCTGCAGCAGAAATACGGCACCAATGTCCTGGCGCATCTGACCTGTGTCTCTTCTACAAAAGAAACTGTCAGGAAGATGATCGACACCTACCGCGAGAACGGCATTGAAAATATCATGGCGCTCCGCGGAGATATTCCGGCAGAAGGAAGGACTGTATTTGACTACAACCACGCCTCGGAGCTGATTTACGACATCAAGTCCATCGATGAAAATGTGTGTATCGGCGGCGCATGCTATCCCGAGGGTCATGTGGAATGTGAGCGTCAGTCGGAGGATATTCTCCACCTGAAGGAAAAGGTGGAGGCCGGCTGCGATTTTCTGACGACCCAGATGTTTTTTGACAATTCCACCATGTACAGCTTTTTGTACAGGATCCGGGAGGCGGGGATCGAAGTACCTGTCATCGCCGGCATCATGCCCATCACCAACCCGGGGCAGGTAAAACGAAGTGTTGCTCTCTCCGGAGCGACGATCCCCCAGCGCTTCAAGACCATGGTCGACCGCTTCGGCGACGACCCCCGCAGCATGAGGCAGGCAGGAGTCGTCTATGCGGCGGAACAGATCGTCGACCTGATCGCCAACGGGGTGGGACACATACATGTCTACACCATGAACAAGCCCGAGATCGCTGAAGGAATCCGCAACAGCCTCTCTGCACTGTGGGGAGTCTCCGGAGATGCCCTCCTCGGCTGACCAACCTATGAATACGGAAGGTGTGACAGGGGATCTTTTACTGTCGCACCTTTTTTGCACTATCAGACCTGCGGACCGGTACAAACATCCTGTGACTGCATCGGAGAATACCGCCAATTTCAAAGCTCTTGCAGTCAAGGCCTTGAAATGCCGGTTTCTCCCCGGCGCTGCTCCTGCGTGCGGCATGGTCGGAAAGGGAAATATGATCAAAATTGATAAAAAAGAAATATACCGCTATCTCGGCTATCGCAGACGTACCCCGGACGCGGAAGTCATCCGCCTGGTCGACAGCTGCGTGGAGGATCTGCAGCGGGAGGTGACGCCCCGCTTTATATACCGGAAATATCCGGTGGAAAGTATCTATACCATACCGGCCTCAGACCTGATGGCGGACGAAAACCTCTCCGGGGACAGGAAACCCGGAACAGTGACCAGGCGGCAGGAGGAGCCGCCGGTTCCCGTGCTGCGCATTGCCGGAATGGAGATCTGCAGCAAGAGCCTGGCCCGGAATCTGCGCGGATGTGAGAATGTCTACCTGATGGGGGCCACTCTGGGTCTGGGACCGGACAGGCTGATCGCGCGGGCAAGTGTCACACATATGAGCCGGGCGGTTACCCTGCAGGCAGCTGCGGCAGCGATGATCGAGTCCTGGTGCGACGAGGTGAACCAGAGAATCATTCGCGAAGCGGCGGAAGAAGGATCCTACTGCAGACCCCGTTTTTCACCCGGCTACGGGGATTTTGCCCTTGAATTCCAGGAGGATTTTTCGCAGATCCTGCGCCTGCAGAAGGAGATCGGCGTGTCGCTGACAGAGAGCCTTCTCATGATGCCCTCCAAATCGGTGACGGCCGTCATCGGTGTAACAAGAGAGAAACAGGGTTGTGTCCTGCACGGCTGTGAGGTATGTGAAAAGGCGGCCGAGTGCGCCTTTTCCAGGAATGGAGATTGAAGAGCTATGGAAAAAGTAGTCAGAAGACCCCTTCTGCAGCGTCTGGGAAAAGAGTGGCTGTTTTTTGACGGGGGAACAGGGAGCATCCTGCAGGAAAAAGGACTGAAGGGAGGCGAACTGCCTGAGAGATGGAATCTGACACGGCCGGAGGATATCATCGATCTGCACTGCGGATATCTGCAGGCGGGCTGCGACATTTTCAACACCAATACCTTTGGGGCGAATGCCATCAAGTTCCCCGGTCCCGGCACAGGTGCGGGCGCAGAGGAGCACGGAGAGCTGCGCCTGATCGTTGAGACGGCGGTTGCTCTGGCAAAGGAGGCAAGGCGCCGCACAGGCAGGGAGGACGCCTATATTGCCCTGGATATCGGGCCCACGGGACGCCTTCTGCAGCCCCTCGGAGACCTTCCTTTCGAGGAGGCCGTGGAGATTTTCGGAGAAGTGGTGCGGATCGGCACCGCTGCGGGAGCGGACCTGGTGCTCATCGAGACTATGAGCGACGGATATGAATCAAAGGCAGCGGTTCTGGCGGCAAAGGAGAACTGTGACCTGCCTGTGCTGATCACCAATGTCTACGACAAGAGCGGAAAGCTTCTCACAGGCGGAACGGTGGACTCCACAGTCGCCATGCTGGAGGGTCTGCGTGTGGACGGTCTGGGCGTCAACTGCGGCATGGGACCGGAGCAGATGATCCCCATCGTACAGAGGATGACGGAAGTTGCCTCTGTCCCCATCCTGGTCAATCCCAACGCGGGCCTGCCCAGGTCGGAAAACGGCAGGACGGTCTACGATGTGGATCCGGAGGCCTTCGCAGGCTGGATGAAAAAAATTGCAGCCATGGGCGTACAGGCCGTGGGCGGCTGCTGCGGCACAACGCCGGAACATATCCGCAGGACTGTGCAGGCAGTCAGAGGAACCAAAGCCGCAGACGAAAAAACCGCTGCAGGTGCAGAGGAAAAGCCCGCTGCCGGTGCAGGGGAAAAGCCCGGCGCAGAAGCAGGGGGGATCTGCGCGCAGACACCGGGAGAGCAGGGGGTGCCTTTTGTTCCCAATACACAGAAGCACCGCACAGTGGTCTCCTCCTTCTCCCGCGCTGTGGAGATCGGCAAAAAGCCGGTCATTATCGGAGAGCGGATCAATCCCACCGGCAAAAAGAAGTTTAAAGAGGCTCTGCGCGAAAACAATATAGAATACATCCTGGCGGAGGGACTCAATCAGGAGGAGAGCGGCGCCCATATTCTGGATGTCAACGTGGGACTTCCGGAGATCGATGAACCTGAGATGATGGAGACAGTTGTCTGCAGACTCCAGAGCATTCTGCCCCTGCCGCTGCAGATCGACACCTCAGACCCGATTGCCATGGAGCGCGGCATGCGCCTCTACAACGGCAAACCCATGGTCAATTCCGTGAACGGCAAAAAGGAGAGTATGGAGGCTGTCTTCCCCCTGGTCAGAAAATACGGGGGCGTAGTCGTGGGTCTGGTGCTGGATGAGGACGGGATTCCGGAGACAGCAGACGGCCGCATAGCGGTTGCGGAGAAGATCTATGAGACTGCGGACCGCTACGGTGTGCCCCGTGAGGACATTGTGATCGACGGCCTGGCAATGACCATCTCCTCTGACACCAGGAGCGCCCTGACGACCCTGGAGACCCTGCGCCGCGTGCGGGATGAACTGCACGGCCATACGATCCTGGGCGTCTCCAATATTTCCTTCGGTCTGCCGCAGAGAGCCATCATCAATGCACATTTTCTGACAATGGCCATGCAGATGGGACTCTCCTGTGCCATCATGAATCCCGGAAACGAGGATATGATGTGCGCCTACCGCGCCTTCCTTGCTCTCTCAGACATGGATCCGCAGTGCATGGGCTATATCGAGGCCTACGCCAATGCACAGAGAATAACTGTCGCGACAGCGCCGGCAGCCGTAACCGGGAGCGCTGCTGCGGAAACAGCGTCAGCCGGGTCCTCTCAGAATTCAGCCGGAATGACACTGGGCGACAGCATCCGCAGAGGCATGGCGGGGAGCGCGGCTGACGCCGCCAGAGTCCTCCTGGAAGCCGGAACGCCTGCTCTGAACCTCATCAATGAGGAACTGATCCCTGCCCTGGACTTTGTCGGAAAGGGTTTTGAGAAGGGCACCATCTTCCTGCCCCAGCTTCTCATGAGCGCGGAGGCGGCCAAAGCGGCCTTTGAAGTGGTCAAAGAGACCATGCAGGACGAAAAACAGGAGACCAAGGGCAGGATCATCCTGGCCACTGTCAAGGGAGACATCCACGATATCGGCAAGAACATCGTCAAGGTCATGCTGGAAAACTACAGCTTCGAGATCCTCGACCTGGGAAAGGATGTCGCACCGGAGACCATAGTGGAGACGGCGGTCCGCGAGAATATTTCTCTCGTGGGTCTCAGCGCTCTGATGACGACAACGGTCGTCAGCATGGAAGATACGATCCGCCTGCTCCGGGAGCAGAAGCCGGATACAAAGGTTGTGGTCGGCGGCGCTGTCATGACGCAGGAATACGCCGATTCCATCGGCGCCGACTGCTATGCGCCGGACGCCATGGCAACCGTCCACTATGCCGAAGAGGTTTTCGGCAAATAATTTGATTTAACGGATATAACAAGTCGTGAAAGGAGACTGTTTGGGAAAAAAATTTGAGAAAATGTTTAAGGAATATGCTGTCTCGCAGATGGGAAGGTGTGTGAAGAATGATACGATTCCGGACGCGCTTTTCCAGCATTATGAGGTGAACCGGGGCCTGAGAGACCTCAACGGCAAGGGTGTCCTCACTGGCTTGACGAATATTTCGGAAATCATTTCCTTTGAGGAAAAAGACGGCAGGAGGATTCCGATTGACGGCCAGCTCTGGTACCGGGGATACACGGTGGAGCATCTGATCAAAATGTTTGCAGAAGACAGGTTCGCCTATGAAATACTGACTTACCTGCTCCTTTTCGGAGAGCTTCCGAATGATCAGGAAAAGAAAGATTTCATTGAGATCCTTGCAGGCGCCAGGGACCTTCCCACAAACTTTGTGCGCGACGTGATCATGAAGGCGCCGACCAAAGATGTCATGAACTCCATGACCCGAAGCATCCTGACACTGGCCTCCTATGATACCCGTGCCCAGCAGACGGATCTGGCCAATGTCATCCGCCAGAGTATCATGCTGATCGCGGCTTTCCCGATGCTGGCAATTTACGGCTATCATGCTTATAATCATTATGAGAATATGGAGAGCATGTATATTCACAGGCCGGACCCGGAGCTTTCCACTGCGGAGAATATTCTGATGATGATGCGTCCCGACCGGCAGTTCACAGAGACAGAAGCAAAGGTTCTCCAGGCGGCCCTGCTCCTGCATATGGAGCACGGCGGAGGAAATAACTCGACTTTCACCACAAGAGTGGTCACCTCCTCCGGCAGCGATACCTATGCGACGATCGCGGCAGCCATGTCTTCACTCAAAGGCCCCAGGCACGGCGGCGCCAACATCAAAGTCATGGAGATGATGGAAAACATCCGCAAAAAAGTCAGTGACTGGAACGATGATGATGAGATTGATGCCTACCTGACCAAAATGCTGAAGGGCGTCGTCTTTGATCATCAGGGGCTGATCTACGGTATGGGACATGCGGTCTATTCGCTCTCGGATCCCCGTGAGCGCGTGTTCAAATCCTTTGTTGAACGCCTGAGTGTAGAGAAGGGGCGCGAGACAGATATGGCGCTCTACCAGAAGATCGAGGACATAGCCCCCAGGGTCATCGCCCGTGAGCGCAGGATTTACAAGGGTGTCAGCCCTAACGTCGACTTCTACAGCGGATTTGTCTACGATATGCTCGGCATCCCGGTGGAACTGTATACACCTATATTTGCCCTAGCCCGTATTACCGGCTGGAGCGCACACCGTCTTGAGGAGATCGTCGGAAGGGGCAAGATCCTTCGACCTGCTTACATGAGTGTTATGGAACGGATTGACGAAAAATAAGCGAGAGATCAATGACAGGAGGGAATATGGGAAAACTGAAGATTACCTGGCACGGACACAGCTGTTTTACACTGGAGGAAGGCGGCTATTCTATCGTTCTGGATCCCTTTGAAGACGGGGCTGTTCCCGGCATCGGAAACCTGCGCCTTGAAGCGGATCAGGTGCTCTGCAGCCATGAGCACTTCGACCACAACGCAGTGCAGTGCGTGAAGATCCGCGACGGTGCGGCTTCGAAGAAAAACCCTTTCAGGATCACGGAAATTCACTCCTGGCACGACGACGCGGAGGGCACAAAGCGCGGCAGCAACACCATCCGCATCTATGACGACGGCGAGTACAGGATCGCGCACATGGGCGACATCGGCTGCATGCCGACTGCCGGGCAGAAGGAACTTCTCATGGGAATCGATGTCATGCTGATGCCTGTCGGCGGATTTTTTACCATGGAGCCCGAAGATGTCTGCGCGCTGGTCGGGGAACTGAAGCCCCGCATGCTGGTGCCCATGCACTACAGGGGAAAAGGCTTCGGCTACGATGTGATCGCCCCTCTGGAAAAATACGCATCTCTCTGCGGCGGCCTGACGCAGCTTGAAAAGAGCGAGCTGTCCCTGCCGGAGGATCTGCAGTCCGGCACAGTCGCCCTCAAGGTGCCTGTGGCATAAGCCGGCAGAACAGAAAAATACAGACTTATACAGACTTATATGGATAATCAGAAAAGCAACCGTCGAAAGGCGGTTGTTTTTTTGCTTTAAAAATTTTGGCTTTAAGTTTCAAATAAGGTTGCTCTGCTAAGATGTCCTCATGCACAGAGCAAGAGCAGTGCATGGAAAGCAGATTACCTGATTAGAACAGAGAATGCAGATTATAGAAAGATTGACCAGAAAAAAAGAAAGGCAATAATATGAAAGCGAATGAACTCAGAAGAAAATTCAAATTTTTGATCACGGGTATGACACTGGCAGCAATGGTGACTTCCATGGCCGCCTGCAGCTCTGCCTCGACCGGCAGTACTTCAGGAGGTGCTGCCCAGGCAGCCGCAGAGACGACGGCAGAGGCAGCCGCAGAGACAGCCGCAGAGAGCACATCCGGGGAGACCGAAGGCGCTGAAAGTACTTCAGAGGCTGCGGCAGAGGGAGAAACGTCTGCAGATGCCGCAGGAACTGCCGCATCTGCCTCCGCACAGGCCGGCCCCGCAAAAGAGGAGATCGTGACCACAGAGACTGTTGAAAACAGCGAGGACAGCAGCCACGCGGTCACTGCGGACGGCGAAGAGGTCTCCATGTCCGGCACAGCAGTCACCAAGACCGGTGATTCCGACCAGGGAGATGAGGCGGACTTCTACGGCGACAATGCAGCGGTCTTTGCGGCAAACGGCGGAACACTCAATCTCTCCAACATGGTGGTGGAGACCGACGGCACCCATGCCAACGCTGTTTTCAGCTACGGCCAGGGAACCATCGTGAACGTGTCGGATTCCTACATTGAGACCAGCGGAAACTGCTCCGGCGGTATCATGACCACAGGCGGCGGTATCATGAACGCGGAAAATCTGACCATCAATACCAGCGGAAATTCCTCCGCAGCGATCCGTTCCGACAGAGGCGGCGGTACAGTCACTGTGACAGGAGGATCCTATACGACCAGCGGAACCGGTTCTCCCGTCATCTATTCCACCGCTGATATCACTGTCAACAATGCAGTAATGGAGTCCACCGCCTCCCAGGGTGTCGTCGTGGAGGGCAAGAACTCCGTCACCCTCAACAACGTGGAGCTGACAGCGGACAACAACACCAAGAACAGTGACAAATCCGACTATTATCAGGCGGTCATGATTTATCAGTCCATGTCCGGCGACGCGGATGAAGGGACTTCTGCCTTTACCATGAACGGCGGAAGGCTCACAAATGTCAACGGGGATGTTTTCTTCGTCAACAACACAGCGACGACCATAGACCTGACCGATGCGGAGATCATCAACAACGGAGACGGCGTTTTCCTCAGGGCGGAAGCTGCCGGCTGGGGAAGTGAGGGCTCCAACGGAGGCCATGTGAATATGACGGCCGCGAGCCAGGAGATCAACGGAGACATGGTGGTGGACGAGGTGTCCGAACTGAATCTGTATCTGAAGAACACGTCTACATTTACAGGTGCCATCAACAGCGAGGGCGCGGCAGGCAGCGTCTATGTGGAGATTGAAGAAGGATCCAGGTGGGTCCTGACCGGTGACTCCTATATCACCGGCCTGACCTGCGGCGCCGATGCCATTGACCTCAACGGCTATACACTCCATGTCGGGGATCAGACCTATGAGGCCGGCACAGAATCCACCGGTGAGGCCATTGAATTTACCACTTCCTCCGGAAGCGGAAACGGTTCCGGTGCCCCGGACGAAAAACCCGGAGAGAACGGAGAAAACGGAGGCCCCGGCGGCGACGGCTCCACACCTCCCGAAAAACCCGACGGCGGAAAGCCTGATGGAAAGCCCGGCCGGAAGAGCAGCAGCTCCTCGGACACTACCTCGACTGAGGACATAACCGGGGACACATCCGGCGATACTGCAGAAAACTGACTGGTGACTGCCTGGTAACTGACTTGTGACTGACTGGTGGCTGCCTTGTAACTGGCTGGTGAGGGCCTGTCTGGTGAGGGTCTGGTGAGCAGCCCCGAGTAATCAGCACAAAAAAAGTCTGTGGATAAACCGGTTTAAAATACAATAAATAGATAAAAAAGAGACAGGGAGTTCCTTTTCCCTGTCTCTTTCAGCAGTCTTTTCATGATCAGCCGGAGGTTGGCCGAAACAGTTTTTTACAGATCGTAAGTCTTGGTGGTGCCGAATTTGGTGGTCTGCGTGACGTTGTTCAGCTTGTAGCCTGCATTGACCAGGATGTCGACCATGCTCTTGACGGAGATCTCACCGGTGGCCTTGACGACGGCTTCGGTGCCGCGTCCCTTGGTGTGGTAGACGGCCATGGCTTCCATGTTTGCCTCGTTGTCGGCCAGGAGCTGAGCGATGCCGGCAAAGAAGCCGGGTCTGTCGTCGCACTGGAAGACGAAGCGGGTGCCCTGGTGCTTATAGCCCAGAAGGTCCGTGAATGCCTGGAAGATATCTTTCTCGGTAATGATGCCGAGCACATGGTTTTCATCATCGATGACGGGGAGGACGGAGATTCCCTCATCCAGCATCTTCTGGGCGGCCTCTTCGATAAAGGCGTCCTGATTGATGGTCTTGACGTCGGTCAGCATGATGTCCTCGACCTTGGTCTTGCTGAGCAGGTAGTTGAGCTCATAGATGGACAGAGAGGTCGCATTGGCGCCGCTCTTTTCGGTGACCAGACCGCCGGTGACCAGGCCGATCAGCCTGCCGCTCTCATCGACGATGGGGAGACGGTGAAAATGACCCTTGGACATGATGTCCACAGCCTTGGAGATCTTGGTGTCTTTTGTAACTGTGACAGGTTCCTTTGTCATATGATCTTTTACGTACATACTTCCCTCCTGATATTATCCGCCGAGATAGGCTTTGCGTACACGCTCGTCGCGGGCCAGTCCTTCACCGGTACCCTCCAGGGTGATCCGGCCGGTCTCCAGAACGTAGGCGCGGTTTGCAATGGACAGTGCTCTTTTCGCATTCTGCTCGACCAGCAGAATGGTGGTACCTTTTTTGTTGATCTCCTCGATGATCTGGAAGATTTCCGAGACAAGGAGGGGGGAGAGGCCCATGGAGGGCTCATCCAGCAGCAGGATGGAGGGCTTGGCCATGAGGGCGCGTCCCATGGCGAGCATCTGCTGCTCGCCGCCGGAGAGTGTGCCGGCAGCCTGCGTGCGGCGCTCACCCAGACGCGGGAAGGTCTGGTAGACATCCTGGATATCCTTGGCGATCTCACCCTGGTCTCTGCGCAGATAGGCGCCCAGAATGAGATTTTCCTCGACTGTCTGCTGGGCAAATACGCGGCGTCCTTCGGGGACCTGGGCCAGGCCCAGACCGACGATCTTGTGTGAAGGGATTTTTGTGAGTTCGGTTCCGTCGAGGCTGATGGTTCCCTCCGCGGCCTTGATCAGACCGGAGATCGCATGCATTGTGGTGGTCTTGCCGGCGCCGTTTGCGCCGATCAGGGTCACGATTTCGCCGTCGCGCACTTCAAAGGAGATGCCCTTGATTGCCTCGATCATGCCGTATCGGACTTTCAAATTTTCTACTTTCAGCATATCTATACTCCATGCCGCCCGCCGGGCGGCTCTTTTCTTGATCCGGTGTATCTGTTCAGTGCATCTTTGGCAGCCGAACAGATCCTTTGTACATCAGTCGCCCAGGTATGCCTTGATGACCTCGGGATTTGCCTGAATCTCGGCGGGAAGGCCTTCAGCCAGCAGCATGCCGTAGTTCAGAACATAGATGCGCTCGCAGATTCCCATGACGAGCTGCATATCGTGCTCGATCAGCAGGATGGCGATCTTGAAGTGGTCGCGCACGAAGCGGATCATGCGCATCAGGTCCTCGGTCTCCTGCGGATTCATGCCGGCAGCCGGCTCATCCAGCAGGAGGAGCTTGGGCTCCGTTGCCATGGCGCGGGCGATCTCAAGGCGTCTCTGCGCGCCGTAGGGAAGATTTCCCGCGGTGACGTCTGCGTATTCGCCCAGTTCCATGATCTCCAGAAGCTCTCTGGATTTGCCCTCGATCTCGCGCTCCTTTGCGTAGTAGCCGGGAAGACGGAATACGGCGGAGACAGGGGAATATTTGATGTTATTGTGATAGCCGGTCTTGACGTTGTCGAGAACGGTCAGATTGTCGAAAAGACGGATATTCTGAAATGTTCTGGCGATGCCGGCCTTGTTGATGTCCACGACAGTCTTGCCCGCGGTATCCTTGCCGTCAAAAAAGATGCTTCCGCGCGTAGGTGTATATACTTTGGTGAGCAGGTTGAAGACGGTTGTCTTGCCTGCGCCGTTGGGGCCGATCAGTCCCACGATTTCCTCGTTGTAAATCGACAGGTCCAGGTCATTGACCGCTGTCAGACCGCCGAAGTCGATTCCAAGCTCTTTGACCTCCAGAACAGGAGTTTTTTTCTCGCTCATAACTACCTCTTACTTATTTTCTGTCATTTAAGGGGACAAGGGAAATGGATCACGCTTTCTTTTTCCTGCGGAAGGCGGATGCCTTTGTCTTGAGGAATTCGTTGTTGGTGACGAGCATGATCACGATCAGGATCACGGCATAGATCAGCATGCGGTAATCCTGCAGTCCGCGCAGCAGCTGAGGGAGCAGGAAGAGGACGACCGTGGAGATCAGTGTGCCGTTGATATTTCCGAGTCCGCCCAGCACGACGTAAACCAGGATCAGGATCGAGGTGTTGTAATCGAATTTGCTGGCGACCATGGTGGAGTAGTTGAGGCCGTACAGAGCGCCTGCGGCGCCTGCCAGGGCTGCGGAGACCACGAAGGCCATCATCTTGGTCTTGGCGATATTGATGCCGATGGATTCGGCGGCGATCCGGTTGTCGCGGGCGGCCATGATGGCGCGGCCGTTTCTGGAATAGATCAGGTTGTAGACAACGACCAGGGCGAAGACCACGAGGATAGTACCGGCTGTGAAGTTGGCGATACGCTCCGTTCCGGTGGCGCCCATGGGGCCGTTGATCAGATATTTGCCGCCGGGCTGGAGCTCGAAGTTGTTCTCGACAAAGGCGACGTGGAGGCCTGCGCTGTCAAAAGCGACATACAGGTTCATGATCAGGTTCATGACGATCTGGCCGAAAGCGAGAGTGACGATCGCCAGATAGTCGCCCTGCAGCTTCAGAACCGGAATGCCGATCAGGAAACCGACAAAGGCTGTGAGCAGCATGCCGACAATGATCGCCAGGATCAGGCGCGGGACCGCGGGAACGGAGGCCTTGAGCAGGCCCGAGACGCAGACGCCGGAGAAGGCGCCGACAGCCATGAAGCCGGCCTGGCCCAGGTTGAGCTCACCGGATACACCGACATTGAGGTTGAGACCGATGGCAGCGACCAGATAGCAGGTCGCGGGAACCAGAAGGCCTGTAAAAAGACTGGACAGATTACCGGACTTGAGCAGGATCTCCAGAGCAATATATGCGACTGCAACCATTGTATAGGAGATGGTCCTGGAACGATGCCGGTTATCCATCAGGAAACTGAAAATACTTTTTTTCTCTTTCATAATAGAACACTCCCCCGTTAGACTTTCTCACGAATATTTTTGCCCAGAAGACCTGTGGGCTTCACGAGCAGGATGACGATCAGAACACCGAAAACGATGACGTCGGAAAGGTTCGTGGAAATATATGCCTTGGAGAGAATCTCAATGATTCCCAGCAGGAGGCCGCCCAGCAGCGCTCCGGGAATCGAGCCGATTCCTCCGAAGACGGCAGCGGTGAAGGCCTTGATACCGGGCATGGAACCCAGCGTGGGAGTAACCGTGGGATAGTTGGCGCACAAAAGGACAGAAGCGATGGCTGCAAGTCCGGAACCGATGGCGAAGGTAATGGAGATGATCTTGTTGACGTTGATGCCCATGAGGGTTGCAGCGCCCTTGTCCTCGGAACAGGCGCGCATGGCGCTTCCGGTCTTGGTCCTGTTGATAAAGAGTGTCAGACAGACCATGACAACCAGGCAGGTGGCGATCGTGACAAGTGTCAGATAGGAAATGGAAAGCCCTCCGAATTCAAATGCGCCGGTCGAGATGATGGAGGGGAACATCTTGGGAGATGCACTCCAGAGGAGCTGTGCGCTGTTCTGCAAAAAGTAGCTGACACCGATGGCGGTGATCAGAACAGAAAGGCTCGATGCCTGACGCAGGGGCTTGTAGGCCAGGCGCTCGATGACCACGCCCAGGACCGTGCAGCAGACAACGGCCGCCAGAATGCCCAGAGGCAGCGGGACGATAAATCGGGTCAGCGCAAAAAAGGCAACATAGGCACCGACCATGATGACATCGCCGTGTGCGAAGTTCAGCATTTTTGCAATTCCGTAGACCATGGTGTAGCCGAGCGCGATGATGGCGTACACGCTTCCCAGCCCCAGGCCGTTTACAAAGTTTGTCAGGAATCTCATAGGTACTAATTTCCTCCTCTTTCCGTTATGCCGCCCGCCAGAGCGGCCCCGGGGAGAAATACACGAAGGTGTTTTCTCCGATGGGATCAGCGGAGGTTTGGGCCGCTTCGCGGCACAAACCACTGAGAGTAAAAATCCTGCATCGACAAGAATATTTACTCTTTTGATTTGCGGCTGTTCAGGGATGCCTTTTTGTTTTCCCGCGGCATAATGACCAGCTGCTGTTACATAAATATATTGCTATTGTTTTTCCGCGCACAGAAAAAAAGCTGTGCAGATTCAGCTAACGACCATTATAGCACGTAAAACGTCCGCGGAAAAACATAAATGATAAAAAGATGTACATTCGGACGGAAGAATCCATTTTTTACATGAATATGAAAGAGGGCAGTCTGTAAGAAGAAAATGCGCATAATAAAAGAGGATGCCGAAGAACTGTCTGTTCAGTTTCTTCAACATCCTCTTTAGCAGGCTTTCTGCTCAATACCTGCTATTCAGCAGATATTATGTTTATCCGATCGAGTTGCTCAGCGGATTATTCAGCTGCGGGAACATACTCGCCGTTCTCGATGATCATAGCCTTGGGAGCCTTGGTGACTTCGCCGTTCTCGTTCCATGTCATGTCGGAGCCGGTCAGGCCGTTGAAGGTCATGGAGGTGAACTGCTCGACCATAGCTGCGCAGATGTCTGCGTTGCTCATGTCAGCTGTGATGCCGGCTGCTTCGCATGCCTGTGCCAGAGCATAGACGCAGTCATAAGCGTCTGCTGCGAACTGGTTGGGGATCTCACCGTTGGCGCGTGCCTTGTAGTTCTCAACGAAGGTCTTGGTCTGCTCGTCTTCCGCATTTGCTACGAAAGGAGTCAGCAGGTAGACGCCCTCAGCGAGAGCGGTATCAAAGCCTTCCACACCGAGGATGCCGTCCATGCCGTCGACACCGAAGACTGTGGGCTTGTAGCCCATCTTGTCGGCCTGGGTCAGGATCTGGGAAGCGGGTGTGTAGTAGATGGGGAGGAAGAGGAGATCAGCGCCTGCAGCCTGTGCGTCGCCGAGCTGTACGTTGAAGTCGCTCTCTTCGCCCTTGAAGGTGCCTTCATAGACGATCTCGAGGCCTTCGGTCGCTGCCTGAGCCTTGAAAGTATCGAAAATGCCCTTGGAATAGGGATCATCGTTCTTGTAGATAACAGCGATCTTGGAGCCGAGGTCGGGATGAGCTGCGATGTAGGTCGCACTTCCGGAACCCTGGTTGGGATCGGAGAAGCACATCTGGAAGACGTTGCCGTAAGCGCCGGTCATGCCTTCACCGTCTGTGTAGATAACGGAAGGGCTGGAGCCGGAGGGAGTGATTGCGAAGGTCTGGTCTTCCTGATAGAGAGGAGAGACTGCTGCGCCGGGAGCAGATGTGACGGTTGCCAGAGAGATCTGCATTCCGCCGTCCTTCAGTGTGCCGTATGCTGTAGCTGCTTCTTCTGCATCGTGCTTGTCATCTTCAAACTGGAGAGAGAACTGCACACCGTCCTTTGCGTTGATTTCTTCGACTGCCATCTCGGCTGCGGTCTTAACGGCATTGCCGTAAACAGCTGCGGGGCCGGTCAGAGGGCCGCTGCCGCCGATCTTGATCGCGCCGTCAGCAGCTCCGCTTTCGGCTTCTGCTGCCGGAGCAGAGGAAGAACTGCCTGAAGAGCCGCTGCCGCAGGCCGCGAGCGACATTGCCATGCATGCAGTCATGGCAACAGCCAGAGTGGTTTTCCAAAACTTTTTCATTACATGATACCTCCTGTATGATAATGGTTGCCTATCGCCCCGAAAGTAAATGCGGGGCAGCCCCACCGTCACTTCCTGTATCATACAAAGAGGAAGGCAATACAGTGCGCTGCCTGCGAAAGAGCATCTCTTTCCCCATGGCGATATTAACGCCTATTATAATGCGAAAGAAAGTGCATTTCAACACTTTAGTTCGCCGCATTGCAGGAGAGAAGGGAGGAGACAGGAGACAAAGAACCGTCCCCTGTCTCCTCCCTGTCTTTCTAATTCTGCACACCGTGATGCGCGGGTTCGCTGTCGAACTGCAGGGGCCGGATGTCGTATCCGTGGTCGAGAAGCCAGGGAATGAGGTATTTCATGGCATTGACGGTATATTCCTTGGTGTCGTGACACAGGACGACGCAGGTGTCCTGATTGGGGAGATTGGAGGTGATGTTGTTGATGACCATGTTCATATCTCCCTCTGAACCGCCGTCTCCGCTGGAAATATTCCAGTCAAAATACTGAAAGCCCTTCTGCTGAGCCTGCTCCGTCAGCAGGGTCATGATGCCGGGAGTGTAACTGGCACTGATGCTGTTGGAACTGCCGCCCGCAAAGCGCATGAGGTTTGTGGTGTGCCCCGTCTGCCTCTGTACGATTTCCTGCATCTGGTCAATATCCTTCCAGAAGGCCTTGTCATCCGAGTAGATCTTTTCAAAATCATGGGTGAGGGTGTGGATGCCGACGCTGTTTCCTGCGGCATCTTCTTTTTTGATCATGTCCTCATAGGCTGGAAAAGCCCCTGTCACGAAGAAGGTGACCTGTACGCCGTAGCGGTCCAGCGTCTCCAGCAGCTCTTCCGTGTAGGGCCCCGGACCGTCGTCGAAAGTCAGATAGACGATCTTGCCTTGAGCGTCGGGATCGTCGATATTGATCTCCGGAAAATCCTTGCCGGTTTTCTCCTTGTAGCTCGTATCGTAGGGGATATCTCTGTAGACGACGCTTTCATTGCCCGCGCTGTCTGAGACCCTGTAGCAGATCCGGTCCTCCGTGATGGTGCGGCTGACCTGCTCCGTCAGATCCCCGTCCCGGTCGTCGGAGGCGGAAAAACCCTCTTCCTCATATTCCTGCCAGGGCATGACGACATAGTCCTCCTTGTGGTCCAGTGTGATGACGGGGGGAACCTTGTCTTTTCCCTTGAAAAAACGCCGGATTCCGGACACCAGAAGAATGGCGCACAGAAGAAACATAACAATGAGCGCAGCGAGAGAGAGAAGCCTGCGGATCCTGTTTCTGCGGCGCCTGGCGGAAGCCGGTCTGGAGCCCCGGCGCTGCGGGGAAGCATTCCCGCGGTTCTGCCTTGCGGCAGGAGCAGTCCTGCGGGCAGACTGCTTTCGGCGATCCTGTGAAGGGCTGCTTTCGGACGGCCTTTTTTGTGACGATCTGGCGCCGTCCTTCCTGGCCTGCGGGGAAGCACTGGAGCTCTTCCTGCCCTGCGGGGAGGCACTGGCGCTCTTCCTGCCCTGTGAGGAAGCACTGACGCTCTTCCTGGCCTGC
>DGRU01000126.1:35791-70118 GCA_002390025.1 Lachnospiraceae bacterium UBA4380
CCTGGCCTGCACAGGGATCATATCGATCTGCCTGCCCTGTGAGGAGCCCCTGCTTCCCTGTACGCTTTGTCCGGAAGCACGGCTGCCTGCCTTCGCTGCCTGCGAGGCCTGCTCTCTGTTATCTTTGTTCTGCGCGGCAGGATTGTCGGTGGTCGTCTTATTCAATGGAGTTTCCTCTTATCTGATCAGTGCCTTAAAAAACACGTCCGTACCGGAGTACGGACGTGTAAAGCATTACGGATGCCTGTGTTTTACAGCTTTGGTCATCGTTCCGCGGGTTTTTGGTGGTTCGTGAAAAATGCTTTATTGTTTCGAAGCAGACAGAAGAAGGCTGAGCAGTTCCGTGCCGTCGATGCGGCCGTCGCCGTCTTTGTCCAGAGGGTTGGCAGGAGCCTGAGGTGCTTCTTCTTTGCCGCCGCCGAGCAGGGAACCGAAGATTCCGCCGCCGGTAAGCAGGGAGGCCAGAGGATTCGCGGGCTTCTGCGCGGCAGCTGCCTGTGCGGCATTGGCTTCCGCCGCATTGGCCTCAGCTGCATTGGAGACGCCGCTCATAAGGCCGGGCGCCAGGATCGACAGAACCTGGTGGACCTGGTCTGTGCCCAGGCCGGTCTGTGTGGACAGATCCTGTGTGACGGCGTTCTCTTTCCTGCCGAGAATGTGATGGATGATCTTGGCACCGTCTTCTTCATCCGCATCCTTGAGCTGCAGGTCCATGCTGTTATTGTTTTTATGCTGAGAGAGCGCACCGAGCAGGGACAGAGCGCCGTTCCCGGAGGAAGCGTTTTGTGTCATATACTTGATTAGGATCGGAAGAGCAAGCATGACAAGCTTCTGGATTTGCTTGCTGGAAAGTCCTGTTTTCCCTGAAACAGAGTTGACAGATGATTGAGACAACATAGTCCCTGCCAATAAACTGAGCAGATTCATGAGATCCTCCCTTCAATACTTCAAGACTCATCCGCAGGTATTGTACAGTGAAGAAAAAACAGCGGGTCGTGGTAACCGCGAAAGAGCCTGCAACTGTACCTGTGGCTCTATTGTATAACATTTTCGCCCGTACCGCGAGTTTTTCCGAATCAAAACAAAGGATGCGAAAACAGCAGAATACTTTGGTATAATGGAATAAACAGCGAGCCAAGCGGCTGCAAATGCCGAGCTGGCTCGGGCATTTGCAGACATTTGGCGAGCGTCCACACATGAGCATGGAGGGCTTTTTTGCGAGGAAGGAGCAAAAAAGACCGGGAATGCGAATGTGTGGAGCGTGTCGAAAGCGCGCAAGCGCGCCGGCACGCGGGGTTTATTCCATTATTAACAGGACAGCGAGCCAAGCGGCTGCAAATGCCGAGCTGGCTCGGGCATTTGCAGACATTTGGCGAGCGATGTATTTTCAGTGTGGGGGAGGGTATAAAAATGATCAATTACTCAGCGGATGTGACGAAACAGTACCATACCCAGGTCGGGACCGGGGATGTGGGGCGCTATGTCCTGATGCCCGGCGACCCCAAGCGCTGTGCCAAAATAGCCCGCTATTTTGACAATGCCGAGCAGGTTGCGGACAGCCGGGAATATGTGACCTGGACCGGAACCCTGGACGGAGTAATGGTGAGCGCAACCTCATCGGGAATCGGCGGGCCCTCGACGGCAATCGCCATGGAGGAGCTGAGCCTGTGCGGCGTGGATACCTTTGTCCGGGTCGGTACCTGCGGTGGTATACAGCCGGAAGTAAAGAGCGGCGACCTGGTGATCGCGACCGGTGCGGTCCGGATGGAAGGCACATCGAGGGAGTATGCTCCGATTGAATTCCCCTCCGTGGCGGACCTGCAGGTGACAAATGCCCTTGTCGCAGCGGCCAGGAAGCTGGGCTTCGCAGACGGAAAAGAGACAGATCCTGTGACCGGCATGCTAAAGGGTGCAGAGGCGCCGGCGGGGGAGGGAAGGCAGGATGTAACTCCTGTACTGCTTCCTGCCTATCATGTCGGTGTCGTCCAGTGCAAGGATTCCTTCTTCGGCCAGCATGAACCTGAGAAAATGCCTGTGTCCTATGAACTTCTCAATAAGTGGGAAGCCTGGAAGAGAATGGGATGCCTTGCCTCCGAAATGGAATCCGCCGCCATGTTTATCGTGGCCGCAAAGCTGCGGGCCAGAGCGGGTACCTGTCTGATGGTGGCGGCAAACCAGGAGCGCGAGAAACTGGGCCTGTACAATCCGATCGCCCGGGATACAGACCAGGCGATCCGAACCGGAATCGAGGCAGTGCGGGCCCTGATCCGGGCAGACCAGGGCAGATCATAAAAAAGAGCCGTGAAGGAATCCGCAGGGCTCTTTCACGGAGCTGTTTACGGACTTTCATTTAGGGATGGAGATTGGGCCATGGATGAAAAAATGATCAGAAAACTGATAGAGACAGCTGCGGCACAGCGTCAGTATTCCTATGCACCCTATTCCGAATACAGGGTGGGCGCAGCGCTTCTCACCAAAGACGGGAGAATATTCACCGGATGCAACATCGAAAATGCCGCCTATGGACCGTCCATGTGCGCAGAGCGCACGGCGATCTTCAAGGCGGTCAGTGAGAATGTGCGGGTTTTCGAAGCTATTTGTGTTGTCGGCGGAAGAGGGGATGCCCCATCGGACTTTTCCGTTCCCTGCGGTGTATGCAGGCAGGTAATGGCGGAATTCTGCGAGCCCTCCTTCAAAATCATCGTGGCAAAGGACCCGGAGAATTTCGAACTGTACACGCTGGACGATCTGCTGCCGAAGAGCTTCGGACCGGAGAATCTGAAAACCTGCTGATGGCAGAAAGGCAGGGCAGAAGCGGAACACAGCTCATGGAACATAGCTCATTGCCCGGCAGCCGGTATGCAGATCACTCAGCCCTCGACGATCAGGTAGCGGCCGTCTCCCACGGGAAAGACCTCTGCAGCGGCAAGGATGTCCTCACCTTCCACATCGGTGCCCACTTCTTCAAAATACTGCTTTACCTCTCGCTTGGATTTTGCGACGACAGCAAAGCACATTTCCAGGAAGTCTGCGGCCTCCTCCGGTGTCGATGCCACCTTTTCGGGGAAGAGCTGGAGCTGTTTTTCCAGAAAACAGGCCAGAACTGCGGCGTCATAATCGGGATGTGAGAAGCCGGCGGATTTTTTGGTCGATGTTTTTTTCTGTGCCATGGCAGTCCTTTCAACTATACGGGTGCGGAAACAATCTGCAGGTATGAAGACAGTTATGCATGTATGAATATAATAATACGGGTGTAAATACAATTACACAGGTGTGAAAATAATTATGCGGGTGTAAATACAATTACGCGGGTGTGAATAAATTTATGCGGGCGCATATATAAATGAAGTGAAGTGATAATTTTATTATAGGGATGCCCTTATTTCTTTGCAAGGAAAAGAGTCCCTGTGCGGGGGCGGTCCGGCTTCTGCGGCGGATGCCGGCAGCGGTGGGATCTGAATGCGCGGAGCCGGCACGGGGGGATTTTCCTTTACATATGGGGGCGGGCGGATACAATGAATAGTAGGAATGACGGCATAGTTGGCTGCGGGAAAATGCATCCTGCACATGAGGAGCATGTGTTGAAGCTCTGACGAGCGGTATGCAAGGGTGTATTATGAGAGAGCGACAGACTGAATGAGAGGAGGATGACCATGGGAATCACGATCATCACGGATTCAGGAAGTGATATCAAACAGGAAACTGCCGCGAAGTGGGGGATCAGAGTACTTCCCCTGATGGTCCGTTTTGGAGAGGAGGAGTTTCTGGATGATGTAACTCTGACAGCCGATCAGATGTACGAGAGGATGATCAGGACAGGGGAGCTGCCGAAGACGGGCCAGGTGCCGCCTTATATTTTTGAACTGGCTTTCAGGGATGAAGTGGGGAAGGGAAATACCGTGATCTGCATCACGACTTCCTCGGGCATGTCCGGCTGCTATCACAGCGCCTGCATAGCGGCGAGGCATTTTCCCGGAAAGGTCACGGTGATCGACAGCCTGAATGTCTGCGCGTCTCTGTATGTACTCGTCCGCTATGCGGAGGGACTTGTCAGGATGGGCAGGTCACACGAGGAGATCGTCCATCGTCTTGAGAGAGATAAACACCGCCTTCATGTGATTTCCCTGGTGGATACCCTTGATTATGTCCGCAGGGGCGGAAAAATTTCCACGGCCAAGGCCCTTGCCGGCAGTCTTCTTCGCATCAAGCCCATCATAACGGCGGATGAGGAGGGAAAAGTCAAAGTGATCGGCAAAGGCAGGGGGGAACTCAATGCCTACAGACTCTTTTCCCAGCTGGTCGAGGAAACCGGAGGGATTGATTTTTCACTGCCGGTCTGCATGGCTTATTCAGGCCTCTCGGATGAAAACATGCGCAGATATATGGGAAAAGAGGCCGCCCTGTTTAAGGGGTGGGAGAGAGAGGTGCATGTGATGCAGTTCGGAGCGACCGTAGGCACTTATTCCGGACCGGATGCTTTTGCCATCGGATTTTTCCACAAGCGGACCGCGTCATCTCCGTGACAGACTCCTATACAGGCACTCCTATGCGGGGGAGGCGTTTTTTGACAGAGAGAAAAAGGCAATAGTCAATGAATACAAGTCTTGTTTTAATGAGCAAGTTGGTCTCCATGATGATCATCGCAGCTGTCGGACTGATGACGATCCGGATCGGTCTTCTGGATGAACGGGACAGGCGTCAGCTTGCCAAGCTCAGTCTGTATGTGCTGCAGCCATGTCTGATCGTCAAGTCTTTTCAGATTGAACTGACGCAGGAAAGGCTGATGGGATTCGGACTGGCAGTGGTTTTCGCAGGCCTGGTCCACATCGGATTTATCTTCGCCGCAGAGATTCTGGAGAGGATCGGCCTGATTGATGCCGTTGAAGAGCTGACAATCGTTTACACAAACTGCGGCAACCTGATTCTTCCGATCGTCAGCATGACGCTGGGATCGGAGATGACTTTCTATGCCAGTGCGTTTCCGATCTTTTTCAACATCCTGTTCTGGACCCACGGGGTCAGCCGGATGAGCGGGGGCGGTTTTGACTGGCGGAAACTGGTTTTTAATTCCAATATCATCGCCCTGCTGACGGGTCTGCTGCTCATGCTTCTGCAGATTCCGATTCCGGGCGTTTTGAAGACCTCCATAGATATGTTTTCCGATATGCTGGGCCCCACGTCCATGCTTGTCATCGGCATGACAATGGCAGGTGCTGATTACAAGGGGATGCTGTCCTACAAAAAGGCTTATCTGGTGATCTTCTTGAGACTGATCGGATTTCCCCTCATGGCAATCGCAGTCCTGCGCCTGAGCGGCTTCCTGACCAGGCATCCCGAGTATATTCCGATTCTGCGCGTGTCCTTTATGGCTGTCGCCGCACCTCCCGCAGCAAACGTTGCCCAGGTGGCGGTCATCTATGACAGGCATCCGGCCAAGGCGGGATTTTACAACATTCTGGGAATGCTCCTGTGTGTATTCACCATGCCGCTGATCGATTATATTTATGCCATTGTTTTTGCGACGTAACCCCGGGTCCATACCCGGAAAAAAGACGGGCAAAGGTACTGTGTTCTCCCTCATTTTTCATCGCGCAGTATCCGGGCCTTCCGCCTCCGGATAGGCGTCCGATTCAGGAAATCCGCAGGCGGCGCAAAGAACCATAGGCGGGTCCTGAATTTTTGCAATTAAAAAAGCGGCAGCAGACTGAGATCAATCGTTTGGACGATCCGGCCTGCTGCCGCTTTCTGTATCAAATTTGTATTAAATAGGGGTTATCTGCGCCTTGCCCACAGGCGGGAGAGACGTGTCCGCTCCCAGCGGGGATTGCTGCGGACGATCCGGCGGGCCGAACTGTCTTTACCGGTCCGGAAGCCTCTGACGGACCCGCTCTTGAAACTGAAGCGGGAAGGCATGTGCCTGGGCAGGCCCTTACACCACAAACGGCCTGCAAAACAGGGCGCAGCCTCTTCTTCCGCAGGGGCAGCCATTACCTCTTCAGGAGCAGCCTCTTCCTCCGCAGGAGCAGGCATTTCTTCTGCGGGAGCAGCTGCCTCTTCTAGGGGAACGGCCGCTTCTTCCGCGGGAGCAGCTGCCTCTTCTAGGGGAACGGCCTCTTCCTCCGCAGGAGCAGCCACTTCTTCCGCGGACTCAGTCAATTCATCTTCGGCAGTGGGAACCGATTCTGCTTCGATGGGCTGATCATGAACAATCTCCGGTGCCCTCTCCGGTTCAGCGACAGGAAAAGGAGTGATCATACTGATCGGAACAGGAGGAGATATGCGCTCTGCACCACGGACAAGGGAGAGCGACATCAGATCCGGTTTTTCTGCGGGTTCGGCCGAGGCGGGGGCGTCTTCAGGCTCTTCAGACCCGGATGCGGGCTGAGCCTCTGCTTCTATGGCAGGGGATGCGGGAACTTCTTCAGGTTCTTCTGACTCCGGGGAGACCTGAGTCTCTGCTTCTGCGGCAGAGGCATCGGCAGCTTCGGAAGCTTCGATCAGGATCTTTCCGCAGATGGAATCCTGAACGATATGTACCTTCTGGACTTTCATAAGCTCGAGAAGGATGAGGAAGGTCACGATCACCTCTTCTTTGCTCTCCTGAGACTCGAGAAGGGCACGGAAATCGGTCTGGGGGTGTGCCTGCAGGTAGGCTCGGATATAAAGGGTCTTGGTGTCGATATTGACTTCTTCGCGTTTGATCCTGCCGAACCCGCTTCGGATCGGGTCGCGGCGGCTCTTTTTTCTGCGAAGGACTTCGCCGAATACTTTTTCCAGCCTCTTGAGGTCTGTGCCGCGCAGGAGATCCTCGTAGTCAATGGGAGGCTGGTAGCTGCGCACCTCCCTGGGGAGATCCTGCGCACGAAAATAACGCACGCCGGCCTGCTCCCGGCAGACAGCGAGTTCCTCGGACATATATTTGAACATCTTGTATTCCAGAAGGCGGCGGACCAGTTCTTCGCGGGGATCCGCTTCTTCCTCGCCGGTCTCCTCGTCTTTTTCGCGGGGCAGGAGCATACGGCTCTTGATATCCAGAAGCGTCGCCGCCATGACGAGAAATTCGCTGGTGACATCCATGTCCTCGTGGTCCATCTGACGGACATATGCCAGGTACTGGTCGGTGATCTCAACGATGGGAATATCGTAGATGTCTATTTTGTTTTTTTCAATCAGGTGCATGAGGAGATCCAGAGGCCCCTCAAAGACCGGAAGCTTTACGGGAATTGCCATAATCGTAAAAAATGTTTACACATATGGGCAGATCACAACAGGTTCATGGGGACCGGCCGGTGCGGGTGTAAACGGTGACAGTAATGCGGTTTCCTTTTTTCAGTATTCTGCATTATAACACGAATCCTGAAATATGCACTCCTGTTTTCATTTTTTTAAAGTCTTTTAAAAACAGCTTTTTGAAACCACCTGTTAAAAATTAAAAACAACATCTGTAAATATCCTGCAAAAAGCACCGGACCTGCAGTCCCGTGAAGGAGACGCAGGTCCGGAAATTTAAATAGTATTGAGAAAGGCCGGGGAAGCCTGTATGCGGCATACGAAGATGCCGCAAATATTCGATGGAATTGCAGGGTCCGATCAGTCCGCGAAAGCTGCGGAAGCAGAGCGTACGATCGGCGTGGAAGCAGCATCTTCGTCTGCAGCGAGAGCGATGTTGTATTCCTTACGGAACTGATCGAAGTAATGCTGGTAGGCCGAGCTGCGGTCCTCGTGAAGCTTGGACAGGTATTCGTGCATGTCGTAGCTGTCGTGACCGGAAACGATGATGGCGACGGCGATATTCGCGCAGTGGTCGGAAACACGCTCGCAGCCGGTGATGATATCGCTGAAGATGAAGCCCTGGGCGATAGTACAGACCTTCTTCTGCAGACGGTCGACGTGGTTGAGCTTCATGGTGTCGCAGAGATTATCGACAACTTCTTCAAGAGGCTCGATCTGCTCTGCAAGAGAGAGGTCGTTATTGATAAATGCCTTGACAGCCAGGTCGGTAACTCTTTCTACTGCGTCAGCCATAACATTCATCTCATGATCGGCATTACCGGAGAACTGGCCGAATTTCTCATAGGCCTCCCGGGAACCGATGGCGATGACCAGAGCCTGGTCGGAGATCAGCTCGAGGTCGGAGATGGTGTGCAGATACTTGGAGACGAGCTCGTTCTGCTCGGGGGTCATATCGCGGCCGGTGAGCTTGACCAGATAGGCACCGAGTTTATCCTCGTAATCATCGACGGCGGTCTCAAGTTTTCTGACTTCTTCCTGATGATCGACGCTCAGGTCGCGGGCCATCTCGAGAGCGAGTCCGACACCCTTCTGGGTCAGATGTGCCATATCTTCAATAGTGATGCGGCACTGTTCCAGAGCCATGGCGGGGTGCTGGAGAAGCATTTCCTCAAGATGAACAGTAGGAAGCTCTTCGTCTTCGGGCTTGAGCGGGATGAGGAAGTTTACAAGCTTCTCGATCAGGCTCGTGAAGGGGAAGAGTGCCAATATCATGAAAAGACGCATGATCGTGTTGGCCGCGGCAAGGGAGAATGGATTCATGACCATCTCCATAAACGGGAAGTGCACGATTGCATTGGCGACATAGAAGACTATTGCGGTGACGATCACACCCAGTGCAGTCGCGATGGGATATACCATAGAGACGCGCTTGCCCTTTGCATTCGTTCCGAGTGCGGACAGCATAACGGGCACTGCGGCACCGACGGAGATACCCAGAAGGAGCGGGAAGGCTTCTTCGAACTGCATGGCGCCGGTGACGGAGAGAGCCTGCACGATACCGACGGCAGCGGAGGCGGACTGCAGGAGCGCTGTGAAGAGCGCACCGACAAGGATGCCCAGGATGGGGTTCGACAGAGAGGTCAGAACACCGGTGAACCAGGGCTGGTCTTTCAGACCGCTGACGGCACCGCTCATGGTGCTCATGCCGACCATCAGGACGACAAAACCCATCAGGATATCGCCGACGGACTTGGTGGATTTTTTCTTGCTGACCGTGCGGAGCAGGATTCCGATCACAGCGACAACGCCTGTCAGTGTGGCGGTCGAAAGGAGCTTTGCCAGACCGCTGCCGGAATCGAGATAGCTCAGACAGATGACCCAGCCGGTGATACTGGTTCCCAGAATTGCACCCAGGATGACACTGATGCCCTGCGAAACCTTCATCATACCCGCGCTGACGAAACCGACGATCATGACGGCCGTTGCGGATGAAGACTGGATGACTGCGGTGACACCCGTACCCAGCAGCAGACCGCGCAGGGGTGTGCCGGAAAGCTTGTACAGGATCGGCTCCAGCTTATCGCCGGAGACCTTTTTCAGACCGTCTCCCATCAGAGACATACCGAAGAGGAAAAGGGCTACGCCGCTGAACAGCGCAATGACTTGTGTAATATCCACGGAAACTCCTTTCGTGAAACAATGAGTGCTGCCGACTGCTGCTGCATTGCAAAGAGGACAACATACTATACGTAACTATGATACAGACAAAAGACGACATAATCAATAAAAGATTAAAAGGTTCATGTTAACCGAAGTGAATGTTCAATGTAAAATCTATGTTAACTGAAGCGAATGCATTGATTTATTTCGCAGGTCAGGCATGCCCGCAGGGGGCCGGCAGGAGGGTGTGAACAGAAATGTGCGAACAGACAGGGGAAGGCCCGGTGTGACAGAGCGCCGGCTCTTGCAAGCAGGACCTGTGATAGGCTAAAATAAACTTTCAGAGGTTTGCGCCGAAGCGCCTCAAACCTCCGCAGGATTCCAGCGCCGAATATTGCCGATTTCAAAGCCCTTATACGTAAGGTTTTGAAATGCAGTTTCGTCCCGGGTGTCTCAGCGAAAGAGCGCTTCAACATATTCGGCAAGAATGAAAAAGAGGCGGGAAAATGATCTATATTCTGGAAGACGACGACAGCATTCGAAAACTGGTCACGTATGCACTGGAAAGTCAGGGCTATGCGGCAACGGGATTTGCACTTCCCTCTGCTTTTTACAAGGCGATGGAGGATGGCGCTCCCTCCCTTCTGCTGCTGGATATCATGCTGCCCGAAGAAGACGGGATCAGTATTCTCAGGAAACTCCGCGCAGATCCTCTCACGGCCCATCTGCCGGTGATCATGCTGACTGCCAAGAGTACCGAGTACGATCATGTGGCAGGACTGGATGCCGGCGCGGATGATTATGTCGCCAAGCCCTTCGGAATGATGGAACTTCTGGCACGTGTGCGCGCAGTGCTTCGCCGCGCGGAAGCCAGAGGAAATACGGAAAGCAGAAATATATATGCGGCTGATTCCCGCAGCACTTCTCCTTCGGAGGCGGCAGACACCGAGAAGGGGCCTGCAACCCTCTCCGCCGGGAAGCCGGCAGCAGCTGCGGGAGGTGTTTCCGCCACTTCTGCCCTGCCTTTTTCTGCGGAGGATGCCGGCGCCGAGCCGTCAACAGGCCGTGCAGGCAGGTCAGCCGATGCGGCGGCAGGCAGCAAAAACGATGTCCTGAAGTTCGGAATTCTGCGGATTTATCCGAAAAGATATGAGGTATTTGTTGAGGATACAGAGGTATCCCTTACCCACAAGGAATATCAGCTGCTGCTCCTTCTGGCAGAGAATGAGGGGATTGTTCTGACACGGGAAATACTGCTGGACCGGATCTGGGATCTGGGGTCGGAACCGGAAAACAGAACGCTGGATGTGCATATCCGCAAGATCCGCTCCAAGCTTGGCGGCGCCGCGGCATGGATCGAGACGATCCGGGGAGTGGGGTACCGCTTCCGTCCGACTTGAAAATTGAGGTTGTGAAAAATGCTGGATTCAATGCTGATGGCTTTTTCCCTATATTCGCGCATACCGGTCCCCCAGGCAAAGTGGAATGACCGGAGTATGCGCTGGTGTCTGTGTTTTTTGCCTCTGGTCGGGGCTGTGATCGGAGCGGCTCAGCTGGCTGCCTTTACCCTGCTGTCACATTTTTCCTTCGGCGGAGTTTTTCGCGGCGCGGTCCTGACAGTGCTGCCGATCCTGCTCTCCGGCGGGATCCATATGGACGGCTTTATGGACACCTGCGACGCGGTCCATTCCTACGGGAGCAGGGAAAAGAGACTGGAAATCCTGAAAGATCCCCATGTAGGCGCCTTTGCGGTGATCGGGGGGATCGTGTATTTTATTCTGGACTTGGGCATCTGGACGGAGGCGGGAAGAGAAGAGATCCGCCTGCTGTGCCTGCTTTTTGTCCTCTCCCGCGCGCTCAGCGCATTTGCAGCAGTGACGTTCCCGAAGGCAAAAAAAGACGGAATGCTGCGTCAGGAGACAGACCCCGCGTCGGGCACGACCGCAGCGGCAATGGGAATCACCGCCCTGTTCACCTGTGTGATTCTGATCGTCCTGAATATGACCGGAGCGGCCGGGAAAGCGGGATCCGGGGCAGCGGCCCTCCCCCTGCCGGCAGCGTGCGCCATTGCGGCGGCGCTGGGGACGCTCCTCTACTACAGGCATATGGCGCTCAAGCACTTCGGCGGCACGACCGGTGATCTGTCCGGATGGTTCACACAGACCTGTGAGCTGGTGACGGCAGCGGCAGTGATCGCCGCCTTCCGTATCATGTAAAAAAATCGAGAACTGAAAAAGCATCGAACTGCTGAGTGATACAGCAGCCCGATGCTCTTTTTTTGATATTGTTTTTGATTTTGTTGATGTATAGCGGTCTGATGCTCTTTTTTGATATTGCTGATATACAGCGGCCCGCTGCCATTTTTTGATTTGCCGGATGACATGGACCCGGAATACCTGACTGGCGGGGATTCGGATTTTCCGGCTGCCGGATACTCAGTGCAGCGGAGGGTTGTCGAAGGTCTCGAAGACCGGGAGGTCCATGTCCTCGTCGTTGTCGATATAGCTGTTTCCGCTGGTGCTGACCCCGCTGGCGCCGAAGCGCAGGATCGAGGCGCCGCCGCTTAGCCAGCCGACATGTCGGTAGCGGTTGCCGGTCACAGTGACGGAGCTGACATGTCCGCCGCCCCCCGGCGTGCCTATGCCGACTGCGGCTTCTGCGCAGTCGGTGAGCAGATTGTCCGCGATCAGGATGTTGCTGGTGGAGTGCCCGCCGTGCTCGGCGCCGGCCTCTATGCCGCCGTCGCAGTTTTTGACGGTGTTGCCGATGAAATCGACATTCTGGGTGCCGTCCGCATAGATGGCAAAGCCGGTGTCGTACAGACAATGGCAGTTGGTGACTGTGTTTCCGAAGACCAGTCCGCCGCGCGGATAGTCGACACTGGACGGTGCGTTTCCGTAATTACCCGAGAAGCAGATGGCGATGTTGCCGGTGTCGTCGAGGCGGTTGCCCACGACATTGACATCGCTGACATTGGCGGAAACGGCGATGGCTTCCGACCAGCCGGTCTCGCAGTTCTCGATGTTGTTGCGGAAGAGCAGGACATTGGAAATCGTGCTGCCTCCCCTGCCCATGATCAGAATGGCATTGCAGCAGTGATCTTCGCTCCTGGGACTCGGCGTCGTGATATTGTGGATATAGAGGTCGCTGACCACGATGTGATGGGTCCCGGGTTCAAGGAGAATTGCGCTGGCGTCGCGTCCGTGTGCGTTTTTGACCTCAAATCCGGAGAGCTGCACATAGGAACAGCCGTACAGCCAGAACATGGACGGACCGCTCTGATCCTGATCATGTCCGTTGAGCCCGGCGCCGTCGAAAACAACTTCTTCGCCGGGAGCGGCTGCGATCGTGATATAGGCATCTTCCCGGCCGTTCACGCCTCCATAGATCCGGATCTTGCGGTTATAGACACCGCCGCGCAGATAAAGGGTGTCACCGGGCCCCAGGCTGTTGATCATGCCCTGCACGTCGTCCGAGGGTCCTGCGTAGTAGACCTCTCCCTCAGTGGAGGGAGCCGTGATCCCTGTCTCAACAATATACCGCGCATGCTCCTGGAAGGCCTCGTCGCCCCGGAGATGGTAGTCATATTTCCAGGGGGCGGATGCGGATGTCGGTTTCGGGCAGAGGCAGAACAGGTATACGGAGGCAAGAAGAAATGCCGTAAGGATCCTGAAAGCGCAGGGCTTTTTCTTTGTTCTTTTCATGGTATAAGTCCTCGGAAGCTCCTGCAGACCGCGGGAGGGTCGGCAGGGGGGAGGGCAAAAGAGCCCTGATTACAAAAAGCGGGTCTTCATTCACAATGCTGTCTAATGCTGTCTGTGATGCAGGCAGTCCGGCCTGCCGGAAGGGCAAATGCATCCTGCATGAAATATATGCATATATTGTATCACATCAAGGGAATCTGTTTTATAATAATCTGTGTTCGTACAATCGTCTATGCATTTGGCTGCATACAAAAACACAGCGGATCAGGGCAGGCCGTGCATGCAGTATTGCTGTACTGCAGTATTCCTGTATATATTAAGCAGGCAATGTATGCGTTCAGGTAATGTATACTTTCAGGGAATGTATGCCCTAATAAAGAGGCTTGCAGCAAGTCAGGTGAATAAACCCTAAAGGATGGAGGAAATGGATTATGAAGAAAAAAGCCATCGGTATAGCGGCAGCCGTTCTGGCGCTGGCAGCAGGCTTTTTCCTATATACAGTCTGGAGCGCAAGAGCAGAGGCGTCCGCCGCGGTGGATGCTTACAATGCCGCTGCCCGGGACTATAACGACGCCATTGCACCCTACAACCAGGCGGCCGCGGACATTGCGGAGGCCAACGGGGAGCTTCAGGCGGCAGTGGACTCGGCACAGGCAGTTCTCGACAAAGGGGAAGAGGCCTATGAGCCGGACACGCAGGATCTGCTGGAAAGCGCGGTTCAGAAGGCGGAGAAGGCCTTTGCCGAAGTGCCGGTGCAGATCGATCCCTTTGAGATGCGCAATGTGCCGGCAGGCTTCAGCACAGATGAGCTGGAACTGGCACAGCACGAGGCGGAGACGGCTCAGAAGGCGGTGGAGGAATCACTGGAGAAGATTCCGGAAGTGCCGGAAGTGCCCGACTATACACAGGAGCTTGAAGCTGTCCGGTCTGCACAGAAAAACTTTGAAAAAAGCGTCAGGAAGCTGGCCAATATCACCTCCCCGCCGGATTCCTTTGTGAAGGAGCGCCTGGAGCGGATCGATACCGTCGTGCAGGCGGAGGCTGTGACCGCGGGCAATGATCCCAACGGACTGCTGGGGACCAAAGGCGGATATCTGGGGTGTGTTTATTTTCTGGATGAGCGTATAGACCGGAGCCTTCTGCCGCAGGAGGCCTTTGAAAAAGACGGAAAAAAATCCTCCGGGGATGAGCAGGCTTCTGAAAGCAGCAGCGAAGAGGCGTCTTCCGCCGCGGACAGTACGGCAGCAGAGACAGCAGCGGCTGAAGAAGGCGGGACCGCAGCAGAGTCAGGTACTCCTGCAGAGAGCGGGACAGCTGCAGAGTCAGGTACTTCTGCAGAGAGCGGGACAGCTGCTGAAGCAGGAATATCTTCAGAAGGCGGGACTGCAGCGCAAGCGGCTGCCGCCCCGGGAGATTCTCCCAAAAAGAATCCATCCATCGATGTGGTCATGATCGGGACTGCAGGCGGAGGCGCGGTCGAGATCTATTCCTCCAGGGAGGAGGCAGAAAAGCGGGCTGAATACATCTCCTTTTTTGACGGCAGTGTGATGGATGCCGGGTCCTGCGCCATTGAAGGAACTTGCCTGATCCGCACATCAAAATATCTGGACGAGGAGGGGCAGGAGAAACTGACTCAGGCAGTCCGCGAGGCCCTTTTGACAGTCGACGAATAAAGGCGGCGGGACAACCCGCAGGCAGGACGCAGGACTTTCGGGCGGGGCTTCGATAGTCTTCAAAATATTCTTCGACATCCTTCAAAAATATTTTTGAAGAACAAAAGTCCGCAAATACTCTGTGCAGTAAAAAAACCACCTTTTCGGGTGGTTTTTTTGTCACTGTTTCCTCACAGGGATTAAAAGCGGGGATCAAAAGCAGGGATTAAAAGCGGGGATCAAAAGCAGGGATTAAAAGCGGGGACTAAAAGTCAGGCTATGTTTTTTGTTAAAAAATGATTCCGCCGCCGATCACGCAGTCGTTCTCATCGTAGAAGACAGAGGACTGACCGGGAGCGGCTGCCCGCACGGGCCGGTCAAAAGTGATCCGTATACAGCCGTCTTCCTGCATTTCGAGCACGGCCGGTGAAGCTTCGTGGTGATAGCGGACCTTTGCTCTTGCGCGGAGCTGTTCGCCGGGAGCCATGCCGGGGATGGAGAGAAAATTCACATCGCGCACATTTACGATTCTGCTGAACAGAGCCGGCTCGTCGGAGAGTACAACCTCATCTGTGCCGGGCCGGATCTCTTTGACATAGACGGGCCGTCCCAGGGCTATTCCCAGGCCCTTGCGCTGTCCGATCGTGTAATGTGTGATGCCCTTGTGTGTGCCCAGCACATTTCCTGCCTCATCCACAAAATTCCCGGGACCGGGTACATGAAGGAGAGAAGCGGCGGAGGGGCCACAAGAGCCTTCAGCGGCGCAGGCAAGGGCCTGCGCGTTCTTTTTATCTGCGTAATCCTCGATGAAATCGGCGTAATGGCCGTCCGTCACAAAACAGATTTCCTGGGAATCGGGCTTGTGAGCCACGGGAAGATCGGCTTCCTCCGCAATCCGGCGCACTTCTTCTTTGGTATATTTTCCCAGGGGCATGAGGGTAGCTGCAAGCTGCTCCTGTGTGAGCTTATAGAGCATGTAGGTCTGGTCTTTGGCTGCATAGTTGGCTTTTTTGACGGTATATCTGCCGTTTTCCAGCTTCAGGACATGGGCATAGTGGCCCGTGGCTACATAGTCCGCCCCCATGACTTTTGCGGCGTAGAGCATTCTCTCCCACTTCAGATATCTGTTGCACTCGATGCAGGGATTGGGGGTCTCGCCTCTCAGATAACTCTGCACAAAGGGGTCAACGACTTTTTGGGAAAACTCTGCAAGGCAGTTGAGTGGATAAAAGCGGATTCCCAATGTGTTGGAGATTCTGCGCGCGTCATCAATCTCACAGCACCTGCCCTCACTTCCGTCGTCGGGAGCCCAGGTGCGCAGGGTCACCCCGCACACTTCATAGCCTTCCTTCTGCAGCAGATAAGCTGTCACGGCACTGTCCACACCTCCGGACATGCCGACTAAAACTTTTTTCATAGTATGATTCCTGTAAAAAACGGTTCTCTTTTTGAGGGAATACGTTCAGTTCTGATAATACTTTAATCCTTTTTTGTTCTGATCTTGTTTATCCTGATCCTGCTGATCCTGATCTTTTTTATCCTGTTTTTATTTTTCCTGATTCTGTTTATCCTGCAGCAGGGGGGTCAGACTGCCGCGTGCAAGAACGGACAGCCGCCTTGTGGCGCGGGAGAGTGCCGTGTAGAGGCGGTGGCGCGCCAGCAGGGTATCGGGATAGTTGTCTGCATTTGCATCGGGCAGGATCACGCCGTCAAACTCAAGGCCTTTTGCATGGGCCAGGGTGATGAGAAAGACACCTTTCTCCGGAAGACTGCCGCCCGAACGGATGACGGGGACCGGGCAGTTGCGCAGAAGATCCACCCCGGAAAGACTGCTGCTGCCGGAGAGACCTGATTCGTCAGCGTCAGTGTCAGCGACAGTGCCCGTATCAGTGCCCGCGCTATTGCCTGCGGCATTTTCCGCAGCATTGTTTTCAACAGGGAGAGCACTGCCTTCTGTCATAGACTCTATGAGCAGAGCGGCTGTCTTTTCCATGCTGCGCGCACCGACACAGACGATGGCAGTGAGGCCTTCCTGCTCTTGTGCCTTCCGTACGGCTGCAGCAAGCGCCTGCGCGTACTCCTCTTTCGCTCTGCAGACGCAGAATTCGGGCGCGTAACCGGAGGGCTGCACGGAGGAGACAAGGATCTGCTGCTCTGCCGGCAGAAGGCCTGCAAACAGGGCTGTGATCTCGGGTGAGGATCGGTAGCTGGTCGTCAGAAACAGTTCTGTCACTCTGTTGGATCTTGATGCGGAGCTCCTCTTTGCGGTCTCCGCGGATGCGGCGCGGTGCAGAGGCTGCGGCCGGCTGTTATTCCCGGCAGAGGCGGAAGCCGGGGAGCCGATGCGGGCGGAAAGCCGCCTTAAGCCAGGCTGTCCGACAGCGGAATCCGCAGGTGCTTTGTTGAACATCTCGTGGATCTGGGCAAAGGTCACGGTTCCCTCACGAATTGCCTGGTATTCGTCGCCAAGCAGCATGAACCTGGCGCGGGGATAGTATCTTCGCAGTACCATCAGCTGGGCGGGCGTATAGTCCTGTACCTCATCGACCATGACATATTTGGTGCGCAGATCTCGCTGACCGGTGAGGAGCATTTTGAGGTAGAGCCATTCGAGATCGGACAGCTTTTTTCTGCCCAGAAGACGGGCTCCGATCCTGTCGATGTCAAGCCACTGGCAGGAGTTGATGGCCTGGAAAGCGCCGCCGTACTGGCTCTGTATGCGGTTGTCCTCAGCGCGGGAGCCCGGACCTTCCGCAGAGCGGGAGGATTCCGCACCGGAGCCGTTTTCGTCTGCGTTTTCGCGCATTTCCTCTTCATCGCGCTCTTTCCGCCGGATCTCGTGCTTTGCGATTTCCTTCAGATCATCGATGACGATCTGCACAAGGCGTTCTCCGGTCGGGATCTCGGGGTGCTGGGCCAGGACCTCTGCGATGTGTGTCCGGGACAGGACTTTTATACTCTTCTGATGAATGGAACGAAGGTCATCCGGCTCCAGCCGCAGGGAGGGAAGTGATTCTTCCATGGTGCGAAGGGACTCGGGGAGCGTGCGGAAATCGGATCCGCCGGAGCCCTTTCTGCGGGAGACGCCGGCCATAGCCAGGAATTCCTTCCAGGTCACGGAGACGGGGTTCATCTCTCCCATATCCGGAAGAACCTGGTCGATGTAGCGGCGGAAGATCGGATTTAAGGTCATCAGGACAACTTCGTCGGGACGGAGCGTGTCGCGCTGGCGGTAGAAGAGCCAGGCGATGCGCTGCAGAAGGACACTGGTCTTGCCGCTTCCGGCAATGCCGTTGACGAGCAGGACCGGGACATTTTCATGCCGGACGACAGCGTTCTGCTCCTTCTGGATCGTGGCCGTGATTGCCTGCATCTTGTCGCTGCGCTGCCTGGTGAGGGAGCGGATGAGGAGGGGATCTTCGATCGCAATCTGTGTGTCGAAAAAGGCGTGAAGACGGTTTTCCGACAACTCAAACTGACGGCGCAGCAGAAGGTCGACATTGATCCTGTGCCCGTCCACAGTGTAGAAGGTCTTCCCGTTGTCCTGGTTGTAGTAGGTCTCGGCAACGGGAGAACGCCAGTCGATCACCAGCGGTTCATGGGCGTCTTCGGAGACACCGGTGCTGCCGATGTAGTACTCCTCGGGATCCTCGTCGGGATCAAACTGCAGCTGTACTTTGGCAAAATAGGGAGCCTTCAAAAGCCGCTTTACATGGCTGAGTTTCTCTGCGGCAGTATCGCGGTCGATATTGTACTGGTCGATGGCATGGTTCATGACCTCGAATTCGATGTAAGTCTCCATCGAATCCGAGTCCCCGTCGAAATTGAGTGCCAGATTTTCGCGGATATCCAGCTTCTCCGCTGCGGCTTTTTCCGCAATGGAACTGATCCGGCTCTCAAGGCTTTTTTCCATCGTTACCAGTTTATTGTAAACCTCAGTCAGGTGCTCCTGCTCCAGAGTAAATACGTCAGTCATGTCCTTCAAAAGACTCCTCCTTATTAATTCTTTCCCCATATGCCGCACGAAAAGAGCGGAATGCGTCCGGCCTGTGATTTGTCTATTATATACGATGACAGAGTGATGAACAACGGGGACGGTCCTTTTGTTTCTGGGGGAATTGGGGACAGAAACAAAATGACCGTCCCCAATTCCACAATTTTCAGCAATAATAGAGATAGCGAATTATTTACAGGTACGTTATAATTTGCATCAACGGCTTAAATGGGGGAAGGATACATGGCAAGAGAAACTGCAAAATACAATACGGGAAGTTCTTTTTTCACCCGGGACAGGTCTTTTTACAGGCAGCTGTTCTCGATCTTCACGATGGTGGCCCTGCAGAATCTGGTGGCCTACAGTGTGAACATGATCGACAACGTCATGATGGGAAGCTATTCCCAGAATGCGCTTTCGGGCGCGGCGACGGTAAATCAGATTTTCTTTCTGGTGCAGCAGACATCGATCACTGTCTGTGACTCGCTGATCATTCTGGCCTCCCAGTACTACGGGCAGGGGCGCATGTCGCCTGTGCGTAAGATCTGCGGGCTTGCCCTGAAGCTTGGCCTGGCCTGGGGAGTCTTCTACGCGGTCGTCTGCAGTCTGTTTCCGCCCCAGGTCCTGCACTTTTTTACAAGGGATGCGGCGATCATCGAGCAGGGCAGAATGTATATGCAGATCATTCTGTTCACTTTCCCCCTGTTTATTCTCACCAATGTGCTGATGGCTTCCCTGCGCTGCGTCGGAACGGTCAAGATTTCTTTCTACATCTCCGTTGTGTCCCTGGTCGTCAACACCTGCATCAACTACACGCTGATCTTCGGCCATTTCGGATTTCCGGAAATGGGTATCCGCGGTGCTGCGATCGGAACCCTGATCGCCCGTATCGTGGAGTTTTCAATCGTACTGTTCTATGTGCGGTGTAAGGATCAGAAGCTTCAACTCTTTTCCGAAAACTTTCTCTCCAGCAGCCGGCAGCTGGCCGGGGATTTCATCCGTGTCGCGATTCCCGTCATGCTGGCAGGTCTCCTGTGGGCAGTCTCCGTCCCCATGCAGACAGCGATTCTGGGCCATCTGCCCGGACCCGATGCCTCGGATACCATCGCGGCAAATTCTGTGGCGATGACTTTTTATCAGTATCTGAAGGTCGTCGTGAGCGCCATGGCTTCCGCCACTGCGGTCGTCATGGGACAGACGGTCGGCAAGGGCAATATGAAGCGCATCAAATCCGATGCCCGCACCATCTCGGTGCTCAATTTCTGCGTGGGCCTTGTGCTTGCGATTATCCTTTTCATCCTGCACAAACCCCTGCTGTCCCACTACAGCCTGACGCCTAACGCCATGCGTCTGGCGGACCAGATCATGGTCGTCATGTGCTTTGTCATGGTCGGCATGGCCTACCAGATGCCTGTCTGCAACGGCGTTCTTCGCGGAAGCGGCGATACGAAATTCTCCCTGCTCCTCAACACGGTCAGTGTCTATGCAATCGTCATGCCCCTCTCGCTTCTGGCCGCTTTTGTCTGGCAGCTGCCCGTGCCTCTGGTGGTCCTCTGCATCCAGTCGGACCAGATCTTCAAGGGCCTGCCCGTTTTTCTGCGCGTGCGCAGCGGCAAGTGGATCAAACATTTGACAAGAGACGAAGAATAATCTGGGTTGTCAAGGGCGGTTGTCAAGGGGACGGTTCTTCGGGCGGTTGTCAAGGGGACGGTTCTTCTGACACTTTGTATGCAAAGTGTCAGAAGAACCGTCCCCTTGACAACCGTGACATTAAGATCCCCGGGAAACTGCTTCCCGGGGATCTTTTTTTGGAAATACAACCGGCAAAATATTCCAATGCCGGCAAAATGCTCCGAAAAGACAGAGATTTGTTGTTGCCGGCGACGGATACAGATATAATATTGATTAGAATCCAGCGGTAAAGCGAATTGCGCCTCGACGATGTTGCAATAATTCAAAAACCAAATTGTTCAATTTGTACTGAAATAATCGTGCACAGGTCCTATTGAAAGGAGGAACCCTCATGAAAGTGATCGCTATTAACGGATCACCGCGTAAGGGCGGAAATGTTTCACAATGTCTTGACATCATGGCGGCGGAATTCGCAAAGGAAGGAATCGAGTTTGAAGTCCTTCAGCCCGGCCCCCGCGTCCATCCCTGCATGGCCTGCTACCACTGCCTGAACGAAGGGGACGTCCACTGTATCCAGAAGGATGACATGGTCAATGAGATCATTGACAAGTGCATCGAAGCAGACGGCATTATCCTGACCTCTCCCGTCTACCACGGAGGAATCGCGGGCGGCATGAAATGTGTCCTGGACCGCATCTTCCTGGCGGCCTGCTGCGGCAGTGAAAATAAGTTCCATCACAAGGTGGGCGCCGCCTTCTGTACGCTCCGCCGTTCCGGCGGTATGGCTACCTACCAGCAGCTGCTGGGCTATATGGATGCCATGGAGATGGTCATTGTCACATCCGATTACTGGGGCGCCGTGCACGGAGCGGATCCCGGTGAGGTTCAGCAGGATATAGAGGGTCTCGAGGTCGTCGCCAAGCTTGCCCGCAACATTGCCTGGACAGTCAAGGTTATTGATGCGGCCAAGGGAAAGATCGATCCGCCCGAGACACATCCCAGGACATTCACAAACTTTATCCGATGAAAAAGAAAATAGCTGCTGTATCCAAGCGTGATGCAGCGGCTTTTTTTTCAGCAGTTGTCAGTTGTCTTGGGGACGGTTCTTCTGACACTTTGCACGCAAAGTGTCAGAGGAACCGTCCCCATGACAACTCCGTCCCCATGACAACTTACAGGTCTACCCAGACATTTCCGAGGCGGTTGCTCTCCACGCAGGCGTGGACGAATTTCATGCCGTTGAGGCCTTCCTGGATGGAGGGATAGGGCAGTCCCTCGTAGGGTTTTCCATCTTTCAGAGCCAGCAGGTTCTGACAGAAGGGGCGGTAGATGTTGCCGAAGGCCTCGAAGTATCCTTCATGGTGGGCAGCCGAAACGCGGACCATGCTGTTGCTCTCTTTGCTCATGTAGTCTCTTCCGGCAGAGAGAAGGCGTGTGGGTTCGTTAACAGGCGTATATTTGAGGATGGAAGGGGTCTCGTGGTTCCATTCCAGGGAGCCTTTGGAACCGACCACATAAATGAAGGGGCTGCACTCTTTGCCGATGGCGATCTGGGAAGCCCAGAGTTCCCCCGTTATGCCGTCTCCCAGATCCAGAAAAGCGGTGACGTTTGTCTCAAGGGGAAGATAGGCCGGCCAGGTGTTGAAGACAGCCAGCAGGCGCTTGATGGTGAGGCCGGTAAACTGCTCGACCAGCTGCTCCGCGTGGGTGCCCAGGTCAGCTGAGCAGAGGGATTCACCTGCCATATCCGGATTAAAGCGCCAGGGCAGCTTGCCCGAGGGCTCCTCAGGGACGGAAGAGATGACCCAGTCCTCGGGATGTCCCGCGCGGAGGTAGATGATCTTGCCGATGACGCCCTCTTCGATCATCTGCCGCGCCTGCCGGATCGCCGGATAGGCGGTGTAGGCATAGGGGACGGCAAAAAGAAGATTTCTTTCGTCCGCGATCTTTTTCAGGTCCTCTGCCTGTTCCACGGTCATGGTGACAGGCTTGTCACACAGGACGTGGATATTTTTTTCCATAAAATACTTTGCGATCTCATAATGGCTGGAGTTGGGTGTCGCGATCGTGACAAAATCAATGCCGTCCTCGCGGGAGGATTCCCTGTCCGCCATTTCCTGATAATTTGCATAGACCCGGTCTTCCGGAATCTCCCAGGCGTCCGCCGTCTCCAGATTTTTGTCCCGGTGGCGGGAAAAACAGCCGGCACAGAGCACGGCCAGATCATCCATCATTGCGCCGTGGCGGTGTACATCACCTATATAGGATCCGAGACCGCCTCCAACCATTCCGTATCTTACTTTTTTCAAGGAAAAATGCCTCCTTTCCAAAAAACTAATTATGTAACGCAGGATAATGATAACAAATATGCTGCTGTCGCCTGCTTGTGTTATGATAACAAAATTATAGCATAAGAATATGTAGAATATGTACTGTCGAAAGCATCCGAGAAACAGCATAGTAGAAACCACGAACAGAAGAAAGCAGAAACGTGCTGTGCCCTATAATCAGTATAAGGCAAAGAATCCATCATTATTATGAGCAAGAGAGGTAAGAGAGATGGTCGAAACAGCACGTGAAATGAATACGCTGGAAGAACAGATCGAGTCCGCGCTGGACGAATATGTGCGTCCGCTCCTGGTGACACACGGAGGAGACATGGAAGTGCTCCGGGTGGAGGACGGACTGGTTTATTTCCGCATGCTGGGACACTGTGCGGGATGCGCGGCGGCGGATCTGACAAGTGAAGATCTCATCAACAAAGAACTGGTCGAGCATGTGCCCGGTGTCAGGAGAGCTGTACTGGAAAACAGAGTGAGTCAGGAACTGATGGACCAGGCGAGAGAAATCCTCAACAGGCGCCGGATGAGATCATAATAGAACGTCATAAAACAGGAAAGGACACAGTCATGCCGGAAATCGAAATCGGCGTCCCCTGTCTCCAAACCGAACCGTCTCCCTGTCTCCCCCAAAAGAAAAGGAGAGAGCAATGACGAATCTGGAAAAATACGACAAGGCTTTTATCAGGCTTTTTAAAGTGAAAAAGGAAGACCTCCCTAAAATGAAATATATGGGAGACAAGAAGTGGGACTCCATGGCGCATATGGACCTCATGAGCGATCTGGAGGAGATTTTTGACATTCAGATCAGCACGGTCGACGTGCTGGATTTCACAGACTATAATAAGGGGAAATCGTCCTTGGACGCTATGGCGTCGAAATCTAAAGCACTAACGTGCTTCTGCATGTTCGGAGGAGTGGACCCTTATGCTGCAGACAGTGATTTCCGTAGATCCCCTCACGGAGAGCAATTGCTATATATTGGCGGAAGATAAGAAATGTGTCGTGATCGATCCCGGAGAGTCCGAGCGTTTGCTCCGCGTACTTGAGCAGCATGGATGGGAGCCGGAACTGTTCCTGCTGACACACGAGCACTGCGATCATATGGCAGGACTGGATGCTCTGCGGGAGACTTATCCGCAGGCACGCTTTGCCGCTTCGAAAGTCTGCAATGACGGCATTCAGAATACGCGCCTGAATATGTCGCGGATCATGGAAGTGTATCTGTATTTCAGGGGAAAGCCGGGGATCCACTACGACCCCATTGTCTGCAGACCTGCGGATGAGATCATTGAGGAAAACGCGCAGCTGTTTTGGCGGGGGCATACTCTGCGGCTGGTTCCCATGCCCGGACATACACCCGGCAGTGCTGGTATCTTCCTGGATGAAAAAGTATTTTTCAGCGGAGACTATCTGATTCCGGATGAGGAGCCCCTGCTCCGCTTTCCCGGCGGAGACGCAGACAGTTACCAAAAAATCACGGAGCCCTTTCTGCAATCGCTTCCGGCAGGAATCCGCATATGCCCCGGACACGGGGAGCCTTTTGACTTGCAGAAGAAGTGAAAAAGGCTGAGACTTTTTTCCGTGGGGATGCCAATGATAGAAAAAAGACGCGCAATATTTTCCGCTATTTGAGGAAAGACAACATGAATGAATATCTGAGGAAGATTGAAGAAGGCATTCAGGCACAGAGCTTCGCCAGAATGATGGGCCTGCACACCGGCGATATGGCGCGCCGCGACGAGGACGGCTATTTTTACATCGTCGGACGGCAGAGCCGCTTCATCAAGATTGCCGGCAAGCGCATAGGTCTGGACGAGGTCGAAAAAATCCTGCGCACAGCTTTTCCGGATCTGGATCTTGCCTGCGCAGGAAAGGATGAAGACCTTCATGTTTTTGCGGTAGCCGCCGGGGAAAACCTAACAGAAAACGGCAATGAAAACAGTGGGAAAAACGGCGGGGAGAATAAAGGGGACAAAGCTTTTAAAGAACTGGAGGAAAAAATCTGTTCAAAAGACCACTGAAAAAAGGCCGCACTCGTTTTACAACGGATGCGGCCTTGATCTATCTTTAATCATTTTTTACGGAGGCAGCCGTAAGGGGAGAGAGAGACGGCTGCCCGTGCTTCACATTGACATGCCTTCTGTTTTTTGGTAGTTATAGGGAGATGTGCCGGGATTGCTGCATCCCGCTTTTCGCCTGAAAGCCGGTACAGATCGCTGTTTGATATTCCCTTTATTTTTTATTGATATACTAAAGGAGGACATAATGTCTGTTCTGTCCCTTCTCTTTGTCATGGCCGTGATCCTGGCAGGCGCCTGCGTTCAGAGCGCCCTGGGCTTCGGAACTACCATGATCACCATGGGCTTTCTGCCGCTGATCATGGAATACAGCAAGGCTATGGGGCTCTCCATTTTTATGGTGAGTATCAGTACCGTATATATCTCGGTGAAATACAGGGATTTGATCCAGTGGGGGGTGATGCTGCCGGTTCTGATCCCCACCATGGTCATATGCGGCATCGTAAATATTCTCTCCGCAAAAGTCAGTTCCGACAGCATGTATCTGCTGCTGGGCATCATGTTTGTGGCGGTTTCGATTTTTTTCTTTGTATTCTCCAACCGGATTCATGTGCGTCCGACACCGAAGTCGGGAACGATCCTGGGTATTATCTGCGGGGTCTGCTACGGACTGTTTGCTTCCGGGGGACCGACTGCGGCTCTGTATCTTCTGCCCGCCACCAAAGGAAAAAAAGAATACCTGGCCACCATCCAGGCATTTCTGTGTCTCAACAATCTGATGATTCTGGCCATCAGCCTGGTCCTTGGGCGATTGGAACTGGCAGATCTGCCCATGGTCGGCGCGGGGACTGCGGCCCTGATCGCGGGCACCCTGCTCGGGCTTGTAATCCATGACAAAATACCCTCGGCTGTTTTCGGCAAAGTCATCTATGCCTTTGTGGGAATCGGAGGAATCTGGATCATTGTCAGCCACATGCTGTAATGAACATTGGCTCCTCATGCGGGACAGTGCTTCCTGTGAATGCGTTTCAATGCTGCTTCGCTTTATAGAGACTGACGGAGATCCTGAGTAATAAATGCAGGATTGAGTAAACAGACGGGAAAGGCTGTAATAGAATGTAAAAAAAAGAATATAAAAGAATATAAAAGAAGAAGACGGACTGCCTGATCCGCCGGAAATAATACCGGCGGCAGGGAGTCCGTCTTTGTGTTTATTCTTCATCGCGTAATACCCGTGTCTTCAGACAGGTGATACACGCGCGAGTCTTGATGATTTACGTCGTTACATTTACACGATATCGGAAAGGGGGGCGATCTGGATGCCTTCAGCCTCCAGGGCACTGCGGATCTGTGTCACGAAGGTCAGGGCTTTGACATTGTCCCCGTGAACGCAGATGGAATCGGGCACGATGTCGATGTCTGTCCCGTCGCCGGCGGTGACTTTATGTTCCTTTATCATGCGGATTACGCGGCGGATGGCCTCGTTTTCGTCATGGATGACCGCGCCTTCCAGGTTTCTGGGCATGAGGCTTCCGTCGGGCATATAGGCTCTGTCCGCAAAGACTTCTCTCGCCGCGGGCAGTCCGATGTCCTGTGCGGCGCGCACGCTCTGGCTGCCGGAGAGTCCGAGAAGGATCAGCGAGGGATCAAAAGCTTTCACGGCTTTTGCGATGGCAAGGGCAAGGGCGTAGTCTTTGCCGGCCATGTTGTAGAGGGCGCCGTGGGGTTTTACGTGCCGGATTTTTACACCAGCAGATTTCGCGAAGGCATAGAGAGCACCCAGCTGGTAGGTGACGTAGGCGCCGGCCTCTGCGGGGGATACATTCAGATTTCTGCGGCCGAAGCCCATCAGGTCGGGATAGCCCGGGTGGGCGCCGATTCCGATGCTGGCCTCTTTGGCCAGCGCAATGGTCTTCTGCATCACAAGGGGATCCGACGCGTGGTAGCCGCAGGCGATATTGCAGGAGGAAATCAGCGGGATCACCCCCTCATCCATGCCGATGGTATAGGCGCCGAAACTCTCTCCAAGGTCGCAGTTCAGATCGATTTTTTCCATAGACGGATCCTCTCAACAAATCATTCTTTTCGTTTTATTTGTCTGTTTTATTCTTCATCGCGCAAAACCCGCAGACAAGCCTTGCATTACCTGCATGATCTGCAGGCAGACTTCCGCCCCGCTGATTTCCGCCCCGCTGTTTTTTGCCCCGAGGATTTCCGTCCGGATCTAAGGCCTGCCCGCCGGGGCTTTCTCCCTGCCCATCCTGAACGGCGGCAGCTCCTGCAGCCGGAACGGCTGCTGCCCTCTTCAGAAAAGCTCAAACGATAGGGCTTATAATGATTGGGGCTGTTCTCCTCCAGCATCCGGCAGTGGTCTTTCCACATTTTGTCCTCTTCCCGGAGCAGCTTCTGGGCTTCCTGCACGGTGCATTTCTCGAACCGCACCTTCTGTCCCGGCCGAAGTTGTGCAAAGAGAGGAAGATCGACAGTGATGACCGAGGCGATTTTGGCGTAGCCGCCGGTGGTCTGCCGGTCTGCCATCATCACGATGGGCTCTCCGGAGCCGGAAATCTGTATGCTCCCGTTTGCGATCCCGTCCGAGAGGATATCATAACCGTCCGCTGCCTCGACCCGGGGACCGGTCAGCCGATAGCCCATGCGGTCGCTGTGAGAGGTGATCTCATAGGCACTTTCGTAAAAAGTCTGCAGACCTTTCGGGGTGAACATGTTTTCCTGCGGACCGGGGATCACACGCACTCTGGCGGCCGCAGGATCATCCGGCGGAACCTGTCTGCGGGGCGGGACCCAGCGCCAGGAGAGGTCTTTTCTGCCGTTTTCAGGATTGCGCAGGGGGATTTCATCTCCTGCGGCCAGGGCTCTGCCCCGGAAGCCTCCGATACCGCATCGCAGGCTGGTACTCCGGCTCCCCATGACCGGAGGGATGTCCAGACCTCCTCCCACGGCAAGACTGCCGTAAAGTCCCGCCTGCCCCGTTGTGATCTTCACCTTTTTTCCGGCGGGAACACGTACAGGCCTGTCGGCAGGACAGAAGGTGCCTTCGACATCAATTCCGAAATCACCGCCGCTTACGGCGATATTTACTGTTTCGTCAAAAAACAGCACGGGTCCGATCAGGCAGAATTCGAGAACAGCCTCAGTGTCCTCATTGCCGACCAGTACATTGGCCGTTTTTGCGGCATCCCTGTCCATAAATCCGCCCGGAGCAAAGCCGCTGTTCTGGTAACCCGGCCGTCCCTGATCCTGGATCGTTGTGCGGGGACCGGGAAATAACACATGCATTGCCATACAGACGCTCACCCCTCTCTGATTGCATTCACACTTGCGGCCGATTGACTCTCTTTTTTATTCATATTTATAAATGCCGAGCTCGACCTCTCTTCGGATCCGCTTGAATTCCGTCTCATTGATTGGGAAGAAGCGGATATATTCGCCCGCTTCGTAGAGGATGGAAGGTTCCCTCTCCGGATCATACAGTTCCAGAGGCGTTCTTCCGATGATCTGCCATCCGCCCGGGGAGACCAGGGGATAGATGCCGGTCTGGTCGCCGGCAATGCCGACAGAGCCTTTTTCCAGGCGCTCTCTGGGAACCTTCAGGCGGGGCGTGCTAAGCGACCGGTCCATGCCGCCCAGATAGACAAATCCGGGCAGGAAACCCAGCATATAGATCAGATAATCCACACCGCTGTGCCGCCTGATGACCTCTTTTTCAGAGAGACCTGTGTGCGCGCAGACTGCCGGAAGATCCGGGCCGTACTCTCCGCCATAGCAGACGGGGATCACGAAAGTCCTTTTTTCCGTCTGATCGCTGCTGGAATCCATTCGGGACAGCTCCGCGTCGATCCTGGCGGCGAGCTCGTCGTAACTGATTGTCACAGGGCAGTAGTGCACCATGAGCGCGGCATAGGTCTGCACATATTCAATCACACCTTCGATTTCTTTGTTTGTGAGACAGGTCCTGGCCATCCGGACGATCCGGCTGATCTCCGGGTCGATTTCACTTCCGAAGATGATCGTCAGGGCAGAGTCTCCCACAGGCTTTATTGTATACTTCATGGAGAATCCTTTTTTATCAAATTGGAGGCGAAAGCCTCATGCAGATAAATATTATAAGGCACAAGGGTGCTTCCCATCAATGCCGCAGCCGGCTTCCGAGGAGACAGGAAGGGGACGGTTCTCTGTCTCCTCCTCCCTTGTCGCCTGAAAAAACCGGGTGGAACATTTGATGTATCTGTGGCAGAATTATTAGCAGGAGGTGACAAATGTCTATGACCGCATGATTTCAGAGCGTCAGAACATCGCCGCCTCCTACACAGCACAGGGTGAAGCGGAGGCACAGAAGATCCGGAACGAGACAGACAAAAATGTCAAGGTCATGGTGGCCGACGCCAACAAAAATGCGGAGATCAAGATCGCGGAGGGCGAGGCGGAATACATGAAAATCCTCCAGGAGGCCTACAACACCCCCGAGAAGGCGGATTTTTACAACTTTCTGCGGCGGGCGCTGCACGAAAGGCCCCTGCCGGGAGCTGTGATTTCTGCGGGGTTTATTCATCTGCGGGATTTCATTTAAAGGAAAAGACACAGTTTATTAAAAAATAGATGTAGATTGTTAAAAAAAGCGGGACTATAATGCATTTTAATCTGAATCGGACATAGACCTGCGAAAATCGGACAGAAGACCTGAGAAAACAAGAGTGCTTACGTGACCGGCTTTCTCTGTCATACCCGGAGTTCGTACCGGTCTGATAAGAACCGTTTCAGAATAACAGTCATTATAAAACCGCATGCCGGAGTGCAGTCTTTTCTCTTCAGCGGGGAAAATGCAGAACGGCGTGTCGGCAGACGACCAGGCGGCAGGGTCTGACATCCGGCAATCGGTGCAGGCTGCCTGGCTGTAGGACGAAAAACAGGGAAAAAAAGGAGAAACATCATGGAAAATATGTTGTACATTGTCGTTGCGGCAGTCGTAGTGATCGCTGCGATCGTAGCCCTGATCCTGGTCAGCTATGTGAAAGCTCCGCCGGATACCGCCTTCATCATTACCGGTGCCGGCAGAAAGAAAGTCCTGATCGGGCATGCAGGCCTGTGCCTGCCCCTGGTCAATCGTATGGATAAGCTGCTGCTGAGGCAGGTCTCCGTCGACATCAAGACCAACGGCTACATCCCCACCAAGGACTTCATCGGCGTTGATATCGATGCGATCGCCAAGGTTGCGGTGATGTCCGACAAGGAGATGGTAAAGGTGCCCGATGCCAACGGAGATCAGGTTTATCCTCCCGGAGATCCCATGGAGGGCAAGCACTACAGGCTGGTTCCCGGTATCGATCTGGCTATGAAAAACTTTCTGAATATGAAGGAAGACCAGATCGTCAGGGCTCTGACAGATTCTCTGCAGGGTAATATGCGTGAGATCATCGGCACCATGGAACTGCGTGTCATCTCCTCCGACCGGAAAGCCTTCGGCGATCAGGTCCAGGAAAAAGCGCAGTCGGATATGAACAATCTGGGTATCAAGATCATTTCCTGTAACATCCAGAAGGTTATCGATGAAAACGGTCTGATCAATGCCCTGGGTCAGGACAACATGTCCAAGATCCAGAAGGAAGCGGCGATCGCCAAGGCTGAGGCCGAGAGAGACGTCGCGATCAAGCAGGCCGAGACTGCCAGAGAGGCAAATGACGCAAGAGTCATAGCAAATCTGGAGATCGCACAGAAAAACAACGAGCTGGCTCTGAAGAAGGCAGACCTCAAGAAATTTGAGGACACCAAGGCCGCGGAAGCGGACGCCGCCTATGATATTCAGAAGCAGATCCAGATGAAACAGGTCAACACCGAGACCGTGAATGCGCAGATCGCGCAGGCGGAAAGAGAGGCAGACCTCAGAGAACGTCAGGTCGCGATCAAGGAGAGAGAGCTCGAGGCCAACATCAGAAAGCAGGCCGAGGCGGAAAGATACGCTACCGAGCAGAAGGCGGAAGCCGAACTCGCCAAGAGGCAGAGAGAGGCAGAGGCATCCCAGTTCGAGCAGGAGCGCGAGGCAGAAGCAAGGAAAGCACAGGCAGACGCGGACAAGTTCAAGGCAGAACAGGAAGCAGCCGGTGTCAAGGCCAAGTATGACGCGGAAGCAGCCGGTATACAGGCCAAAGGACTTGCGGAAGCAGAAGCCGCCAGGGCGAGAGGCCTTGCAGAAGCAGAAGCCATCAAGGCAAAAGGTCTCGCAGAGGCCGAAGCCATGGAGAAGCGCGCCGAGGCATACAGGAAGTATAACAGTGCAGCTATCGTAGAGATGATGATCAAGATCATGCCCGAGATGGCAAGCGAGATCGCCAAGCCTCTCAGCCAGATCGACAGCATCAATATCTATGGCACAGGCGACGGCGGCAGCGGAGCTGCCCAGATTTCCGGCAACATGCCTGTTGTCATGAAACAGGTCTTCGACACCATGTCCCAGGCGACCGGTGTGGACCTGTCCGAGATCATCAGGGCCAATACCTATGACGCCAAGGTGACAAGAAATGTCAACGTCACAGGCCTTGCAGAGGCAAAGGCAGCGGCTTCTGCAGCTGCGGAGCCGGAGGTCAAGGCTGAAGAAGTAAAGCCTGATGCAGCAAAGACGGCTGTAAAAACCGGATTATCAGCGGCACAGAAAGATCAATAAGTGAGTTTTTTTTCGGAATATCACTGTAAACAAAAACTATTGAATATCACTGTAAACAAACACTATTAACAATCTCTGTATAAAAAGCGCCCCGCCGCTGTTCACCTTTTCAGGCAACAGCGGCGGGGCGTTACAATTCATATTTTTTTGTCTGTTTTACCGGAGAGCATCTGCCTTCTGATGAAGTGTTTTTTAACCAAGGTATGCGGAATCGACCCATCCGGTCTGTTTCAGCGAAGGGACATATACTTTGGCGTAAGTGATCGAACGGTTTCCGTCCGGATCTTCAGACATGAGATTTTTTCTCCTTTCTCTACACTTTCATTATTTTTAATAGATACCATGAAGGGGTCACAAAAGTGTCACAGTTTTGTGTGACACTACTGTGCTGAAAGGATTGTTATTCTATGCATGTAAAAAACAATAAGACAATCAAAAAACAAAAAATCAATCAAAAAAAATCAATCAAAAAGACAAAAAATTAATCATGAAAACAGGAGGATTCAATGATGAAGAATAAATGGCTTGTTGCAGGCGCACTTTTGCTCAGCGTCCTGGCTTTTACCGCATGCGGAAAGAAGAAAGAAGAGAACTTCGAGGAAGTGGATCCCGAAGCGGTCGTGGAAGAGGTACAGGAGCAGGTCGACACGGCCGGTACAATGTCAGAAGAGTTCCTGGCAGACTATACCGGTGAGATGGATCTGACCGGAAGCTGGCAGGACGAAGTCAGCCAGCGTGCAACCATGGACATCGAAAAAGCCGAGACAGGAACCTGCCATGTCCTGATCCACTGGTCATCGGGCGCTAAAGAGGCTTCTACCTGGGAAATCAGTGGAACCTATGATGAGACTTCCGGCATGCTGTCCTATGAGGACGGAAACTACACCGTCCACACCTGGGACGAGAATGACAAGGAGACCGTCTCTGAAGGAGAGGTGACCAAAGGCGCGCTGATGAAAGAAGGCGACAAGCTTCGCTGGACCGATTCCAAAAACGAGGTTGACTGTGTTTTTGTAAAAGTCTCGGAATAATCACGGAAAAAGCATAGAAAAGCGTAGAAAGCTCCGCCCGGAGAGAATCCGGCCGGAGCTTTTTTTGTGGGCAAATATGAATAACGGAGAGTCTTCTCCTTCATGCTGAGGAAAGCTGCTGTTAAAGCCTTTATTCCTTCAGCTTAAAACCGTTATTCCTTCAGTTTTCGAATATTGTAAAACAGAATGCTTCCGACGACGATGGCGGCTCCTGCCATAGAGAGAGGTGCCAGCACCTCTCCGTAGAAGACGGCTACCAGAATCGGATTCAGGACCGGTTCCACAGCGTTGATGATGGAGGCAGTGATCGGATTTGTATACCTGGTTCCGATGGAAAACAGGATGTAGGCAAGTCCGACCTGAACGCTTCCCAGGACAAAGACTGCGGCCAGAACCGAAGGAGTGAAAACCGTTTCCTGCAGCACCATGGGGGACAGGAAGATGCCGCACAGGAGCTGGCCGATCACCATGGAGGACAGGGCGTCTCCTTTTTCAAACTGATTGAGCATGAACATGCCTGCATAGAAGAGACCGGATAAAAACGCGATGAGATCTCCTGCAATTCTGCCCGTGGACAGACTGTCGAAAAAGAAGCACAGAATGCCGATGAGAACAAGTGCAATCGTGATGATCTCCAGGCGGGAAGGCTTTTTTCTGAAAAAGAGATACATCAGGAGAATCAGCCAGATCGGCATACTGTACTGCAGGACGATGGCATTCCCGGCTGTGGTCAGTTTGTTGGCGATTGCAAACATTGTCGTCACGCCGGCCATACACACAGCACCCATGAAGACAGTGAAATTGAACTTCATGCGGTGGCGGGTAAAAACAATGTAAAGACCGATCACACAGGCGGCGATCAGGTTGCGGACCCCGTTGATCGCAAAGGGGTTCCAGGGAATGATTTTCAGCAGGATACCGCCCAGGGAGAAGCAGAAAGATGCGCCCAGCATCATCAGCGTGCCCCGGGTGTCCTGCGTCAGAGTGCCGGAATTCATGGCAGTGGGCTCCTTGATTATAGTTGCTCCTTGATAATAGTTGTCTCCGGCACCCCGATAAGCGCCCGGTCATGTCGTAACAGGGCCGGAGGGCCGGTCACAGTCATAAGAAAATGAAAGTGATGACTCGTGATCGCTGATCCGGATCCGAGAGTAAGTACACTCTACCATGTTTTCGGAAGGATTGCGATAAAAAAGAGAAAGCCGGGGAGAATCTCGGGTATAAAGGGGGTCACCTGAGATTCTCTTCGCTTCCTCTTTACTATTTCTCAAGCCGGATTGTAAAAGTTATGCCCGGATTCCGGCAAGGAAACCTTCATAAATATTGGCAAGACCGTTCTTGCCCCGGCTGGCATCTCCTGCAGTTATTGCTTTGACTCCCAGAGTTTCAAGTTCCTTTAACAGGGCGCCGCCTTCAGACTGCATCTCGACGACTTCGACAGGCTGGCCGAAGAGGTTCTTTTTGCCGTTTGCAGCCCACTCATCCACGTGCTCCGCCATGGGAGAAGAAGGGGTGATGGGGAAGATACCGGCTACTTCGGTAAAAGCGTAGGATATGTACGCAGCTGCCTCGTTGCCGTCCATGATAGCTTTGTGACTCGACATGTTTTTTCCTCCTTAAAAAATAACTACAGGTTTCTACATAGAATGTTCCAAATCACATTTGCGGCAGCTGATAAACAGCACACCGCGTACTTTTGCATATGCGAATCTTGTTGTAATTATTATCGCTTCCGAAGGAAAAACTTGATTGATAGCTAAGCGGAAACAATTGCTAATTTCTCAGATGATGGAAGGCATGCCGGATCCACCCTGCCTAAAAAGATTTTACCTAACCCCCTTTTGTTGATATAATGAATAAAACAGCGAGGAAAAGCCGAAAAGAT
>DGRU01000126.1:70205-70381 GCA_002390025.1 Lachnospiraceae bacterium UBA4380
CCGGGCTTGCCCGGGCATATTTGAGGCCTTGACGAGCGTCACACATGAGGATGTAGCGGGGAAGGGGCCCCGTGGAATCCGAATGTGTGTAGTGATGCGTGAGCGCGGAGCGCGGAGCAGCACGTAGTTTTATTCATTAAAAACCCCGAAGAGCGAGGAAAAGCCGAAAAGATGCC
>DGRU01000126.1:70434-73075 GCA_002390025.1 Lachnospiraceae bacterium UBA4380
CCGGGCTTGCCCGGGCATATTTGAGACCTTGGACAAACCGCGTGCGGTTTGTCAGCGTCGTACACATGAGGATGTAGCGGGGAAGGGGCCCCGTGGAATCCCATCTCATCATCACACACAATTGACACAGTTTCAGACTTTTATCATAAATATGAAATTTCAAATACCGGATTTGACAAATATAAATAGAAAAAAGGACAGCAGCCCCGGGTATTCCAGAGGTGACTGGACAGAAGACATGCCGGGAGCAGGCCAGTCAGCCGCGCCCATGTCTTCAGGAGGGGAAGCGGATGCCTATGGAATGAGACCCCCGGAAAGCGGGAGTCTGGGTGAGGAATCCTCTGTCGGCGCCCCCGGCAAGAGGGGAGCGTCAAGGCGTTCGGGCAGAAGGCAGAGCCTGGCTGCCGGATATGCAATCTGGGCGGCGGTCATCCTTGCCGTCTGTATCCTGCTCGAACTTTTTATGTTCAATTACAACCACTGGCATGCGCCCAAAGGTCCTGTATTGACAGCATCGAATGATGTGAAGTCTCCCATGTCTGCCGCTCAGGCGGGGGACAGTGATGAGTCAGGCTCAGAGCAGGCGGCGGGCAGGGATGCGTCTGATACCTCCGGTGCCCTGCAGGAAACATTCAAGGTTTCCTATGGCTCCGGACTGGAGCAGACGGAGTACGGATCTTTTCGGATCATTGACCCGGAAAAAGCTTACCTGCAGCTGGAGGAGATCCATGCCCAGGTCTATAACCTTTATCTGCACTTTATTGATCCCGCCTCTCCGGCAGTCTATTACGCCCTGCAGTTTACGGACAGCGCCAATTCCAATCTCCGGGATCTGGATGAGAAGACTATTGTCAGCGGGGTTCCCGAGAGCCGCTACGTACAGCTGCATCTGTCAGGCATGACCAGAAATCTGCGGATCTACCTGCACGCGGACCAGGGCGAGGAGATCCATATCCGGCAGATTCAGATCAATGTGGCGGAGCCTCTGATCGTCCATCCGGAGAGGATCGCCTTCCTGTGGCTGATCGGCATGCTGCTGGTCCTTTTCGGACCAAGGTCCTGGATCTACACGACCAGGCTCGATTTCAGACAGACCCGGCAGAAGGTACTGATCGTTGCCGTTCTGCTCATAAATATTGTCGCCACTACATGGGCGGGAAAAGCGGCCGACCCCGATGTGTGGAGGGAGCAGCGCGATGAGCGCGACTATCAGGAGAAGGAGTACGAACTGTATGCCGAAGCTCTGCTGCAGGGACATTCCTATCTGAATATCCGTCCGCCGCGCTACCTGACCAGAATGCGCAATCCCTATGACCGCACAGTGCGCAATGACCTGGCCAGACAGAACTCCGAGAAAGTCCTGTGGGACGCCGCCTATTACAACGGAAGGTATTATGTCTATTTCGGCATCGTACCGGCCCTGGTGTCCTTTGTTCCCTACCGGCTGATCACGGGAAGGGCCCTGCCTACCTGGCGCGCGGTGCTGGCTATGGCGACCATCCTGTGGATCCTGTCCTACTACTTTATTTATACCCTGATACGCAAGTATTTCAGGAGGACCAGCCTGGGCATCTATCTGCTCCTGGCCAGTGTCTTTGTTCCTGCAGCGGGAGTGATCTATCTGGTGACCTTCCCGGTTGTCTACAGCGTGCCTTTCATCTATGGCCTGGTCTTTACAGTGGCCGGCCTTTCGCTGTGGCTGCGCGGCTTTGACAGGAAGGGAAACCCCCATCGCCTGCGCATGGCGCTCGGATCCCTGCTGATCGCGCTCACGCTGGGATGCAGGCCGACCATGATCCTGACCTTTGTCCTGGCCTTCCCGATCTTCTGGGAAGAAATACGGGAGAAACGTTTCTTCTGGCCGAAAACAGACAGTCTGCTGAACACTGCGGCAGTGATTCTTCCCTTTATCCCGGTGGGACTTCTGCAGATGGTGTTCAACAAGGCCCGTTTCGGCAATCCCTTTGATTTCGGTGCGGATTACAACCTCACTGTGACGGATCTGACCAGGAAGACCTTCTCCATAGCCAAAAATATCCCTGCCCTCTTCCAGGAACTGGCCCAGCCCCTTCAGATCCAGCCTCAGTTCCCTTTCATCAACGGGATCGAAGTGGCGACGGATTACCAGGGATACATGTTCATCGACAAGATGATCGGCGGATTTTTTGCACTGAACTCCCTGGCCCTGTTCTGTTTCTGGATTTTCCGCCTCCGCAAGAGAATGGCTGCCAGAAAGACTTTCGGTCTGGCTGTCATTTCCTTCGCGCTTGCAGTCATACTCATCGAGCTCGATGTGCAGATCGGAGGCATTTCACAGCGCTATATGATCGACTACGGCTGGCTTCTCATGCTGACAGCCATCCTTGCCATCCTGACGATACTGGACAATGCGGACTTTCACGGGTATTATGCTTATTTAAAGGTAGTGATCGTGCTTGCAGCAGTCTGTCTCTTCGTGAATTATCTCAGCGTTTTCAGCGACGGGCAGGCCATCTCGGTGCGGATCTATAATCCCGCACTGTTCTACCGCATCAAATATCTGCTGCTTCCGAGTTGATGAATACCCTGACAGCCAGGTTATCTTGTATTTGCAAAAGAAATGCCTATAAAAATAAACATAATTAAAATGAGTCAATCAGAA
>DGRU01000126.1:73119-79874 GCA_002390025.1 Lachnospiraceae bacterium UBA4380
CGTCCCTCGTGACTCATTTCCGGCTCAGAAAGGATTATCATGAAGAAAAAAGTCATTATCATTGGCGGAGGTCCCGCAGGTCTGACAGCGGCATATGAGCTTCTGCGCACACCGGATGAATATGAAGTGGTGGTCTTTGAAGAGGGAAGCCAGGTCGGCGGCATCGCAAAGACTGTGAACTACAAGGGAAACCGCATGGACATGGGAGGACACAGGTTCTTCTCCAAGATGCCTGAAGTCAACGAATGGTGGAATGAACTGCTCCCGGTACAGGGCGCGCCCGCCTATGACGACAAAGTGCTCTTCAGGGACTGTTCCCTTGAAGAGGGCGGACCGGACCCGGAGAAGGAAGACCGTGTCATGCTGCGCAGAAACCGCATCTCCCGCATCTTTTTCAACAACCGCTTTTTCGACTATCCGATTTCCTTAAAGCCCGAGACCTTTACCAATATGGGACTGGGAACCACGATCGAGGCGGGATTCAGCTACCTGGGAAGCATGGTGCACAAGCGCAAGGAGAATTCCCTGGAGGATTTCTATATCAACCGCTTCGGCAAAAAGCTCTACTCCATGTTTTTTGAGCATTACACAGAGAATGTCTGGGGCCGCCACCCCTCGCAGATGACTGCGGAGTGGGGCGCACAGCGCGTCAAGGGTGTCTCGATCATGGCAGTGCTCAAGGACGCGGTCGGCAAGGCGACGCATCTCAAGGGCAAAAAGAACGGTGAGGTGGAGACCTCTCTGATTGAAGAATTCAGCTATCCCAAGTACGGTCCCGGTCAGCTGTGGGAGATCACAGCGGAGGAGATCCTCAAAAAGGGCGGCCGGATCGAACTCAATGCCTGTGTCAAAAAGATCCACAAGGCAAAGGGCCGCGTCCTCACGGGCGTGACATGGGAGCGCGACGGACAGACCTTCGAGGAGTCGGGAGATCTCTTTATCTCCTCCATGCCCCTCAAGGATCTGGTGGGCGGCATGAACAATGTGCCCGAGAAACCCGCGGAGATCGCGGCAGGACTTCCCTACCGCGATTACATGACGGTCGGAGTCCTGGTACCCCGCCTGAAACTCAAAAACAAGACGAATATCCCGACGATTGGCAACATTGTTCCCGACGACTGGGTCTATGTCCACGACCGCAGCGTGAAAATGGGACGCTTCCAGATCTTCAACAACTGGTCTCCCTATATGGTCGCCGATATTGAGCATACCGTCTGGATCGGCCTGGAGTATTTCTGCAACGAGGGCGATGAGATGTGGTCTATGGCGGATGAGGATTTTGCCAGGCTGGGCATCTCCGAGATGGTCACGATCGGTATGATCGAGAGTGAGGACCAGGTGATCGACTCCCATGTCGAGCGCGTCAAAAAGGCCTATCCCGCTTATTTTGACACCTATGATCAGATCGACCGCCTGCGCAGATATCTCGACAAGATCCCCAACCTCTACTGCGTCGGGCGCAACGGCCAGCACCGCTACAACAACCTTGACCACTCCATGATGACCTCTTTTGAGGCGGTAAAAAACATCCGGGAAGGCATCAGTGACCGCTCCAATATCTGGAACGTCAACACGGAGAAGAGTTACCACGAAAAGAAGTAACTGAAATATGCCGCTATAGACCGGCGTGTTATGAGTTGAGTGAGGAGGTCTTTATGAAACTGGAACTCTATGTGGGCACAACCTGCCCCTACTGCCACCTGGTCCGCAAGGAGATTGACAGGCAGGGCCGCACAGATGTGGAGATCTGCAATATCGATGAGAGCGAGGCACATCTGCAGAGACTTGTAAACGATGGCGGAAAGGAACAGATCCCCTGCCTCTTTATTGACGGCCGGCCCCTCTATGAAAGCCAGGACATCGTGAAATGGCTTCGCAAAAACCCCCAGGCCTGAGCCCGGCTGCCTGGCAGGGCACATTCAAGGTACGCTCGCGAGTCTTGCGCGCGTATCCCACGACTGAAGTCACGGGTATTGCGCGATAAAGAATAAAAACAGACAGAAAAACAGGTGAGCTGCAGCGCGGAGTATTCCGCACGCATCTCACCTGTTTCTTCGTTTGAAGGGATATATTCAATTTGAAGGGATATATTCAATTAATGGAATGATTCAATTGATATAGATTCAATTCGTATATATTCAGTTTATCTGTATTTTGTTGTATGTATCCGGAAAGCTGCGGTTTATGCGAGCTTCTGCTGCCTTCTGGCCTCCAGGATATTTGCTATGAGCTCGTCACAGCGCATTTCAATATAGGCGTTCTGGTCAAATGCACGGGCCAGTTCGCGCTCGTGGATCTGGGTAAACTGAACGAGGTCCAGCTGTCTGTCTCTGACAAAGAACTCCCATACAACAGGTCTTCTGCCGGGACGTACATCAATCTCTACGTGGTTCTTTTCTGCGTACTTCATGATATCAAACATAAGTGATACCTCCGTTTGTTTCTTATTCTTTCCTTTTTTCTTCGATGGATACTGCCTTTCGGAGAATACTGTGGGAAATCCCGGGAGTCATGAAAATTCTGCAGCAGGATTTGAGGTACAGGGCTTTGCAGTTTACTGTTTAGAGTGTGGGACCGTACGAATAACTCTTGCGGCCCGGGCGTTTTGTACTGCTCCGAATACGTGGATTGTAAAACAGAACCGCTTTTTTGAAAATCGGGAAAAGCACCAAAAATTATGCAAATTACACAAAAAAGACGGTGAAAAACTGCCAAAAAGAAGGCTTAGCACGTTTAACTCTAGTGAAACTGCATAAAGATTATCTGTGTGCATTTCTTTTTCACAAAATGGACATAAAAGTGGTGCATGATGGATTCCAACACAGTACAAGCCCTGTTGACAGCGTGGGTCGTGAGTGGATTTTCAGGGATTGATACGGGGCCTGACACAGGCGCATTGTTTGCCTGTGGACTTTATCAGGCGCAGTGCTATAATAGGCAAAGATGTGAACAGATGCGGCTGCCAGGGCGTATTTTCGATGCCCGGCGCGGGGCAGCAACATTGACGTGAATAACAGTGCCTGTCGCGGACAGGCAGGGAGTGAAATGAAAAAAGGAATATTAATCGGAATTGCTGTTGCAGCGGTATTTATTGCAGCGATCATCGGCGGAGGCTTCTCCTACGTACATTCGATGCAGAACAGCGGCACTTTTCTGAGAGGAACGGTCATTAACGACGTGAATGTTTCGGGAAAAAATCCCGAGCAGGCACAGGAGCTTCTGACAGAAAATTTCCTCGACAGACAGGTCGCTGTACAGGAGAACGGCCAGGAGGTCCTGCGGCTCTCTCTTACGGAGCTGGGCTATGCAGTGGACGGGGATGCTGTGCGCAAAGCCCTGCAGCAGTGTATGGACACGGAAAAGAAGGATTTTGACTCCGTGATGAAGGGACTGGCCGGCGGAAGCAGGTTCCGGGTGGCAGTTCCCTTTACCGTGGATGACACTGCCTTCACAGGGGCTGTCAGGGCGGATGCGCTGTCGGTTCCCAGGAAGGAAAATGTAAATGCCAAGATCCTCTATTATAAAGAGGATCAGGAGTGCAGGATCCAGCCGGAGGTGCAGGGAACAGAACTCAGGGACGAGGAGCTGCAGTCCTGGCTCAAGGGCGAGATTGACCGGGCGCTGAAGGAAGCCAATCAGGAGCCCGGGACTGTTTCCGGAGCGACGGCAGATACGGCAGCCGCGGCAGCTGAAGAGACGGCTTCGGAAGCGGTTTCAGGAGCAGTTTCAGAAGCGGCTTCCGAAGAGGTTCAGGGAACAGAAAACGGAACCGCTGCAGATGCGGGGACAGATGCCGGGGCGGATGCGCCGGTGCCTGAAGCCGGGAGCAGTGAAGACGAAGGCGGAGACATTGTCTTCGAGATCCCTGCTTCCCTCTATGTCCTTCCCGAAAAGCGGGCGCAGGATGAGGACTTGCAGAAAAAGTGTGAGATCCTCAATGAATATGCCGATGAGAGCATCACCTACGTGTTCGGAGACCAGACAGAGACACTCACCTTTGACACCATCATGGAATGGCTGAAGATCAAAGACGGCAAGGTATCTGTCAAGGAAGACAAGGTACAGAAATATGTGCGCAGTCTTGCGGAGAAATATGAGACCCGCTACATGGACCGCGTCTTCCATACATCTCTGGGAACAGATGTCACTTTCCCCGCCGGACTCAATGAGTACGGCTATACCATCCTCGAAGATCTGGAAGCCCAGCAGCTCACACAGGACATCCTGTCCGGAGAACCTGTGGAGCGTGAGCCGGTGTACCAGCATCTGGGCCCCTGGGGAGACCCCCTTTACCTCAAGCGCAGCGGCACGGATGACCTTGCCGGCACTTATGTCGAGGTCAGTATCAGCGCCCAGCATATGTGGTATTACATTGACGGCGCGCTCTTTATTGAAAGTGACGTGGTCACCGGAGACGCCACTCTGGGCCAGGATACTGCCACGGGCGTATTCCCGCTGGCATTCAAAGAGAGCCCTGCGACCCTGCGCGGCGGCGAGGGCAAGAAGAAATACACGACCAAGGTACAGTACTGGATGCCCTTCTACGAGGGCCAGGGACTCCATGATGCCTGGTGGAAGACCGTCTTCGGCGGAAACGAGTACATGGGCAACGGCTCCCATGGCTGCGTCAATCTTCCTCCCTCGGTGGCAGAGACGGTCTACAACAACATCCAGCCCGGCACTGCCATCATCATCTATTACTGACGGTATTCCGGATAGCAATGAGTCAACTGAAAAAAGTCAGCAAAAAAACAGCTCCCTTCCCGTAACGGGAAGCGGAGCTGTTTTGCTTTTTGCCTTTTCAGCTTTTACGGTTCCGGCCGGTATTGTTCCGGGACCGTTTTTTTTCGGATAGAAGATGTCAGGAGTCTTTGCGGGACTGAAGGATCCGGATACCGTTGACTTCAATGTCATCGGCGACGGGGATGGTGAGATACTCGATTCCGTCGATAAAGCGGGTCTTGATCATGTCCGCCATTTCCGCCTTGACGGTAATGCGCAGGCTGGGAGTTTTGATCTCGAGCTTCTTCGTGTCGGCGGCATTTTCGGCCATGAGGACTCCGCCCTCGCCGACGGCGTCATCGAAGGCCGCGTCAAAGATCTCGAGAGAATCCTGCGGCGCGCCGTTTTCGTAGAGGATGCGGCGGAGCTGGACCTTTTCAATCTGCGGCGGCTCTCCGCTGTCCTTTTCCTGCTCCACGAGCTGACCGATGGCCTCGTGGATGTTTTTGACATTTTCGAAATCGCAGTCTCTGCCCAGTGTTGCCTCGACAACATTTTTGAAGACACCCCGCTGGTCCTCTTCGGGCAGGGGCATGGGGCAGCCCAGAAGTTCATCGGTCAGCTCCGGATGCATCTCGTCCGGACGCCTTGCAAAATAGAGCACCTGGTGAATGTCGCTGCCCCGGTCATTGAAAGCCGGGAAGAGAAAGCCCGCGTCGGGCCGCTGCACCGCCCAGTCGCTGCGGCGGTCCAGGAAACACATCTTCTCCGAATCGTAGCAGAGCCCCTCCTTGAGCAGGATCACGGGGCAGATGCTGCAGAGAATAAAGTCATAGACGTAATCGGAGGCGTCATCCATGTCAATGCCGTCCGAAGTCCTGCCGGGGATATCGTAGATTCCGTGCGCCAGCAGGATCAGATATTTGTCCGGGAACTTGGCGGTCTCGATCACGCGGTCAAAAAAGGCGCGCACCAGCGTGCTGTCATCGAGGCCCGACTGCTGTACCCGGTAGAGCAGATCCTGACGCCCGCCGGCGTCTTCTTCGGCCAGGGGAAATTCCAGGTTGAAGAGATTTTTGCCCAGCTTTCCGCCAAGTGTCTGCCGGAAGATCTCACAGTACTTTTCAACAGTCGACTCTTCGAGAGCCAGAAATGTCTCCTTCAGTTCGGTGACAATTTCACGGTTTTCATCTACATAACAGCCCCGGATCCGGTCGATCCGGCAGTTGTTCATTGTCATCAGTTTGCGAATTTCCGCAATTGCTTTTTTGTCCAAAAGGTTACCTCTTCAGTGTTGTTTTTTCTTCATCTGCAAGTCTTTGAAGGGAGGTTCAGTTACTGAATATTTTTTCTGAGCCCGCGGATAAAAGCGGACAGTTCTGCATCGCATTTCTGCTTCTGAAGGATGACTGCCTGTCCTCTCTCCACTTCGAGATAGAAGTCCGTATCTGTCTCGACGATCCCGTGAAGCTTTGCATATTCGTAGGTGGAACTGTTCTTCTCACCCTTTGTCTCAAAATGGTCGTCATAGAACAGGACTTTGTAGCGGTCGCCGCCCGATTCCCTGATGACCTGGTAGCTTTTTCTCACCTGTCTCCAGGAGGCGTACAGGAAGGCCAGAGGAGCCAGGATCACCACAACGATCATGAAGATTCCCAGAGTCGGCTTTCCGTTCCGCAGATTGAACCAGGCCGAATACAGGATCCAGAGGATCACAAGGGTGCTGATGATATAGCCCTTTTTCATGTCGCCCCGCAGCATTTTGGCAAAGCGCTTGATATCTTTCTGTGTGAGGGTGATGTCTACGGCGTATCTGGGTTCCATATTGGATGCCTCCTTTATCTTCGGATCTGTTTTGATCATGTCTCAATGAGATTCAATGAGATTCTTTTGTCTGGTCCTGACCTGCAACGATGATAGCAAAATCCATGCGGTGCCGCAAGACAGCGTTTTTCCGCACAGGGGAAATCAGACTGCAGAGCATGCATTTTCTGCTCCGGTCAGAACGTGGACGACAGGGAAATCAGGTCCGC
>DGRU01000108.1 GCA_002390025.1 Lachnospiraceae bacterium UBA4380
CACCCATGGTTATCACCAGATCATTGTTTCGGCAATTTGACAGGAGATAATTTTCGATTTCCGAAAATGAAGGGAAGTAGAGGCAGTCATGCCCCAGCTTCCGGATCTCCTCCTGGAGGGTCTGTGAACTGATCCCCAGGGTGTCCGTCTCTCTGGCGGCGTAGATGTCCGCAAGGATGACAATGTCGGCCAGAGAGAGAGCCTGCGCGAATCCGTCCAGCAGAGACTTTGTCCTGGAGTAGGTGTGCGGCTGGAAAACGCAGACGACGCGGTCATGAGGGCAGGTCTTTGCCGCCCGCAGTGTCGCCTCGATCTCGGTGGGATGATGTGCGTAGTCATCTATAATGGTGAAGCCGTTTTTTACCCCTATGAACTGGAAGCGGCGGTCCGTGCCGGTAAAGGCGTGCAGACCCTTTGTGCAGGCTTCGCGGGAGATGCCCAGCCTGTCTGCGGCCGCTATGGCGGCGAGTGCATTGCCTACGTTGTGCAGACCGGGGACGCGCAGGGAGATCCTGGTGCTGCCGCCGCAGGCAGCGGGACCGTGCAGGGTGAACGAGGGGTGTCCCCACTCATCGAAGCTGATGTCGGAAGGATAATAATCGGCGCCCTCTTCCAGGGAGAAGGTCACGACCCTGCAGGGGAGATCACGGGCGATTTCCTCCCAGTCGTCGATTCCTGCGTTGATGATCAGTTCGCCGTCCGCGGGAATCAGCTGCGCAAAGCGGCGGAAGGAATGACGGATATCTTCCAGATCCTTGAAGAAATCCAGATGGTCTTCTTCTATATTTAAGATAATGCCGATCCCGGGGAACATATGCAGAAAGCTGTTGGTATATTCGCAGGCCTCGGCGACAAAACAGCTGCTTTTGCCAATGCGGACATTGCCGCCGATATCCTGGAGGACACCGCCGATGGAAAGGGTGGGGTCGGCATCCGCCGCGAGCAGAATCTCGGAGAGCATGGAGGTTGTTGTAGTCTTGCCGTGGGTGCCGCTGACCGCTACGGGATTGCGGTAATTTTTCATCAGCTGGCCCAGGAGCTCCGCCCTGTTCAGGGAAGGGATGCCTTTCTGCTGAACAGCGATATATTCGGGGTTGTCGGGATGGATGGCTGCCGTAAAGACCGCCAGGTCGATGTCGTCGGTGATGTTTTCGGCGCGCTGTCCGATGAACACTCTGATGCCGGACTCCTCAAGTTCCTTTGTGATCGCGGACTCGCTTCTGTCCGAACCGGATACGGTAAATCCCTCACTGGCGAGGATCTGTGCCAGACCGCTCATGGAAATGCCTCCGATTCCGACGAAATAGACGTGGACGGGATGATTGAAATCTATCTGATACATTGTGTACTGATCTCCTTTAATGTCAGAACAGCTGCCCGGAGGGCAGCGGAAATATAGGAAATATATATGTATGACGGATGCAAAACCGTCTTACCGGCTTTACAGTAATTTACACCACAAGGGGACGTTTCGCAAGTGGCGGAATAATGAACGAATATATGGATTATATTACGGAAAAGCGCAGACGAAATACAGAAAAAAAACGGGGCCGGGCGGGGCGGCCCGGGTGCATTTCCATATTTAATAGTAAGAATATACAAACATGTGAAAGAGGGGCAGTCCGTGGGAATGAAATGTCGGAAACCCTTTTAAAACAAGCCCCGCAGCAGTTTGTCCTGAAGCCGGAAGGGGATAATAAAAGATTTGATTCTGAAAGATGTTTATACAAAAGCAGCTATATGAACAACAAAGCCTAGTTTCTTTTCCCTTCACTCTGTGTTATAATTCTAAACGCGAATACATTAACGTTATTTTGTCAATATGTTCGCAATATGGTATACTTATCTGCCGCGTCCCCAAAGGACACGGCAAAATTCTGAAAATTATCAGTCTTGGTCCGCATCAGACGGGCTAACGGGAGGAAAAATTAAGATGATAGTAAAGAAGGAAATGATAGCCATGCTCCTGGCAGGAGGACAGGGCAGCCGACTCGGTATTCTTACTTCGGATGTGGCAAAGCCCGCCGTTTCCTTTGGCGGCAAGTACAGGATCATAGATTTCCCGCTCAGCAACTGTATTAATTCCGGAATAGATACAGTGGGAGTTCTTACGCAGTACATGCCTCTTCGTCTTAATTCGCACGTGGGTATAGGTATCCCGTGGGATCTGGATAAAAATCTGGGCGGCGTGAGCGTGCTTTCGCCCTATGAGAAAATTCAGAATACAGAGTGGTATACAGGAACTGCAAACGCGATTTATCAGAACATGGCTTACATGGAAAGCTATAACCCGGAATATGTTCTGATTCTGTCCGGCGATCACATCTATAAGATGGATTATGAGGCCATGCTCGAATCACACAAAGAGAACGGCGCAGCAGTAACTATTGCGGTTATGCCGGTCTCTCTGGAGGAAGCGAGCCGCTTCGGCATTATGATCACGGATGCAGACGGAAGGATCACGGACTTTGAGGAGAAGCCTGCTCATCCTCGCAGTACACTGGCGTCCATGGGAATTTATATCTTTAACTGGAGTACGCTCAAAGAGGCACTGCTCGCAAACAGGGATCAGCCGGGAATGGATTTCGGCAAACATATTATCCCCTACTGCAGGGAGAACGGAGCTCCTCTCTACGCGTATGAATTTAATGGTTATTGGAAAGATGTCGGCACCCTGACCTCCTACTGGGAAGCCAATATGGAACTGATCGACATTGTTCCCGAGTTCAACCTGTACGAAGAGTACTGGAAGATCTATACCAAGAGCACATCGATCACACCGCAGTTTTTCGGCCCTGAAAGCGCTATTGAGAGGACGATTGCAGGAGAGGGTACGGAAATCTACGGAAAAGTCTACAGTTCAGTGATCGGATGTGATGTAACTATCGGAAAGGGAAGCGTTGTCCGCAATTCCATCATTATGAACGGAGCGGTGATCGGTGAAGGATGCGTCCTGGATAAGGTCATCTGCGCAGAGAATTCGGTGATCGGAAACGGAACTGTTCTTGGAGAGGGTGAGGACATTCCGAACGATACAAGGCCGGATATTTACTGCGCGGGACTTGTCACTGTGGGGGAGAATACAGTGATTCCGGAAGGCGTCCACATCGGTAAAAATGTTATGATTTCCGGACATACGACGGAAGCGGACTATCCCGGCGGATGGCTTGCCAGCGGCAGTACACTGCAGGTTGCGGCACAGTAACCGCAACACAGGATCCTCCGAGACCTAGCAACAGGGTAAGACACGAAGAAGCCTCAGAAAAGGAGGTCGAGGCATGAGAGCAATAGGCATCATACTGGCAGGCGGAAACAGTAAACGATTAAAAGAGTTGTCAAAAAGAAGGGCAGTCTGTGCCATGCCGGTGGCAGGAAGCTACCGCAGCATTGACTTTGCGCTCAGCAATATGGAATTTTCCCGCATCCAGAAGGTTGCGGTACTTGCGCAATACAACTCAAGAAGCCTCAACGAGCATCTGTCATCTTCAAAATGGTGGAACTTCGGACGAAAGCAGGGAGGGCTGTTTTTGTTCACCCCCTCTTTTGCGGATGCGGAGAGCAACTGGTACCGCGGAACGGCAGACGCGATCGCACAGAACATTCATTTCCTGAAGACATCGCATGAGCCCTATGTAGTCATCACATCGGGCGACTGTGTCTACAAGATGGACTACAACGATGTTCTGACCTATCACGTCGACAAGAGGGCGGATATAACGGTCGTAGTCAAGGAAATGCCGCAGGATTTTAATGTGGAACGATACGGAATCGTCCGTATGGACGAGGACAACCGGATCCAGGATTTCGTTGAGAAACCCGTGGTGGCGCAGTACAGCACGATTTCGTGCGGTATCTATGTCATCCGCAGGAGGCTCCTGATCGAGCTTCTTGAAAAGAGTATGGAAGAAAACCGCTATGACTTCGTACAGGACGTTCTGATCCGGTACAGAGGCCTGAAACGGATTTACGGATACCGTATGGAAGATTACTGGAGCAATATTGCCTCAGTAGAAGATTATTACCGTACCAATATGGATTTTCTCAAAGCACCGATCAGGGATTACTTTTTCAGACAGTACCCTGAGATTCACTCGCGTGCTGCGGATTTGCCCCCGGCAAAATATAATGTTGGCGTGAATATCAAAAACAGTCTTCTTTCAAGCGGCTGCATCGTCAACGGTACGGTAGAGAATTCCATACTGTTCCATCAGGTTTATGTGGGCAATAACTGCGTAATTAGGAATTCTTTAATTTTGAATGATGTGTACATCGGAGACAATACAATTATCGAAAACTGCATCGTGGAAAGCGGCGACACCATTCAGGCTAATTCCTGTTACAGAGGAGAAAATGGTATAAAGATCGTTATTGAAAAAGGCGAACGTTATACCATTTAGAAATGGAGAACGCTATGCATGTTACAGACGTTAGAGTGAGAAGAATCGCAAGAGAAGGCAAGATGAGAGCAGTCGTATCCATTACGATTGACAACGTGTTCGTCGTCCACGATATAAAAGTAATTGAAGGCGAAAAGGGACTTTTTATTGCGATGCCGAGCAAGAAATCGGCAGATGGCGAATACAGGGATATAGCTCATCCGATCAATTCTGAGACCAGGAGTATGCTTGAAGAGATTATTCTGAAGAGCTATGAAGAGAGCGCACTCCAGGAGGAGGGCAGCCAGGAGTAAAGAACTTCCGCAATGGTTTTTACCCCGCTTTTGTGCCGCGCTGCGGCAGGAATGCAGGATTCTTCACCGTTTTCGCCTCCGCGGAAACGCTTCGAGCGCATGCAGAACATGTGCTGCCGCTCCGGTGAGCGGCATGATCTGAAAAGAGTGAATTGGAGCAAAAGGTTCGACAGCATAGCATTTACATCATGCACCATGACAGATTATAAGAACATGAAATGTATTTCAGAAGGGGGCGTGTTTGAATCGCTCCCTTCTTTCTCTGAGGTAAAAATACAGGATACAGTTTAAGGAAGACAGCATGGATACATTTTTTATCATTGTCGGCCTGGGAAATCCGGGCAGGAAATATGACGGCTCGAGACATAACGCGGGCTTTGACGTGATCGACGAACTCGTGGACCGCTACCATTTTGGAGGCCCCGAGCGCTTCGGAAAGTCCATGATCGGGAAGGGCCGCATCGGGGACCGGAAGGTGATCCTGGTCAAGCCCCTGACCTATATGAACCTGAGCGGCGAAGCGGTTCAGGAGATCGTGCATTTTTACAAAGTAGATCCCAAAGAGGATCTGCTGGTCATTTCGGATGACATTGATCTTGAGACCGGGCGTCTGCGCATCCGAAAAAAAGGGAGCGCGGGCGGACACAACGGGCTCAAAAACATAGTGCAGCATCTGGGGACAGAGGAGTTTGCCAGGATCCGCGTCGGCGTCGGCGCCAAGCCCGATCCCGATTATGAACTGGCGGACTATGTGCTCGGCCATTTTTCCGGGGAGGAAAGAAAGGTCATGGATGAAGCTGTGGCAAAGGCCGCAGAAGCGGCGGCATGTGCGGTCACAGACGGGATCGACCTGGCCATGAACCGCTACAACACACCCAGGAAGAAAAAGAAGAAGGCAGCGAAAGCAAAGGCAGAAGAGGAAACCGCACAGCCGCAGACGGCGGGCGAGGCACAGGAGCCTGAGGCAGGTACACAGGCACAGGTTCCGGCGCAGGCATAAAGCACCGTCAGGCGTACCGGAGGAGAAATGAACGTTTTTTCAGAACCGCTCAGGGAATTGAATGCTTACCAGATACTGAAAGAGCGACTGGAGAGTGCAAAAGAGCCGCAGACCGGCGGGAGCGTCCTGGCGGACAGCTGTGTGGATCCGCAGAAGGCGCATCTTCTGTATGCACTCTGCAGGGAGGAGTCGATCGCGGAACACGCCCGGCTGCGGCTGGTGCTCACCTACAGCGACCTGCGGGCCCGGGAGATCGCACAGGACTGCTCGTTTTATGACAGGAATGTGGCCGTGTTTCCCGCCAGAGACCTGATCTTTTACCAGGCGGATCTGCGCGGCAACGAGATCGACAAGGAACGCCTGCAGTGCCTCCGCAGGATCATAGAAGGAAAGCCGGTGACGGTGGTGACCACTTTCTCGGCTCTTCTGACACCCCAGATCCCGGTCAGGATCCTGAAGGGGAGCATACTGGGGATCGGCAGGCGGGAAATGATGGATCTGTCGAGAACGGCGGAGCGGCTGGTCACCATGGGATATGAAAAAAACTACCAGGTCGAGCGGCCTGGCCAGTTTGCGGTCCGCGGAGATATTCTCGATATTTTTGACCTCACCCAGGAAAACCCGATCCGCGTCGAATTCTGGGATAACGAGATCGAGACGATCCGCAGCTTCGATGTCCTGAGCCAGCGCTCTATTGAACAGCTGGAGTTCGTGCAGATCTTCCCCGCATCGGAGATGATCCTGGACGATCTGCGTCTGCACGACGGCCTCAAGAGGATGAAGACCGAGGCGGACCGCACCGGCGCGCAGTTCCGGGAAAGAGGGGACAGCGAGGCGGGACACAGGATCGAGTCGGAGATCGCCCGTATCACGGAGGAGGCGCGGGAACTTCATGTCTACACGGGACTGGAGAGCTTCATCCACTACTTCTATCCCCTGACGGAAGGCCTGCTGGATCTCTTTGATCCTGAAAAATCGCTGGTGTTCCTGGATGAGCCTCTGCGGATCCTGCAGCACGCACTGGCAGTGGAGACGGAGTTTCGGGAGAGCATGATCAGCAGGGCGGAGAAGGGATATGTCCTGCCCGGGCAGATGGAGCTGATCCGCCGGACCACGGAGATGATCGCGGCCCTGGACAAGTATCGCCGCGTCGGCTTTTCTCTGCTCGCGGGTGTGCCCCGGGAGGAAAATGCCGTGATCTCCCTCCCCGATCAAGAGGGATTCTCCCTGTTTTTTGACCAGACCGTGCAGATGCATGCCAGGGACGCCTCCCTGTCGGGGATGAGTTATGAGACCCTGCGGGAGGAGCTGGCCCGAATGCGCAGGAAGAAGGAGAGGGTCATCATCGTATCGCCTTCAAAGACGCGCGCAAAGCGCCTGGCGGAGGACCTGACTGCGGATGATGTCACTGCCTATTTCCGCGACAATCCGGTCAGGCCCATGAAGCCCGGGGACGTCATGATCTATGCGGGCAGGATGCGCAAGGGCTTTGCCTATCCTGATCTGGGCTTTACGGTCTTTACGGAAGCGGATATTTTCGGAGAGGAAAAGAAGAAGAAAAAGAAGGTCCGGCGCTATGACGGCGGCGAGCAGATCCGGAATTTCGCGGATCTCCGCGTCGGGGACTACGTAGTCCATGAGCACTACGGGATCGGGATCTACCGGGGAGTCGAGAAGATCGAGGTCGATCATATAGCCAGGGATTATCTCAAGATCGAATACGGCGCGGGCGGTGTTCTCTTTGTCATGCCCACAGATCTGACAGTCCTGCAGAAATACGCGGCGGCGGAAGGCGCCCGCAAGCCGAAGCTCAACAGACTGGGCACACAGGAGTGGAACAATACCCGCGGAAAAGTCAGGAAAGCGGTGGAGCTGGTCGCGGACGACCTGGTCGAACTCTATGCCAGGCGCCAGGCGAAAAAGGGCCATGTCTACGGAAAGGACACTGTCTGGCAGAGGGAGCTGGAGGAAATGTTCCCCTATCAGGAGACGGAGGACCAGCTGGCTGCCATCGAAGATACAAAGCGGGATATGGAGAGCGGCAAGATCATGGACCGCCTGATCTGCGGCGATGTGGGCTACGGAAAGACGGAGATCGCGGTCCGGGCGGCCTTCAAGGCCGTGCAGGAGGGCATGCAGGTGGCGGTTCTTGTGCCCACGACCATCCTGGCCCAGCAGCATTACAACACCTTTTCCGAGAGGATGCACAGCTTCCCGGTCAATATCGAGGTCCTGTCCCGCTTCAGGACTGCCAAAGAGCAGAAAAAAACGATCCACGACCTGGAGAGGGGGATCGTTGACATTGTCGTCGGAACGCACCGGCTTCTGTCGAAAGATGTAAAATTTAAAAATCTGGGTCTGCTGATCGTGGACGAGGAGCAGCGCTTCGGCGTCACCCACAAGGAAAAGATCAAGCAGATGAAAGAGGATGTGGACGTCCTGACACTCTCCGCCACACCCATCCCCCGCACGCTCCATATGAGCATGGTGGGGATCCGGGACATGAGCGTTCTGGAACAGGCACCCGGTGACCGCGTGCCTATTCAGACCTATGTCATGGAATATAACGAGGAGATGGTCCGCGAGGCGATCGTCCGCGAGCTCTCGCGGAAAGGCCAGGTCTACTATGTCCACAACCGGGTGAATGATATTGCGCGGGCGGCTCTGGAAGTGCAGAATATGGTGCCCGAGGCGAGGGTGACCTTTGCCCACGGAAAGATGAAGGAATCCGAGCTGGAGCAGATCATGTACGATTTCATCAACGGAGGGATCGACATACTGGTATCCACCACCATCATCGAGACCGGACTGGATATCTCCAATGTCAATACCATCATCATCAGTGACGCGGACAAGATGGGTCTTTCCCAGCTCTATCAGCTGCGCGGGCGGGTCGGCCGCACGGGCAGGACCGCATATGCCTTCCTCATGTACCGGCGCGGCCAGGTCCTGAAGGAGATCGCCGAGAAGCGCCTGGCAGCCATCCGTGAGTTCACGGATCTGGGCAGCGGATTCCGCATCGCCATGCGGGATCTGGAGATCCGGGGCGCGGGAAGCATTCTGGGACGCGTCCAGCACGGAAACATGCAGGCGGTCGGATACGACCTCTACTGCAAACTGCTCGAGAGCGCTGTCCGCAAAGCAAAAGGAGAGGAAATCGAAGAGGAGAAGACGGTCACGGTCAATCTCCTCGTGGACGCTTTCCTCCCCGAGAACTATATAGTCAATGAAGAACAGAAACTGGAGATCTATAAGCGGATCGCGGCCATCGACAGCGCGGCGGATGCGGAGGATGTCCGGGAGGAACTCGGCGACCGCTTCGGCGACCTGCCTCTCCCGGCTCAGAACCTATTGCGAGTCGCCCTGATCCGGTCCGTCGCGTCGCGGATGGATCTGTCGGAGATCACCGGAAACAGCGGATCCCTGCGCATCGTGCCGGACGCAAATGCCAGGGGACTGAAGGTGGAGAACATCCCCAGGCTCCTGAAGCTCTACAGCGGCCACCTCTCTTTTACAGCCAAGGGCACTCCCCAGTTCCAGCTGCACTATCCGGTCTCCGGAAGCGTCATCAGGGATGAGGAGAAGCTCCTGCAGGTGACCGAGGATCTGCTGGTCAATATGTCAAAGCTGCTGAGATAGGCATCCTGTTCCAAAGCCGCCTGCTGCACTCCGGTTTTTCCTCTCAGGAGGGATTTTCGTAGATGATTTCGCCTGCGGCGATGGTATAGCGGATGACGCCGGGAAGCTCCATGCCCAGGAAGGGGGAGTTGGAGGAGCGGGAGGCAAAAGGCTTCTGCACCGTCCAGGAAGCATTGGGGTCAAAGAGCACCAGGTCAGCCGGGGCTCCCTCGCACACGCGGCCCGCATTGAGGCGGTAGAAGTCTGCCGGATGGCAGGTGAGGCAGGCGAGAAACTGCTGCATGGTCAGATATCCGGGCTCCACCAGATTTTTGATGCCCAGAGAGAAGGCGGTCTCAAGGCCGATCATTCCGCTGGGGGCCTTAGTGAAGTCCTGTGCCTTCTCATAGTCGGCGTGGGGGGCGTGGTCGGTGGCGATCAGGTCGATCGTTCCGTCCGCAAGTCCCTCGATGATGGCCATGCGGTCAGCCTCTGTGCGGAGCGGGGGATTGACTTTGGCCAGTGTGCCGCAGCGCAGGACGGCGTCCTCGGTCAGAGAGAAGTGATGGGGAGTTGCCTCCGCATGGATCCGCGGGTTCAGCTTACGGGCCCTGCGGACCAGGTCTACGCCTTCTGCCGAGGAAATATGCTGGATACACAGAGGAGCTCCGGTCCTGACGGCCAGCTCCAGATCTCTTTGGATCAGGGTGATCTCCGCTTCTCGGGGAGAGCCGGCCAGATCCAGGGACTGCGCTGCTTTCCCGCCGCCGTTGATCCCGTTCTGAGAGATCAGGGTCTTATCCTCCTCGTGGAGGCTGACGGGCAGATCCAGGCGTTTTGCCGCCAGCAGGGCTTTTTCCAGGACAGATTCGTCCATCACGGGGACGCCGTCATCGGTAAAGCCGGCGGCGCCTGCGTCCGCCAGAGCATCAAAATCGACGGTCTCTTTCCCCTTCATGCCCTGTGTGACATTGGCGCAGCTGTAGAGATGGATCTTTTCTTTTTTGGCGCGCGTCAGAATGTCCGACAGCACAGCGGTGCTGTCCACAACGGGATTGGTGTTGGCCATCAGGATGATGCTTGTATATCCGCCCCTGGCCGCCGCCAGGGAGCCTGTGTGCAGGTCCTCCTTGTGGGTATAGCCGGGATCGCGGAAGTGCGCGTGGGTGTCGATGAGACCCGGCGCGGCGCAGAGCCCCTCGCCGTCGAGAACACGCACAGAGGAAGCATCCGCGGCGGAATCTATAGATAAATCCTCACCGATGCGCAGAAATTTTCCATTTTCGATGAGCAGATCTGTTTTCTGTTCTGTGCCTGAGGCGGGATCGTAGAGATAGATATTTTTGACAAGAAACATGATTGTCCTCCCCTGTGACTGTCCGTTTGTATTCTGTGCCGCAGCCCCCGCCCTCAGGAGGGCGAGGACCGCAGCGGTTTGCCTGATTTCAGTATAGCATAACGAGTTACTGTTTTGAAAACCCCGAGCGGTGTGGTATACTATTCAGAATAAAACAGATTAAAAAAACAGATTAAAATACACAGTTCTGTGAATGATACGCGCATGCGGCGGGCGCCTGCGGAAGGGCCCGCCATGTCCTATGCGTATGGCAGAGAAGACCGTTAGAAAGGCTGATTTATTATGTGGGTATTTCGTCTGGCACTGACAGTGATTTTTCTGGTGCTGGTTCTTTTAGTAGGTGTAATTGAGCATGTGATCACCTGGGCGGTCGGGAAGTTTAACCCCGATGCATGCCTGCGGATGAGAAGCGGCTATATCCGCTGCGGACTGAAGCTGGTCTGGCTGGCCGCGGCAGGCAAAACGACAGTGATCGGTCTGGACAGGATCCCGACCGACAGGCCTGTTCTGTTTGTGGGAAACCACCGCAGCATGCTGGATGTTGTGGGATGCGGATCGCTGATCCCCTTCCCTGTAGGATTTATTTCAAAGATCGAACTGGAAAAGATTCCCCTCCTTCGCATGCAGATGCGGGATATCAACTGTCTCTTCCTGGACAGAAAGGACGACCGGCAGGCCCTGAAGGTCATCCTCAAAGCGATCGAACTGGTCAAGGGCGGACAGTCCATGTTTATTTTCCCGGAGGGAACACGTTCCAAAGAAGAAGGGAAATTCCTTCCTTTCCATGCGGGCAGCTTCAAGATCGCCACCAAGGCAAAGGTGCCGGTCGTGCCGGTCACGATCGTTAATACCGGAGACATTCTGGAGGATCATTTCCCCAAGATCAAGGCTGTTCCGGTCGTCATTGAATTCGGCGAACCCTTCGAGACGGCCTCCATGGGACGTGAGGAACAGAAGGAGCTCCCCGACAGGGTCCGCAATCTGATCATGGAGACATATGAACGCGACCGCAAGCTGCTGTGAGACAGTCCTGCGGTCTGTACTGAAAACCGGGATCAACCGGACTTGAACAGGAGACTGACTGACCGATGAAAAAAAAGACAACCATGACCGTGCTCGACAGCCGTATGCTGGCACAGGACATCTGGTCTCTGGAACTTGCCTATGCGCCGGAGGACATCCCGGACCAGGTGCGTCCGGGGCAGTTCGCGGGGCTGTATCCCGCGGGCGGAGATCTGCTGCTCATGCGCCCCATCAGCATCTGCAGATGGGACAGGGGGCGCGGCGCCCTCCGCTTTGTCTACCGCGCGGCGGGAAAGGGCACGCGTTCTTTTACCGGACTCAAAGCAGGAGATACGATCGATATGCTGGGGATCCTGGGCAACGGCTATGACTTGGAAAAACTGCGCGGAAAGCATGTCATCCTGCTCGGAGGCGGGATCGGCGTTCCGCCCATGCTGGAGCTGGCGGCCGCCCTGCAGGCAGACGCAGATGCCGGGACGACAGTCACTGCCGTCATGGGTTACAGGAATAACGAGCTCTTTCTGAAAGAGGAGATGGAAGCTTTTGCGCAGGTACTTGTCGCCACTGAGGACGGCAGTGCCGGAACAAAGGGGAACGTTCTGGATGCTGTCCGGGAGAATGAGATCCGGGCGGATGTGCTGTGTGCCTGCGGCCCCCTCCCCATGCTCCGCGCTGTCAAGCGCTATGCGCAGGAGAAAAATATACCCGCTTTTCTCTCTCTGGAGGAGAGAATGGCCTGCGGCGTAGGTGTCTGCCTGGGCTGTGTGGCCAAAACGACAAAGGCGGATGAACATTCGAAGGTGCACAATGCCCGCGTCTGTGTGGAGGGACCTGTTTTCTCCGCAGAGGATGTGGATCTGGACTGAGGAAAAGGCTGTTCCCTGCGGACCTGCCTGAAAAACACGGCGTTTACCCTGTTTTCAATTTAGAGGAATCTCCATTGAATACTTCCGACTCTTTACATACAATATCTTTACAGAAACCGGACATGTCCGTGACCATTGCGGGCGTGACCTTTAAAAACCCTGTGCTGACGGCATCGGGAACTTTCGGATCCGGCCTGGAGTACTCGGAATTTATCGATCTTTCCCGTCTGGGCGGCCTTGTCACAAAGGGCGTCTCCAATGTCCCGTGGCCGGGAAATCCCACACCGCGCGTGGCAGAGGTCAGTGCCGGCATGCTCAATGCGATCGGCCTGCAGAATCC
>DGRU01000124.1 GCA_002390025.1 Lachnospiraceae bacterium UBA4380
AGCCGGTCAGCATGGACAGATCATGGAGATGGATGAAGCACTTGCGGTGGGCCTGCGCGATCTCGTCGTCATAGACCTCAGTCAGCCAGTAGTTGGCTGTGATGGCGCCCGAGTTGGACAGGATCAGGCCGCCGACACTCAGAGTCACTGTGGAGTTCTCTTTGACACGCCAGTCCTTCTCCGCGCCGATGTAGCCGTCCACCAGCTTCTTGTAGTCCAGCAGGGTCTGCTTGGTCTCGCGGACCTTCTGGTGCTGGCTGCGGTAGAGGATGTAGCTCTTGGCTGTCCTGGGATAGCCGGCCTTCATCAGTGCGCTCTCGACGCGGTCCTGGATCTCCTCGACTTCAGGCATCCTGTCAGCGTCCTCGCGGCCGCTCATCAGAAGGAGGCCGATGGCGCGCGAAACGGCAGACACGTCTCTGGCGTCTACTTCGCCGGAGGCTATAAATGCCTTCGCGATCGCATTCTCGATCTTTGTTATGTCAAATTCCACGATGCGCCCGTCGCGCTTCCTGATCTTGGTGATACTCATTCTCTTTACTCTCCCTTTTCTCCGTACACCCGGTAGAAATATTGCTGTATATGATCGTCAGTATGTGTCAGAACAGGGATCCTGCTGCTGACAATTCACGGCTCCGCCGGGCTTTTCCATAGGATCTGAGCTTGACTCAGGAGGGCGAAAACCGGCTTGTTTTTTACGTGTACTACTAATATACCTACATTTAGCTTGAAATGCAACAACAAAATACAATATATTGTGTGTCCATTATGTGTATAAAAAAAACAGGAAAGTGTCGGAGAAATCAGCTTCTCTCTGACATTTTTCCTGTTTGCAGGGATATTCATCAGACAGTTTGAAAAAAATAACCCCCGGATGCCGCACCTCTCACCAGACAGAGGCCATGACCGCCTGCCCGGATGCAAGGCTGGCCGGGACATCGATCAGGCGCTGATTGCTGCTGCCGCGGAAAATATGGTCCCTGGAGAGCAGATCCTGTACAAAAGGACCGTCCACCAGGACATCGATATGCCCCAGAGCCTGCAGGGCGGCCTCTCCCGCCGCTCCCTGCATAAGTGCCTCAAAGGTCCAGCCCGTGTAGCACCAGACGGACAGGCCTTTTTCATGGGCGGCATCGGCCAGGGCGGTCACAGCCCGGGGCTGGAGCAGGGGATCGCCCCCCGAGAGTGTGATGCCGTCAAGATAACGCGTTGCGCGCATCTGCTCCACCAGGTCCTCCACCGGGGTCTCCCCGCCCCCCTCAGGATCCCAGGTCTCGGGATTCTGACATCCGGGACAGTGATGGGGACATCCCTGAAAAAATACCACAAATCTCACACCGGGCCCGTCCACACTGGAATGCCGCACCGTGCCCGCGATCCTGCAATGCTCACTCACTCTCCCCTTCTCCTTCCTGTTCGCCTGTTTACAGCCGTCTTCACGATCCGGCAATCACTTTCACGGCCTCTGCGGGGTTCCCGACTATGTAAGTCGCTCCGGCCAGAGTCAGTTCCCGGCGGTCTCCGTACCCATATAGAACGCCCATGGAAGCCAGGTCTGTCCCGACGGCCCCTTCTATATCATAGTGCCTGTCCCCGACCATGAGGGAATGGGCCGCGATCCGCCGGATGATCTCCCCCCGGTCCGGGGCAGAAGTACTGCCGCCGCTGCCGGAATCAGCTTCCTCCTGCTCGCAGAGTTCTGCCTCTGACCGGGCCAGCAGTTCCAGCGCCCTTCGGATCAGAGAGGCCTTGTCCGTCTGCCTGGCAGAGCGGTCAGGACCAACGACCGCCTCAAAATACCCGTCTATGCCCGTGTGGGCCAGCACCTTCTCCGCCATTTCCTGGGGCTTTGCCGTGACGGCAAAGAGCTTTTTGCCCATGGCTTTCAGATCCCGCAGCATGTCTTCCACCCCGTCATAGAGGGGCGCCATGTAGATCCCTTCTTTTTCATAATGCTCACGGTAATAGACGACTGCGCGGTCCGCGTCTTCCTTATTAAAATGATAGAAATTCTGAAAGGATTCGAAGAGGGCGGGGCCGATGAACTTTTTCAGATCCTCCCGGTCCTGTCCCTCGATCCCGAATTTTTTCAGCGCATAGATGACAGAATCCACGATCCCGAACTCGGACTGTGTCAGGGTCCCGTCAAGGTCAAAGAAGATATAGCGGTAATCGGGCTTTACTCCGCAGGCCAGCTTCAGCGCCCTGCACAGATACCTGTAACGCTCATATTTCTCTTTTTTGGCAAAATGGACCTCCCGAAACTGCTCGGGATTGCCCTCATAGCACAGGTCCTCGCCCTCAAACTGCTCGCTGGTGATATCAAAGACATGCCCGTCCACATCGTTGTAGCAGTGGAAAGTGCCGCCCTCGCGCGGGATGCCGTAGACCCTGCCCCCGAAAATATCCTGCACCAGAAAAGCCGTGATCGAGCACTGGCCGGAAGTTATATGCCTCCTGCTGTAGCCCTGGCGCAGCCGGGGGGCACAGGTGTACTCGCACCAGACACCGCAGAGAACATCGTAAAGATCCTTCGGTGTGCGGATCCCGGGATAGCCGCCGTTGACTGCTGTCACATCCGCATTTTCATTTCCGTAAAATGTATAAGCCATGAATTCCTGTCTCCGTTTCATGCATACTATCTGTAAGCCTTCTGCAGCCTTTTTCTATTATTGCACAGGACAGAGCAAATTGCTAAAATAAGATAGTATTTTTCCGGCCGCAAAATTCATCCGCAAAATCTTCCTGCCGGAAAAAAACTCAAGAAGATAAAAAGAGCGCATACTCCGCGTAAATCCTACATAATCATTAACCCCCGCATAAGCAGTAAATCCCGCCTTATTATCTATTTATCCGCCTTATTATCTTCCCGCATCATTAATTAATAAGTAAATAAATATAGAAAGAATGCAAAAATCATGAATGTAAAAGCCAGTCTGAAAACATGGGCGGAACAGCTTCTGGTCCGCACACTGCTCCTCCTGCTTCTGACCATCCTGCCGGCCGCTCCGGCCATGGCGGCTTCAGCGTCCGCCGGCGGCTCCGGTCCGCTATCCCTGATCGACAAAAGCCGAATCTCTTTGATCCCCGCGGGCTCATCCGGCGCCAGATGGGTCAAAACCGGCAGCCGGCTGCGTCTGAAGGGCTCAAACGGAAAGTACAAGACCGGCTTTGTCAAACACAAAGGCAGATACTATTACTTTGATGCAAAGGGCTACCTGAAGACCGGTTTTATCACCGTCAAGGGCAAAAAGTGGTTCGCCAGCAGTGTCAAAGGAGAAATGGGCAAAGGAGAGATCCTGTCAGGGCTGGTCTGGGTCAACGGCCATACCTACTTCCTCAATCCCGCCTCCTCCCCCTGCCCCGGCGCTGTTTCCACCGGCTTTCAGAAAATATCGGGGAGAAGGTATTATTTTGACGCAAACGGCCGCATGGTCACCGGCTGGTTCACCGTCGGCGGCCGCAGATACTACGCTTGCTGCAACAAAAAGAACCATCGGGGCTCCCTGATGACCGGCGTCGGCAAGATCGGCAGCAAATACTATGAATTTGATTCCTCCGGCAGGCTCCTGCGAACCGTGGCCAATCCCTCCAAAAACACAGCCAAAAAGACCCTGGCCGATCTTGTTGCCATCCATCAGTTTCCGGAACTTCCGACCGGGTGCGAAGTGACCTCCCTGACCATCGTCCTCAATTATATGGGCTTTCGGGCGGACAAGCTCGATCTGGCAGACAATTATCTGCCCAAGGGTCCCGTAGGCAGCACGGATTTCCGCAAAGCCTTCGTCGGCAATCCCCGCAGCAGCAAGGCCTACGGCTGCTATGCGCCTGTGATCGTCAGCACCGCAAACGCCTACCTGAAGGCACAGAAATCGAAGCTTCGCGCCATCGATATCTCAGGCAGGGAACTCCCCGCGCTGACCGCCTATACCAAGGCAAATGTTCCTGTCATTGTCTGGGGAACCATCAACTGCCTCAAGCCCTACAGAGGCGTGACATGGAATGTCGGCGGCAGGAAGCTCACCTGGATCGGTCAGGAACACTGCATGGTCCTGCTCGGCATCCGCAACAGCAGCGTACAAGTTGCGGATCCCTACTCCGGAACCATCCGCTTCTACGATCTCACACTCTTCCGGGACCGCTACAATTCACTGTTTAAACAGGCAGTCGTCATCAGATAGTCGTCATCAGATAACTGAAGGACCTGCTGCGGCGGACTGCGGTCTCTTCGGACAGCAGACATCGGCAGGATCACCTGCACTATTCAGGATCACCTGAACTATTTCGACAGGGAGAACAAAAATGTACGGTGAGACCGATTTCACACAGGAACTTCTGTCCTCTGCCTGGCCTGACTGGAAGCTGTCTTCCAGGCTCGGCAGGGGAAGCTACGGATCCGTCTATGAGATCTACAGAGATGATTTGGGGACACGCTACACAGGTGCCCTGAAAGTCCTGTACATAGAGACCGGAGATCCCGAAGGCAGCACGATCCCGGATGCGGCATTTCCGCTCCCTCCAGCTTCTGCGGGCACTGACGGCTCGTCTGCTTCCGGCAGTTCATCTGCCCACCCCTTCCTGCAATATGCTTCCGACAGCATGATCGAGGATTTCATCGTCAGCGTAAGCGCGGAGATCAGGACGATGATCGACCTCAAGGGGCACCCCCACATAGTCTCTATCGAGGATTATGCCGTGCGGCGGGGGAAGGGCTTCTGCGCCATCCTGATCCGCATGGAAAAGCTGGAGGCCCTGAACGCCTATATCAGGCGGACGGGAAGCATGTCCCGCAGCGAAGTGATCCGGCTGGGGTCCGAAATCTGCGATGCCCTCTCCCTCTGCGAAAAAAAGAATATCATACACAGGGATATCAAACTCGGCAATCTGTTTTTCAGTGAAAAGACCGGCTACAAGCTCGGTGATTTCGGAATTTCCCGCACTATGTCCTCCATCTATGAAAAGGCATCCATGAGCGGCAGCGGGACTCCGCAGTATATGGCACCGGAAGTCTACCGCGGAGAGAGATACAATAATACAGCCGATCTTTACTCTCTCGGCATGGTCCTCTATATCCTCATGAATGATTTTGTGCCCCCTCTGTGCCGGGACTATCCCGGAAGCACAGACCGTATGGCCGTCATTCATCAGGCTAATATGCGGCGCATGCAGGGAGAACCCCTGCCCAGGCCTTCCCTGGCGGATGACCGGCTGGCCGCAGTCATTCTCCGCGCATGCTCCCCGAATCCGGAACAGCGCTTTCCCACGGCGGACGCATTCAAAAAAGCCCTGCAGCAGTGCACGGTCCCTGCCTCCGCACCGGACAAGAGCGGCGGCAGGATGCAGAGCCGGATCGTAAGAAATTTTCCCACACAAGTCTCCCCTGTAGACAGTTCCCGAAGCCGGGGCGGCACGGATCCGTACGCTGCCTCCTCTACACAGCCTGTCAGCAGTCCCTCCGGTTACGGTGACTATACTGATCCGGGAACCCCTTCCGGCACAGGGCGAGGCGGTCAGGACCACAGACGTCTGCCGCTCCTTCCCATCATAGGCGTCCTCTGTCTTGCCGCTGTTGTCATCATCCTGGTCACAGCCGCCAGGCTGGCCGGCGGAAAAGACAGCAGTCATGAAACAGCTGACAAGGCCCCTGCGGATTCACAGGTGACCTCCTCCGGCGGAGCCGCAGATGGCGGCGAAGAAGAAGCCGCAGAGGATACGGAGTCAGAGGATACGGAGACTGAAGCAGTCACTGCCGAAGCAGAAGCAGCCCCGGAAACTGAGGCCGGCGCCCCGGCATCATCGCCTGAAAATCCCGCAGCACAGGCCGATAGTCCGGCAGCACAGGCCAATAGTCCGGCAGCAGAATCCGATACTCCCGAGACGGTCACAAGGTCCATGACCGATCCGATCGAGTGGAGCGACAGTACTCTTCGGGATGCCGTCTGCAATTATCTGGCCTTTGACGGCACAATGACCTACAAAGACGCCTCTGCGGTCAAGGAACTGGATCTCACGGAGGCAGGTATCACGGACATCTCGGATCTGGAGTACTTTACCAGGATTGAGACCTTGGATCTGGCAGGGAATTCCGTTGAGGACCTCTCCCCTCTGGCCGGTCTTCACAGTCTTAAATCTCTCCACCTGGAGAACAACAAGATCAGCGATCTGTCACCCATCTCGGGGCTGACCGGTCTCGACCATCTGGATCTGTGCGGGAATTTTCTCACGGACATCTCGGATCTGAAGGATCTGAAATCGCTCAAAATGCTCGATATCCGGGAAAACTTCATTTCCGACATCAGCGTCCTGGAAGACAAAGTGCTCATGACAGACCTCTTCATGGGCAGCAACCAGATCAGCGATATTTCCTGCCTTGCCGGTATGACCGGCCTCAATTACCTGAACATCAGCTACAATGAGATCGAAGACATCAGTGTTGTGGGAAATATGACAGACCTGCGGGTACTGACCATGACCTCCAACAAGATCAAAGACATCAGCTGTCTGCGAAACTGCCCGAAAATCTACCATCTGAAGATGAAAGAAAACCTTGTGACGGACTTCTCTGTTCTTGACACTCTCAAGAGCCTGGACCACATCGAACATGACTGACCCTGTGTCCGGCTCTGAACCGGACTGGGACGGCAGCGTTTCAGAGTTTGCAGGACTCATCAGATCCGGCTCCCGGTCAAAGGCAAATATTAAGGCCCGGTCTGCAGAAAGCTCTGCGGCCGGGCCGTGTTTTTTCAGAAAGCCATGAGCAGGACAAAGGTCAGGGCCGCGCCTCCGATCAGTCCGCCCACATGAGCCATCGCATTGATGCTCTTGTTGGAAAAGGTATAGAAGGCATTAATGGCCAGCACTCGAAGAATCCCATACAGGGAGACGCCGCTGTAGCCCGGCATTATGGCAAATACCAGATAGGATCCCAGCAGGCCGAAGATTGCACCGGAAGCTCCTGCCGAAATTTTATTCTGCCCGCTGCGGCTCTCCGCGGCATAACTGAGCAGATTCCCGGCAAGGCCGCAGAGAATATACAGAGCCAGGAAGAGGGGAACGCCGAAGAAACGCTCCAGGGCAGGTCCCAGATTGTAGAGCGAGTACATATTGCAGATCAGATGTATAAAGCCGAAATGCAGGAACATGGATGTAAACATCCTGTACCACTGTCCCTTTTTGATATAGGGCCCATACATGGCGCCGAATTTGAGGGCAGTCTCCCGGTTTTCCGTTCCTCCTGCCATTGTCTCGGCCGCAAAAACCAGAATATTGATACCAATCAGGATATAAGTAGCAGACAGACGCATTTTTCTTCCTCCAATCCGTGCCCGCTCGAGCATTTTTATTTATGCATGTTTGATGTTTGTAAACGCGGGATCATTGCCACAAGTATGAACGAAAATCTTCCCAAAAACAACCACCCCGCCTTTTTTCAGGAGGCTGTTATGCAAAAGGACTCCGTTTTTCCTCTCCCCGGAAATGATATTCCGGGTCATCGCGAAAGCCTTCGGTTATCACTCAGATATTCCGTTTAACACAAAAAAGGATCTGTACTGCATCCTGCCTTCCCGATCGAAAGCGGATACAGTACAGATCCTTTATCATTATTCATTATTCAATTTTACAGCGGGCTGCCTGCGCAGCCCGGCGGATCACGTCCGGCCTTTCAGCTTCTTATTTAATGTAAGCAGCGTTTACATAGCCGTCCTTGTGCAGCTTGGAAGAATGCACCTTGATATAGGTAGCTGTTCCGTGGAAATCATTGTGAACGGTTACTGTATCGCCGATCACCTCGACGGTATCACCGTTGTAGAGCTGGCCGATCTCATTGCTCGCATCATAGCCGGGAGCACTTCTCAGTGCAAGCCATCCGGAGGACAGGCCTGTAACTGTCTTTTTGGAGCTGCTGGATTTGATGTGAGGTCCTGCCACAACACCATCTGCGATACGGTCTTTTCCGCCTGCAACTGCCTCAAGTTCAATATCATTTACTTTCTTCATTTCTTCGCTCATGATTTATCTCCTTTTCTGTTCAAACAAAATGTTGTTCTGATCGATCACGCAAGTCTGCGTGTACTCACGCATGTCTGCGTTTTTTGTTTGTTTTTATTTTACGAACTCAGTATATCATGGGATTAGTCACAAAAGCGTCACACACAGGAGTTTTTTTGATATTTTTTGTAAAGGATGTCCCCTGCCGGTCCCAAAACGG
>DGRU01000104.1 GCA_002390025.1 Lachnospiraceae bacterium UBA4380
ATCAGCCTCTGGACTTGCCGCCGGAGATGTTGTAGGTGGTGCCTGAAACATAGCTGGAGCGGTCGGATACGAGGAAGGCGACCAGGTTGCCGACTTCGTCGAGCTTGCCGTCACGTCCGAGCGGGATGACCTTGGTGTAATCAGTGGAAAGATCCTCGGGCTTGACGCCGCGGGTATAAGCCAGTGCTTCGTTGTAAGCGGGTGTGCGCAGACCGGTTGCTTCCATGATTCCGGGAGCGACTGCCACGACGCGGATGTTGTATTTGCCCAGCTCCTTGGCCCAACTGCGGGTGAAGCTGTCGCATGCGCCCTTGGTTGCGGAGTATGCGCTCTGTCCCTGGGAGCCTTCCTTGCCGGACTCGGAGGACATGTTGATGATGACGCCGCCGCCCTGCTTGAGCATCTGCCTGGCGGCTGCCTGTGCGCAGTACATCAGGCCCTTGACGTTGATGTTGAACATGATGTTGAAGGACTTCTCATCCAGCTCGTACTCAGGCTTCTCGCCCTTGACGTCGACCAGGAGACGGGGAAGGTTGACGCCTGCGTTGTTGACGATGGCATCGAGTTTGCCGTACTTTTCGACGACTGCTGCGACCATGGCCTCGACGCTCTCTTTGTTTGTGACATCGCACTTGGTGCAGAAGATGCCGTCCTTCTCCTCGCCGGTCTCAACGGAGATGTCCGCGATGACGGGGGTTGCGCCTGCGTCCTTCAGGGTGGTGACAACGTGATTTCCGATTCCGGAAGCGCCGCCTGTGACGATAACAACTTTGCCTTCAAGGTTTAACCAGTCTGCCATTTTTTACTCCTCCTTAAACATTTTTCTGAGTATGAATGATTGCTTTTGTGTGCCTGTTTTTGGTTTGCTTTTGCTTTGTTTTTGTGTTTGTTTTCTCTTGATGATTGAATGATAGTAAAAAAAGGCCTCTGCTTTAATTCCGCGAATTCCGCCCCCGCGGAAATCTATTTGTGCACCTTTTTTCCGCGGCATGGAAAAAAGAAACGCTAAAGGCACATGGAAACAGCATCAAAATCTTATACTACGGGTTGAATGACAGTGGGAAAAAACAGATGTATTCTAACGAAGGATGAAGCACAGAAACGGCCTGGCAGGCAGATGTGCGGAGACCCATTTTGTGTCGGCGATAGCTCAGGTGGAAGAGCGCCAAAACAGATCCTGACCGGGATTTTAACAGCAAATGTTCGCCTTTTAAGCGGGAAGTCGTTGGTTCAAATCCAACTCGCCGACCTTGGCAAAAACATGTCCTGTAAACTGTGACCCCCACAGCAGATTTTGATCAGGAAGCCAACATTTTTTATCAGTCCCTGCTTTTCCGGCAGGGAATGCGGTCTGACCGCATTAAAGGGGTCATGTTATAGAAAATAAACGGAAAGAGAGGTGAGAAGAGATGTTTACTTTTGCACAGGCAGCAAGACATATGGCTGCATTTACAAGGACAGAAAACGGAGCAGTTGCGCTGAACTCCACCAGCGATGCGCGTCTGGATCTGTTCGGCGTGATCGGTGCATTGCGCGGCGCGGACCAGACCCGCATTGAGCGTCTCTTCTCCGAGGCCTACCGGGCGGATCCTCTGTTTGCGACAAAGATCGCGTTTTACGCCCGGGACATCAGGGGCGGTCTGGGAGAGCGTGAGACTTTCCGTACCATCATGCGCTATATGGCGCAGATGCATCCGGAGGCACTGCGTCCCAACCTGGATCTGATCGGCGTCTACGGCCGCTACGACGACCTCTACTGCCTGATCGGCACTCCGCTTGAGGATGAGATGTGGGCGGCCATGAAGGCGCAGTTTGAGGAGGACCGCCGCAGCCTGGAGAACGGAGAGGCAGTATCCTTGCTGGCCAAGTGGATCAAGACAGCGGACGCTTCTTCCGCAAAGACAAGAGAGCTCGGAATCCTGACAGCCCGGAAGCTGGGCTATACAGTCTACGAGTTCAAGCGCATTGTGCGCGCCCTTCGCCGCAGGATCGGCGTCATCGAGACACTGATGACAGAGGGACGCTGGGATGAGATCCGATACCCGGAGGTGCCTTCCCGCGCCATGATGATCTACCGCAATGCCTTCCGCAGGCATGACGGTGAGCGCTATGCGCAGTTTGTGCAGCGCGCAGTGACCGGTGAGGAGACGATCCACGCAGGGACCCTGTATCCGTACGACATTGTGGAGAAGGCTGCACCCCGCTTGTCCAGCTTCTTCGCGGGCGCCTGTCTGAATGAGGATCCCGCCCTCGAGGCGCAGTGGCGCCAGCTCCCCGACTATGTGGAGCCGGGCACAAACGCCCTGGTCATTGCGGACACTTCCGGTTCCATGTGCGGCAGACCCATGGCGACATCTGTCGGCCTGGCGGTCTACTTTGCGGAGCGCAACCGCGGTGCATACCACAACATGTTCATGTCCTTCTCCGGAACTTCCAGGATCCAGATTCTCCGCGGAGAGACACTGGCCCAGAAGATCGACAGCATTAACATGAACGACTGGTCCGGCAGCACCAACCTGCGGGCCGCCTTCGAGCATGTGCTGGAGATCGCCATCCGGAACCACGTCCCGCAGGCGGAAATGCCCAAGTCCCTGATCGTTATTTCTGATATGGAGATCGACTACTGCGGTGACCGCGACTGGACCTTCTACGAGATGATGGAGGAGATGTACCGTATGAACGGCTACACTATTCCCAACATTATCTTCTGGAACGTGAACAGCCGGAACGACATCTTCCACGCGGACAGGAACCGCAGGGGCGTCCAGCTGGCAAGCGGCCAGTCCGCCGCTGTGTTCCGTCAGGTGATGCAGACGGTCGGCATGAATCCGGTCGAGGCCATGGAGAAAATCATCAACTCCGAGCGCTACCAGGCCATTACGGTGGCATGAACGTCCGGCAGCAGAGACACAGCCGCCTGCTGGAAAACAAAAGCAGAAATAAGTCCAAACAACAAGCACTTTTGTGGGCTATAATAAGTTCACAAGAGTGCTTTTTTGAAAACTTACCCGCGCAATTTCATGCTTTCTTTTCAACAGTGTGAAGTTTTCATCATATTCTGATATGCGGGAGAGAAAGGGTACAGTGATGTTTGAAATAAGAGGAAAGATGAACACTGCGGTCTGCTATGCCTCAGTGGTGGAGCAGGAGGCGATCGATCAGATCCGCCGCATGTGTGATTATGAATTTACAGCGGGCAGCCGGATCCGGATCATGCCCGACGTCCATGCCGGGGCAGGCTGCACAATAGGAACAACCATGACTGTGACAGACAAGGCGGTCCCCAATGTTGTCGGTGTGGATATCGGCTGCGGTATGTACACTGTCAGGCTTGGCGATGCGGAAATCGACTTTGAAAAGGTGGACGAGGCGGCGCATTTTATTCCCTCCGGCCTAAATGTCTGGGAGGAGCGCAGGGAGTTTTTTGACCTGCGGCAGCTCCGCTGCCATGACATTCTCAGGGATACAGACCGGTTGAAGAGAAGCCTTGGAACCCTGGGCGGCGGCAATCATTTCATAGAAATTGATGAGGCCGCTGACGGTACAAAGTATCTCGTGGTCCACAGCGGCAGCCGTAATCTCGGACTCCAGGTCGCAAAGCATTACCAGCAGACTGCCGTCGGCCTGCACAGGGCAGCTGTCACAGAGGACTTCGATCGTGAGCGTGAAGAAGTCATCCGGACCTGCAAGGAGCAGGGACGCACAAAGGAGATTCCGGCTGCCCTCAAGGAAATTGCCTCCAGAGAGAGAAAGGCAGGAGGAGATATTCCAGAGGATCTCTGCTGGCTCTATGGCCGGGACTTTGAAGATTACATGCACGACGTCAGGATCTGCCAGGAATTTGCCCGCCGCAGCCGGGAACTGATGGCGGAAATCCTTGTGGAGCGCGCAGGCCTGACCGCCGGAGAGGCCTTCCACACGATTCACAACTACATTGATACAGAGGAAATGATCCTGCGCAAGGGCGCAATCGCAGCCCACGCCGGAGAGAAGGTTTTGATTCCCATCAATATGCGTGACGGAAGTGTGCTTGCGGTCGGCAAGGGCAGCCCGGAATGGAACTACTCCGCACCCCACGGGGCAGGCAGGGTCCTGTCCAGGACTGCCGCGAAGAAGCAGCTCAGCCTGGAGGCTTATCGGGAGGCCATGAAGGGCATCTACACGACTTCCGTGAACCTGAATACGATCGATGAGTCGCCTATGGCCTACAAGTCTCTGGAGGACATCATCGGTGTGATCGGAGATACGGTAGAGATCATTGATGTGATGAGACCGGTTTACAACTTTAAGGCATCGGAAGAGCAGTCCTACGGCCGGAAGAGATGACTGACAGACTGCCGGATTGACAGACTTACAGATTTACAGACTTACAGTAAAAAAAGCCCCTGTGCGGCATTCCATCTTTAAAAGAGGGAGTACTGCACAGGGGCTTTCCTCTATGAACTGAAGCGGATCAGCTTTCACTATTACAGGGGGCTGGTGAAATTGCAACAGTGAACTGTGTCCGGCTCAGAACCAATACGTGTGCGTCAATCTTGCCCGTATGCGTTGATCTGTTGAATTGGATTTATGCGGCATACATGCCGATGGAGAAGACGACTGCGAGCAGGA
>DGRU01000063.1:0-1596 GCA_002390025.1 Lachnospiraceae bacterium UBA4380
CTACTGCATCGAACTTGCCCATACTCTGAATTTCAGCCGCGCGGCGGATAATCTGTTTGTCAGCCAGCCGACCTTCTCCTATCAGATCAGGCTGCTGGAGGAGGAAATCGGCTTTGCAATCTTTGAGCGGAGCGGGAAGGGGGCGGCACTGACCCCTGCCGGAGCGCAGTTTGTTTCCTTCCTTGCAGGTATGCGGGAAGATCTCAAGCGTGCCATTGAGCAGGGCCAGAATTTCAGCGCAAAATACCAGGATAATATCTCCATCAGTCTGATGGTCCGGCAGGCCGTCTGTTTTCTCCCCGAGGCCATACGGCTGTTCAGTGAAACAAATCCGGATGTGCAGATCACTCCCTTATTTCAGTACGAAAACGGTGTAGAGTCCTTCCTGAAAAATGAAGCGGATATCCTGTTTGCGCTGAAAGAGCAGACCCGGCAGATCCCCGGCATCTCTGTACATAGTCTGTTTGAAAGCCGCATTTATCTGATTGCGGACCGCAACGATCCGCTCACCCAGAAAAACCTCATTCAGGAAGCCGATCTCTACGGACGCACGCTGATGGTAGGCGGAGGATCCCCTCCTGCCCTGAAGTCTGTCCAGCACCGGTTGATCAGTTCCGGCAGGATCCGGTATTTCAACAGCCCCGATCACGACACAACACTCACCAATGTAGCCTCCGGCAGAGGGATCTGTCTTGCGCCCGGTTTTCTCAATGACCACAGCGGCCAGTTCGCATGGATTCCCTTTGACTGCAAAGAATCCTTCTCCTGCGTCCTCTGCACCCACAAGGCCGACAGCAGACCAAGTGTGACCTCCTTTATCAACATCTTGAAACAGCTCTACCGCGATGCCGTTGCGTTTCCGCTATAATTCATGACTCGCTCACGAGTCTTGCGCGATGATGAAAAAAACTCCTGACTTCCGGCGAGGAGCATATCACATGCTCCAGCATCGGTTGTCAGGAGTTTTTCTGGATTCTTTGGATTATCTGGACCAGTGCTATTAAATTGTCATTAGATTATCATTACGCCAGTTCCTCCAGAACACCATGGTATTTCGCTTCGATGCTTTTCTCAAGTTCCTGGAAAGCAGGTATAAACTCGTTGATTACCCTGCCTGCAAGCGCAGCCGCTGCCGCGCCATCATACATATGCGCCATATTATTTCTCTGTGCCAACATACCCAACCAGATATCTTCATCCATACAAGGGTAAAACCTGTATGCAGCTTTCAGGATTTCCCGGGGAGAACCTGTGGCTGCTACAGCTACGCCCTCATAACGGAGCAGCTCTTTCAGCACTTTCCAGCCAAGCTCAAACTGCAGAGAAAATTTATCAATAATACCGCTAATGATAAACTCATTGCTTAAATCCTGCTCCCCGGCACGACTGAGCACAGCCAGGTTGCTTTGATAATTTTCAAACTTCTTCATAAAGAACAATACCTTCTTTCCGGATCACATCCAAGAGCTCTGCGCTGACGATATGATCAAGATCCACAACATCATATGTCAGGAGTGTGTCTGTCTCCTCTTCCACCGAAAGCCGGAAAAGATCTGCGTTTCCGCCGGAGACAGCCAGATCAATGTCACTGTCCCT
>DGRU01000063.1:1713-7761 GCA_002390025.1 Lachnospiraceae bacterium UBA4380
CTTTTTCGCGTGACAGCGGATCTGCTCCAGTACAACAGGTTTGATACCGGTATTTAAAAGATTTTCTGCCCGAGCCTGGTATTTTGTGCTTAAGTTCATTTTTCCGACTCCCGATTGTCTGTCGATCACTTTCCAATAAGCTGGATTACAAGTCCCTGTTTTGCTTCGAACATTGAATCCCGGGCTTTATTCTTAAAAAAGCTCTGCCGTGGCCTCCTCCAGGATCCGCATCTGGGTCATGGTCTGCTCCTCACTCACCAGCGGGGCAGCCCCGTTCAGGATCGTCTCGTAGAGATGGTCATAATAGATCCCATAATCGCCGGGCACTGACTCCACTTTGCACTCCTGATAGCGGCCGTTCTCATCGTAGAAGGACAGGATGCCGTAATCGTCGGGAGTATCGAGACCGAAATCGGCATGATCGGGAAGATAGAACTTCTTCAGGTCCGCTTCCTGCCGATCCTTCTGCGCTTTTACAAACACTCCCCTGCGTCCGTAAACGACAAAGCTGGGACGCTCCTTGGCGCGGAAGTAACTGGATTTTACGGATACCTTGAGTCCGCCGGGCATAACGTCGAATTTATCTGTCCCTTTTTCGTAATAGAGGTCCAGATCAAAATAGTCGTTCATCCGTCCCTGTCCCAGCATCTGACGGACATCATAGTGGTGAGAATCCGGAATACCGAAATAAGAGAGCACCTGATCTACTGTGTGGCAGGCATGGCTGTAGACAAAGGAGTCGGCTCTGACATATTCTGCGGCCTTCTCCGGAACCTCCGGCCGGTAGTAGTCAAAGCTCATTTCCACCTCGGTAATCTCCCCGAGTTTTCCGGACTCAATGACCTTCTGGACGGTCAGAAAATCGCTGTCAAAGCGCCGGTTCTGGTAGCACTGAATCTTCACGCCCTTTTCCCTTGCCAGATCAAACAGGGCCTGTGCCTCCTCTGCACTGTGGGTAAAGGGTTTCTCGACGACGACATTTTTCCCTGCCTCGATGATCTGTCTGGCTGCCATGGCATGGGCCTGTGGAGGCGTGGTGACGACAATGACATCGATCTCCGGATCCTGCAACAGCTCTTCCACGTTATCAGTGTAATAAACGCCTTCCCACTTGGCCCAGTCATCCCGCAGACGGCGGGCATAAATGGTCTTGACCCGGATCCTGTCCTTTCTCCTCATCAGGAAGGGAATATGGTATCTGTTGGTGCTCTTTCCGTTTCCATAGTATCCGATCGTCAATATCTTCTTCATTCTGTGTCATTCTCCTTTTTTAAAAATTCCATGACCTCCTCGATCCTGTCAGCCACCAGGCACATCCGGCGCAGCTCATCGGTCGGTCCGGTCAGGTCCGGAACCATGACCACCTTTACTCCTGCGCCATAGGCGCTCCTGACCCCGTTCGGCGAATCCTCGATTGCCAGGCACTCGCCGGGGTCCAGCCCCAGCTTCCTGCAGGCAAAGAGATAGACATCAGGAAAGGGCTTGCCCCGCTTCACCTCTTTTACCGACACAAAGCCGTCAAAATAGTGTCCAATCCCCAGTCTTTCCAGCTCCGGCATTTTTTCCTCCGGTCTTGAGGAAGTCACGATGACTTTCCTGACCGGTAATTCTCTGCTCTTTTCAAGAAAAGCTTTTACACCGGGCTTGAGTTCATAGGTGTGCTCTGTCAGGAACTCCTTCATCAGAATTTTGCGCCGTGCCCGAATCCGGTCATAGGCACCTTCCTCGCCCGCGGCTTCATCAACGATCCTGCGGGCGATCGAAGAGTCGCAGCTCCTGAGCCGGAGAACGACGTCTTCCTTGAGAGGATGACCGAGCTCCTCTGCCGCCTGCATCCAGAACCGCCTGTATTCTTTCTCCGAGTCCAAAATGACCCCGTCAAGGTCAAACAAGATTGCTTTTGTCTGCATTGCTCTCCCTCCGCGGGTTGAAGGGGACGGTCCGGGAGAAGACAGGGAGGAGACAGGGGACGGTTCTGTGTCCTCCCCGAACCGTCCCCTGTCCCTCACATAAACACAGTCATGGCCTTCTCCGCGTCCGCCTGCATTGCTTTCTGTGCCGCAAATGCGAGGTCGTGGAAGAAAGTCACATCTTCCTTTGCCAGAAGTTCCTGAACCGCCCGGGTTCCTGCATTGGACATATAGGTGTAGTAATTGATCTTGCGAATGCCTGCCCTGATCGCTCTGCGGTAATCTTCCGCCGAAACACCGCTCCCGCCGTGCATGACAAGGGGCAGGCCCGTCTTCTCTGAAATGATGCGCACTCTCTCCAGGTCAAGCATGGGTTTTGCTTTGTAGATGCCGTGTGCCGTGCCAAAGCTGGGCGCGAGCGCATCGATCCCTGTCTCCCTACAAAACTCCACCGCCTGCGCCGGATCGGTATATACGGGTCCCGAAGCCGCCGCGCCTCCCTCTCGGGAGGGCATTGCCCCGAGCTCCGCCTCAACGCCGGCATTGAAGTTCCTGGCCATTGCCACTGCTTTCTTTGTATTCGCGAGGTTCTCTTCATAGGGAAGAAGGCTCCCGTCGTACATGATGCCGGTAAATCCGATCTCCAGAGACCTCTCGATGTATTCGAGAGTCTCGCCGTGATCGAGTTGAACGCAGACCGGCACGCCGGCCTTCTCTGCGGCCTGCACCATTACAGGACCGATCTTTTCGAGCGGAGAAATACTCTCGTGCAGCTCCGCGTGGGAGATGATCACAGGCGTACCCAGCTTCTGAGCCGCGTCGATCACAGCCAGCAGACATTCCAGGTTGGGCGTATTGAAAGCACCGACCGCACATTTTCTTTCTTCCGCGATCGCAAGGATTTCCTTCAGGTTAACAAGCATTTATGGGCCTCCTTCTTCGGGTCATTCTTACATGTTTATGTCGTATTTAGCAGTATTTCCTTGAGCTTTCGGCTTTCGGAAATCGTCAACACACTTGTGTTCATGATACCATATTTTCCGACTGCCTGAGCTGTTTGCCAGCCACTCTTTATAAAAAAGTAATTTAAGCTTGACCTGTCTGCCAGTCACTCTTGATAAAAAAGTAATTTGAGCTTGAACTGTATACCAGCCACTCTTTATATAAACGCTTTTAATATAAGGTGATTAAAAAAGTAAATGCAGATCTGCAGTACACTGTGACTCTGTTTGTTTTCAGGTTTCCTGCCTGCATCCTTCAGGCTGCGCACAGGCTCACGGTCGGGTTCCGGGCAATAATCGCGCTTTTAACGAGTACGTACTCGTTAGTATTTCACAAATTCCCCACTGCGTTTTTATCCAATTGTCACAAAAATAAAAAATATCAAAAATAGCTCTTGCAATTTGTCGATATACAGTCTATTTTATATTTAACGAGTACGTACTCGTTAACAACGATACCGATATCTTAAGTTTACGATTTCGTACTCGTTACCGCAGTCAGAGGCTAATGGAATTAACGTATATTCGTTTATTTTTTTGAACATCAAAACAAGCTCGGACATTTTGAAACCATAACCTATCCAATACCTGCAGAAAGGGGAAAACAATCATGGCAGAACTGAGAATCGGACTCATCGGAACAGGCGCGATCGGCCGCACACACATCGACCGCATCAACAACAAGCTTCAGGGAGGCAAGGTGGTCGCCTGCGCGGATCCCGCAAGTGAATTCGGGCTTTCCGTAGCACAGAAAATGGGACTGAAAGGCTACGCAGATCCCATCGAGATGATCAATGATCCCGACATCGACGCCATCATCAACACAACTGCCGACCAGTTCCACGAGCAGTTCGTACTCGCCGCAATCGCGGCAGGCAAGTACATCTTCTGCGAGAAGCCTCTGGCTCCCAAGGCAGACGCCTGCAAACGCATCGTCGATGCCGAGATGGCCGGCGGCAAAAAGCTGGTCCAGGTCGGATTCATGCGCCGCTATGATCCCGGATACAAGCAGCTCAAGGAAGCGATTGAGACCCGCAAGTACGGCGAGCCCCTCCTTCTGCACTGCGCACACCGCAATCCCAGCGTTCCGGAGAGCTACGACACCCCCATGGCAGTTGAGAACTCCATGATCCATGAGATCGATGTTCTTCGCTGGCTGCTCGGCGAGAACTACGCGACCGCAGAGGTCCGCTTCGCAAAGGATACCCGCCGGACACATGCCAAGCTCCGCGATCCGCAGATCATGATCCTCACGACCCGCTCCGGTGTCCGCATCGATGTTGAGGCATTCGTCAACAACGGCAACAACTACGAGATCAAGTGCGAAGTCGTCTGCGAAGACGCTGTCCTCAATCTCCCTGAACCTGCAAATATCACCGTTACCGCCAATGCCACCAAGGGCATTGCAATCCATAAAGACTGGTCCACAAGATTCGTCGAGGCATACAACACCGAATTCCAGTCCTGGATCAACGCCACCAAGGAAGGCCGCGTCGACGGACCCACCTCCTGGGACGGCTACCTGGGTCAGGTCACTGCAGCAGCAGCCTCCAGAGCCCGCGATACACAGACCATCGTGGAGATCCCCTTCGAAGAAACTCCTGAATTCTATAAATAATCCGCAGAATACTGATCAATCGATTCTGAACAGCAAATCCATACAATCATCTGTTCATACTGTAATCCCTGTAAAAACCGCCTGCTCACACCCTGATGAGAGCAGCCGATTTACCCCCTCAGCCGGGGATCCCCGTCCCCGGCTGTACCCTCCCCATAATCAGAAAGGAGACCCTATCCATGAAACTCTCCATCTGCACAGATGTTTTCGGCAAGATACCCTTTACAGAAATGCTCGACAAGGTCGTCGCCTACGGCCTGGATGCCATCGAGATGACCGCAGGCGGCTGGGGCGGCTGCAATTTCATCCCTTCCGCTGAGGAGCTCATCAATGATGATGCAAAGCGCGAGGCCTTCCTGGCCGAGATCACAAAGAGAGGCCTTGCCATCTCCGCCCTCAACTGCTCCGGCAACCCCCTGATCGACACCCCCATGGGCCATGCGCATTCCAAGACCATGCGCGACACCATGGTACTGGCCGGCAAGATGGGCGTCGACACAGTAGTTACCATGTCCGGACTTCCCGCAGGCGCCCCCGGCGACAAGACCCCCAACTGGTTCGTCTCCACCATTTCCTGGCCGGAGTATGACGGCTTCAATTACATGGCGGAAGGCGTCAAGTACCAGTGGAATGTCGCCGGCGAGTGGTGGAAAGAGACCTGCCGCATAGCCAAGGAAGCAGGCGTCAAAAAGATCGCCATCGAGGAATTCCCCGGCGCTCTGGTCCACAATGTCCGCACCTTCAACCAGCTCTGCGAAGCAGTAGGCGAAGATTCCGATGTCCTGGGTCTCAACCTGGATCCTTCTCACCTGATGATCCAGGGGGCTGAGCCCATCGAAGCCGCATGGGCACTGGGCGGGAAGATCTTCTATGTCCACGGTAAGGACGCCCGCATCGAGAAGCATAACGCCAACATCGACGGAATCCTTGAGAACCTTCCTGTTGAGTGCAGCGCACAGCGCAACTGGAATTACGTTGCGGTCGGCTGCGGCAGAGATCTGCAGTGGTGGAAAGAGTTCTTCTCCGTCTGCCGCATGAATGGATACAACGGCTATGTCTCCCTCGAAATGGAAGACCTGACCATGAGCGTCGAGGCGGGTCTCGAGACCTCCATCGAAGCCCTCAAGGCCACAATCAGTCGATAACACGACTGATCTCAGACGCTAATACGACTAATCTCAGACGCTAATACGACCGATCTCAGCCGCTAAAGCGATTGATTTCAGCTGCTAAAGCAACTGATTTCTGCCGCTGATGTGACTAATCTCAGAAGATAAGCTGACAGTTTATTCAAAAGCAAACTCCGAGAGTTTTTTACCAATAGGGACGGAATGACATCAACAATCATTTTTTTTAATAGGGGGTAGCTTATATGAGCAATGCGCAAAACGAATTCGTCCTGGAGATGAAGGGCGTCGTCAAGGAATTTCCCGGCGTGCGCGCTCTGGACGGCGTCAATCTCCAGGTAAGACCTGGGAAAGTACACGTCATCTGCGGTGAGAACGGAGCCGGAAAATCC
>DGRU01000149.1 GCA_002390025.1 Lachnospiraceae bacterium UBA4380
CGTGTTGCTTCCGTTCTTGACTAATCTGAATAGAATTTAAGGACTGATCAATCGGTCATCCTATGGATGACAGGCTGAATATGATCTAAAGGCCCCGTCGCTTAAACGCGGCGGGGCTTTTTTCGGAAAGACTTCCGTATTCGCTAGTGCTAATGAAAAACAGGAAACGTATGGGCGGTATCGTCCGCCTGGTCATTTTGATTATCATACTGGCTGCTGCCGTCGCCGGAATTCGTCTGGCTGCAGGCAGGCTTGCCTCAGGCAGGGCAGAGAAGGAAGCTGCAGAACAGGTCTCCCGGACAGAGACAGGTTCGGCGGCCGGTTCGACTGCACAGGAAAATGCAGACCCGCTTCCCTTATCTTCCGCAGGGGAGGAAGGGAATCAGGGTGTCCTGAACGGATCATCGAAGGCCGGAGAGTCTGCAGACGGTCTCTCTTCTGATGGATTTTCTGCTGACGGACTTTCTTCTGACGGATTAGCTCCCGACGGACTTCCTTCTGACGGATCATCTCCTGACGGACTATCTGCGGACGGATTGTCTGCTGATGCCGGTGGCAGACCGGCTGCAGTCGATGGTGCAACCGCCGCCGCTGCAGGTTCAGAAGAGGAAAAGCCTGCCTTCGATCATGTGACGACAGAACTTGAAAACGGACATGCCTATCTGGCTTCGCTGGATGCGCGCACGCCTGTTGAGATGGAATACATGATCTCCGAGGCGCAGAAAGAGCATGAGAAGGAGCTGGAGAGAGAAGCCTACAGATTAAAACGGGAGGAATACCGGGAGAGTCTGGAGGGAAACCATGTTTGGGAAGCCTTTGATGACTTTGTCTTTCTGGGGGACTCCCGTGTAGTGGGATTTGATGTGTTCGGCCTGCTGCCCTCAGACAGGGTGCTTGCCGACGCAGGAGATACGATCAATTCCATTACCGACAGAATGGACACGATCAAGTCATTGTCGCCCAAATATATTTTTATCAGCTACGGCATCAATGATATCGGGATGGGCTTCTGGCCTACCGCAGAGGAATATGCGTCTGCCTTCTCGGAAAAGCTCCATGAACTGCAGAGAGAACTTCCGGATGCGGAGATCTATGTCAATTCGATCATTCCTGCGCGCGGAGATGCTGAGCAGGCTTATCCTATCTGGCAGGGACTCCCTGAATACAGTGAAGCTGTGCGCCGGATGTGCGAACGGGAGAAATTTGCATTTATTGATAATGCTTCTATGATCGAAGAACACATGGATCTGTATGATTCCGACGGTGTACATATGCAGCCTGATTTTTACAGGTACTGGGCAGAAAACCAGCTGCTGGCTGTTTTTGACCGCAAAAACGGTGTACTAACGTTTTGAGGCCGCATTTAAGAGGTGCGGTGTCAAAAGATTCCGGGCTGGTATCTGTCAGTCAGTTTTAGGATATCAATATGGCTTTTGAGAATCATACTGCAGGGCGGAGGCAGAATTCCGACGCTGCAGTACAAGGCAAAAAAAAGAGAATGAAGGATCCCGCCGCAAACCGGTCCGCACGTACAGAATCTGTCTATGAAGAAGAGGACTATGTCGGAGCGGGCGGGGAAGAGATGTCCGATCCGGAACAGAAGAGCAGCGCAAAGGGCGGAAGGATCCCGGTTGTTCTGCTCTGTGCGGCTTTGATCGCTGCAGGCATATTTTTGCTGTACAAGGATATAAGCAGGGACTACCGGCACGGCATCTATCGATGTGAAAACGGCAGAATGCTGCAGGCGCCTGCGGAACCTGATCCTGAAAAAACGGATCTTGTCTCTTCAGGAGTAAAAGGCCTGGCGGAAAAGTTTCCCGGTATTAAGCAGTATATGATGCTTGTCCCGGCAGCGGCATGTATTCAGCCGGAAGATCTTCCGGAGAATGCGCAGATTCGTGACCAGAAGGCTGATCTTGCCCAGATCCGAAGCAAAATGCCTCAGAGTCTGCAATGGATCGATCTTGCGGAGGAACTTTCCGGACATTCCGGGGAAAATCTCTATTATGACTCGGATATTTATCTGACCGGGTGGGGAAGCCGCTATGCGGCAAGAGCTGCCATGACCGCAATGGGGGTCAAAATTCCCGAGGGCAGGGACAAGTGCTATCTGCTCTCCAACACATTGATCGGAGGACTGGCGGCTGACAGGCTCCCGGCCCTGCATATACTGGACAGACAGGGAGAGCGCCTGGAAGTCTATGTTCCTGAGAACGAGGCGTATTATTACTGTATCAACGGCCGAAGCGGGAAACGGAGCGGTTCCCTGTATGACTCGGCAGCTGCTGCGGGCTCTTCGCCGTACGATGTTTTTTTCGGGGGCGGAAAGGCCCTGACCCAGATCCACACCACAGCAATTAACGGTGAGACGCTTCTTGTTGTGGGAGACAGGACTGCGGACAGCATCGTGCCGCTCTTTGTATCTTCGTTTGAACACATCATACTGATGCATCCTTCAAAGTGTACCAGGACTGTGGCCGGGCTTGCGAAGGAATACGAAGCTACGAAAATTCTGTATCTCTATGATGCAAATGATTTTATGACAGACAGCGCGCTGCTGCGTGCCCTGAGATAAGAGGGACACTGCAGTCGAAAGCGGGAATCGGGCTGTGTGCAGAGGGATGCTGCCGCACGGCTCTTGGGAACCTGCAGGGCGCTGTGCCGTTCGCAGGACGGTGTGCCTTTGCCTTTGTATTTTGAAGGCCAGACTGCCTGCGAAAGGAAAACCAAGGACGTGATAGGAGGGAAAATGGAGAACCAGGCTGCTAAAACAGAACCTGTCTCTGAGACAGCAGGAAAGACAGATCCATCTGCTGCCGGACAGGATCAGCAGAGACCTGTAGAGGAGATCAATCCTTTTGACTATCCCGGCACGGAGCGTGTCAGGATCCGCCATCTGGAGACCAAGCAAATGTCTCAGGAGGACATTGACCGTGTCCTGCAGCTGACGGGACAGCACGAAGCTTTTGAAATCCTCATGATGTATTATGACTGCGCTCTCGTAGAAGTGCGCACCAAGCTTGAGGTCCTGAACCGCGAGGTGAGCCTCAAGAAAAACCGCAATCCGTTTGAGTCGATCAAGAGCCGGCTCAAAAAGCCTGTGAGCATCTATGAGAAACTCAAGCACCGCAGGATCCCTTTTTCCGTTGAAAATATTGAAAAATATCTGACCGATGTGGCGGGCCTGCGGGTCATCTGTTCCTTCATCGATGATATTTACAGTATCCGCGACAGCCTTGCCTCCCAGGACGATGTCCGCATCATCCAGGAAAAGGACTACATTGCGCACCCCAAGCCCAACGGATACAGGAGCCTGCATCTGATACTGGAAGTGCCGATCTACCTCATGCAGGAAAAGAAGTACATGCGTGTTGAACTGCAGTTCCGCACGATCGCTATGGATTTCTGGGCCAGCGTGGAGCACAAGATGAAGTACAAGCGCGAGATCCGGAATGCGGAATCTATTGTCGAAGAGCTGCGTTACAGCGCCGACCTGATCAACCAGCTCGACCGCCGTATGCTGCAGATCCGGGACCGCATTGAGCTCAATGAAGAGGGAGACCGCGTCATGTCCGAGTGGCACTGATGCAGAGAAAAACAGTGCGGAAGCCGGAAATAAATCAGTATATTGTGATAAAAAGGAACAGGAAGTATATATAAAGTATATTTAGTATATATTATATATAGAAGAAACAGCAACAGGCCGCGCCCTCGAAAAGGGCACGGCCTGTTTTGGCGTTAACTTTTTTCTATCAGGACTCGTGTATTTGTCCTTTTTGTCTGATCTTTTGTATCAGGACTCGTGTATTTGTCCTTTTTGTCTGATCTTTTGTATCAGGACTCGTGTATTTGTCCTCTTTACCTGATCCTTTGTACCTGACATTATGGTATCTGATCAGGATTCTTTATAAGGCTACCCATCTGCCGGCGGCGCCGCAGGGGAGGACCAGTCCATTGGAAGAGACGGGGAGTCCCACTTCACCTGCCTCCACGGTCCCCTTGTACCTGCTGTCCAGAACAGTGTGCAGCATGTAACTCAGTACGGCGGGCTGCAGTCCGGTGGTGTAGGAGTTTACCAGCATGAAGAGGGGGGTATCCGAGAGGAGTAGGGCACAGCGCTGCAGGAAGGGGAAAATACTGTCCTCTATTTTCCAGATCTCGCCCTTGGGACCCCTGCCGTAGGAGGGGGGATCCATGATGATCGCATCGTAGTGGTTGCCCCTGCGGATTTCACGCTCCACAAACTTTCCGCAGTCGTCTACAAGCCAGCGGATGTGCGCCTCGCCCAGGCCTGAGAGCTGGGCGTTTTCTCTGGCCCAGCCGACCATGCCTTTGGAGGCGTCCACATGTGTGACTTCCGCTCCTGCTGCGGCTGCTGCGGCAGTCGCCCCGCCGGTGTAGGCGAAGAGGTTCAGGACCCGGACTTTTTTTCCGGAAGCGGTGCGTTCGCGGATGAGCTCCGAGAACCAGTCCCAGTTGACCGCCTGTTCGGGGAAAAGGCCGGTGTGCTTGAAGCTGAAGGGCTTGAGCCGGAAGGTCAGGTCTCTGTAATGGATGCACCAGTCATCCGGAAGGTCAAAAAACTCCCACTCGCCGCCGCCTTTTTTGCTGCGGTGGTAGTGTGCGTTGGGACGGCGCCAGATCCTGTCCCGGGGGGTGTCCCAGATGACCTGGGGGTCCGGACGAATCAGACGGTATTCACCCCATCGCTCCAGCTTTTCTCCCCTTGATGTATCGAGGACTTCATAGTCTTTCCATTGATCGGCAATCCACATTGAGAATGATCTTTCCTTTCTATTATAACTATACTTATATTCATACATGGATTTTCACGCGGGAGCGCGTGAAAACACCTGGTGTTTCCGGTGGGTTTGTATTGTAACAGTCTAACCTCTGGGGGCAAAAAAGTAAATAATTATCTTTCTTTCAATGCTTTCTTGTGGTAAAATCGATACGATATCTGCGTTGCAGTGATAAAGTGAAAAAGCATAGTTGATACTGATCCGCGTAAATATACGTGAGGAAGGGGGAGACTGCTCTTTTGACTGAGACTGCTGCGCTATCATAAAGGAGGAAATTGTTATGACAAGTGCACAGATTATCATTGTTGTCACAATTGTGGCATATCTGTTCGGCATGCTCCTGATCGGTGTCATTTTCAACCGCGCGGGCGCTGCTGACACATCGGACGGCTTCTATATCGGCGGAAGGTCTCTGGGCCCCCTGGTCACAGCCATGAGCGCCGAGGCATCTGACATGAGCAGCTACCTGCTGATGGGCCTTCCCGGACTTGCCTACCTGGCAGGTGTGGCGGAAGTTGGCTGGACTGCGATTGGTCTCGCGGTCGGCACCTATCTGAACTTTTTGTTTGTCGCAAGACGTCTTCGCCGTTATTCGGAGAAGCTTGGCGCCTTCACAATTCCGGATTTCTATTCCCGCCGCTACAATGACCGCGAGAACACCCTTTCCCTGATCGCGGCCCTGATCATCATCATTTTCTTTGTTCCCTACACTGCATCCGGCTTCAAGGCGGTCGGCACACTGTTCAACAGCCTCTTCGGCATCGAGTATCATCTGGCCATGATCATCGGCGCAGTCATCATCGTGGCCTACACCACCATGGGCGGGTTCCTTGCCGTTTCCACCACTGACCTTGTTCAGAGTATCTTCATGACCATCGCCCTGGTCATCATTGTCTTCTTCGGCATTGACAAGGCCGGCGGCATGGATGTTGTCATGCAGAATGCAAAAGCCCTCCCCGGATATCTCAATATCACGCAGGGTTACGATGCGGCATCCAATTCCGCATCCAGCTACGGTTTCCTGAGTATAGTCTCCACACTGGCATGGGGCCTGGGATATTTCGGTATGCCCCACATCCTGCTCCGCTTCATGGCGATCCGCAATGAAAAAGAGCTGGTCATTTCCAGAAGAATCGCTTCCGTATGGGCCGCTGTCTCCATGTGCATTGCCATCCTCATCGGCATCATCGGCTACAGCGTCTCTGTTGCGGGACATATCCCCATGCTCAACGGCAGTTCCTCTGAATCCGAGACGATCATCATCCAGATGGCCAATCTCATGAGCCAGCACGGCTTTATCTTCGCTCTGGCAGCAGGTGTCATCCTGGCAGGTATCCTGGCGGCGACCATGTCCACAGCGGATTCCCAGCTCCTTGCTGCTGCATCGAGTGTTTCCGAGGACCTCATGCAGGGATTCGGACGTATTAAGCTCTCCCAGCAGGGCAAGATGATCGCAGCCCGTGCGACCGTTATCGCGATCGCAGCTGTCGCCATCATCCTGGCCTGGAATCCCAACAGCTCCGTCTTCCGTGTTGTCTCCTTCGCATGGGCCGGTTTCGGCGCTACATTCGGACCCACCATGCTGCTGGCCCTCTTCTGGCGCAGATCCAACCGCAAGGGTGCCATGGCAGGCCTCATCTGCGGCGGCGTCATGATTTTCGTATGGAAGTTCGGCATTGCCCGCCTGGGCGGCGCTTTTGCCATCTATGAGCTGCTCCCCGCATTCATCATTGCCCTGATCGCTGATATCGTTGTCAGCCTGGCAACCAAGGAGCCCTCACCTGTGATCACCAAGAAGTTTGATGAAGTAAATAAGAAGTGATCCTTCTAATGACCGTTTCTCTTCAGACGGCATGAATATCCAGAGAAAGAGGCCGGAGCGGGTTCGCTCCGGCCTTCCCTCTTAAAAGAGACCGTGTCCGGTCCGGTGTCCGATTCCGGTATCGCAAAGGCTTGCAGCAAAAAACCGCGCCGCGGTCCGGCCCTGAGCCGGGAAAAGGAATTGTATTGACAGAAATACAGAAAATTAAAAAAAACTTAATATTTGACAAAAAAACCGCTTGCGCAAGTTGGTGACTCGTGATATTATCCTTATTGCTGTGACATGATAGCTGTGAAGCGTGAGGTTGCTGCCAGAGATGGCAGGTTTTCCGTGGAGCGAATGTCTGGAGCACTCTTCAGGAGCCATTTGGAGAGGGCTCGAAAATCTGACGACAAGTCACTGTACCAATGAAGGTCTGCATAAGCAGCTGAGCTGCGCGAGGCAGAAACGACGTGTGAGAACACGGTTTTTATTTTTGAGAGACCGCGACACACACGGGAAAGTGTACAGTCACCGCTTGTCGTACTTACCAAAAAGTGCGAAAAGGAGGCGACTTTTTTTATGGCAAATCAGGTTATGAGAATCACATTGAAGGCATATGATCACGAGCTCGTGGATGCATCCGCGAAGAAGATCATCGAGACTGTTAAGAAGAACGGCTCACAGGTGAGCGGCCCCGTTCCGCTTCCCACCAAGAAAGAGGTTATCACAATCCTCCGTGCTGTTCATAAGTATAAAGATTCTCGTGAGCAGTTCGAGCAGCGCACACATAAGCGCCTGATCGACATCATCACCCCCACACAGAAGACTGTTGATGCACTCCAGAGACTGGAAATGCCCGCAGGCGTCTACATCGACATCAAGATGAAGACCAAATAATTCTGTGTAAGAAACAGCATGCTGCTGCACTCTCCGTGTGCAGTTAGTGATACGCTGCCGGACCGGAGATCAATGGCCAGTCGGTTCGGCGAAACACAACCTCTACTAGTATGACATCCCCGCCGGGACAAAGGTCCGGTGCGGGAGCAGCCCGTCCCCCCGGGCGGTCAGACAGCAGACCGTCTGAGAGAGAAGCGAGAAGATCCCAACGTCCTGTCCGTAAAAAACGTATGAAACGGAAGGAAATGCACAGGTTACTTCTTATATAGAAAGAACGGCTCATGCAGGATGCCAGTGCGTGACAGCCGCCAGGACGAGCCGATGTCCGCTGTAGAATATTTCGCCGCGGAAGAGCAAGCGGCAGAAAAGAGGTAAACATGAAGAAAGCTATTATGGCAACCAAGATCGGTATGACCCAGGTCTTCCAGGAAGACGGCACTCTGATTCCTGTAACAGTCCTCGAGGCTGGCCCCTGCGTAGTCACACAGATCAAGACAATCGAGAATGACGGCTACGAAGCAGTTCAGGTCGGCTACGGCGATGCAAAAGAGCGCATCACCACTGTTGACAAGAACGGCAAGAAGGAAGTCGCTCACCGCCACGGCGTGGGCAAGGCCATGAAGGGCCACTTCGACAAGGCCGGCGTTTCCGTGAAGAAGCACGTTCGCGAGTTCCTCTTCGAGAATGCTTCCGAATACAAACTGGGCGATGAGATCAAAGCCGACATCTTCGCAGAAGGCGACAAGATCGACGCTACCGCAGTTACCAAGGGCAAAGGCTTCCAGGGCGCCATCAAGCGTCACGGCCAGCACAGAGGCCCCATGGGACACGGCTCCAAGTTCCATCGTCATCAGGGTTCCAATGGTTCCAGTTCCGATCCCAGCAGAGTTTTCAAGGGAAAAGGAATGCCCGGACATATGGGTTCCGTCCAGGTTACGGTCAGAAATCTTGAGA
>DGRU01000144.1 GCA_002390025.1 Lachnospiraceae bacterium UBA4380
ACTGTTTTATGACGCCCCGCCATTGGTGCGGCGGCTTTTTTATAAGAGCACTATAGTTACAAAAAAAGAGAGAAGAGGAGAGGAAAGAAGAATGGAAGTCCGTTTTACCAAGATGGAAGGATGCGGCAACGATTACGTGTATATCAGCGGATTTGATTTTCCGCTTGACCCGGCACAGAAGCCGGAGATCATAAAGAGACTCAGCGACCGCCACTTCGGCATCGGCGGAGACGGCGTGATCTTCATCAATCCCTCTCAGATCGCTGATTTTGAAATGGAGATGTGGAACGCGGACGGCACACGCGGAGAGATGTGCGGCAACGGCATCCGCTGCGTGGGCAAATTTGTCTATGACAAGGGGATGACCCGGGAGAAGGAGATCACGGTCGAGAGCTTCGGCAAGGTCAAATATCTGACCCTTTTTACAGAAGAGATTGACGACAGGGAAGTGGTCACATCGGTCCGTGTCAACATGGGAGAACCCATCCTTGACGCGCAGAGCATACCGGTTGAGGCGGATTCTTCCCCCGTTGTGGCGGAATCCATCCATATTCCCATCGAGGGGATCGGAGAGTACGGGGAGTCCGACGGAGACTATGAGATGACCTGTGTCTCCATGGGCAATCCCCATGCAGTTGTGTACATTGACAGCACGGACGATCTGCAGATCGAGACGATCGGCCCTCTCTTTGAAAATCACAGCCGTTTCCCCAACCGCACGAATACAGAATTTGTCCAGATCATTGATCCGGAGCATGTGAAAATGCGTGTCTGGGAGCGCGGCTCCGGCGAGACCCTGGCCTGCGGCACCGGCTGCTGCGCGGTCTGTGTGGCCGGTGTTCTGAACGGATGCACGGCTCCCAAGCTGGAGGTTCAGGTCCTTGGCGGATCTCTTCTCATCGAGTGGGACCGCGAGGAGAACCTGGTCTGGATGACCGGCCCCGCTACAACCGTTTTCGAGGGCACGATCTCTGTCTGATCATTCAGTAGAGTCGGTGATCCCGGTCCTGTCGCCGGACTCTTTACCCTTTGGTAAAGGCGGCTTCTTCCTGTTTCCATAGCGCATACGAAATGAGTAACCTGATGGAGCTTCCTTTGGTAAAAGCGGCTTCTTCCTGATCCCGGAGCTTCCGGGAATAATAGAATACAGAAAACCAGCCTGATATGCTACAATTTGGATAGCAGATTTCGTTAAAACGACAGGTCGGATGTCATTACATCATTCAGGACAGGAGGTTTTATATGTCTGATATGAAAATGGTTCCCAATGCAGTACCCGGGACAGACGGAAACAAGTATATTCCCATGGAGGAGAGGACCGGCAACCAGTCCATCGTCTATTTTACCAGGGATCTCTCCCCGGAAGGCCTGCAGAAGATTTATAACAAGGTAAACGGAAACATTGACGGCAAGGTGGCGATCAAGCTCCACACGGGCGAAAAAGACGGCCCCAACATCATTCCCAGACCCTGGGTCAAATACCTGATCGAGAACCAGCCCGAGCTCAAGGATGCGGCGATCGTCGACACCAATACTTTCTATCCCGGTGACCGCGACTCGACAGAGAAGCACCGCGAGACCATCGCCCACAACGGCTGGACCTTCTGCCCGGTCGATATCATGGATGAAGACGGCACAGCCATGCTTCCCGTCAAGGGAGCCAAGTGGATCCCGGAGATCTCTGTCGGCAGCCATATGCTCAACTATGACTCCATGTTCGTCCTGACCCACTTCAAGGGCCACGTCATGGGCGGCTTCGGCGGCTCCAACAAGAACATCGGCATCGGCTGTGCGGACGCAAATGTCGGCAAGGCCCAGATCCACACAAAGACCGGAAAATTCAATCACTGGGATATCGCCAAGGAAGAGCTGATGGAGCGCATGGCGGAGTCCTCCAAGGGCACAGTCGATCACTTCGGAAAGAAGATCACCTTCGTCAACGTGCTGCGCAACATGTCTGTCTCCTGTGACTGCGAAGGCACTGCGGCGCAGCCCGTCGTTACTCCCAATATCGGTATCGTGGCCTCCACGGATATCCTGGCAGCGGATTCTGCATCCGTCGACCTGGTCTTTGCCCTCAATGACGCCGATCACGAGGATCTGGTCAAGCGCATGACCAGCCGCCACGGCCTGCGCCAGCTCTCCTACATGAAGGAACTGGGCATGGGCAATGACCGCTATATCCTGATCGATGTCGACAACGACGATTGCCTGATCTGCCCCAAGGAAGCCGTCAAGGACGTCGTTCCCTTCGTCGCGGAATAATCTTTTTGCCGCACGAGTCATTTTTCCGTCGCGGAGTAATCTTTTTGCCGCGCGAGACATTTTCCGTCGCGGAATAATTCTTTTGCCGCACGAATCATTTTTTCGCCGCGGAATCAATCACTTGTACAGATCCTGATTTCCGTGACAGAATTCTGTTATTCATCTTTGCTTAGATGCAAGTCAGACATTGATTGAAGAGGCAAGGGTATTGCATCGATTGAAAATGATGCAATACCCTTTATTATAATTTACCTTTTTAATTTTTCATTTTTAGTGTTTCATAGGGAGGTGTAGAGAACATTGGCTATTGTCAGAGTGAGCTTTTTTTCAAACCAACTGCACCGCACTGTGCCGTTTACGGCTGTTCTGCCCAACGACGGCGAAGCCTATCCGGGGCAGGTCCCGGATTTTGTGACGGGAAAAATGAAGACGCTCTACCTTTTGCACGGCTATACAGGAGATGAGACTGACTATCTCTCCAACTCGCTGGTCAGGCAGCTGAGTGCAAAGTACAAGATCGCCGTGATCATGCCTGCGGGGGAAAACCTCTTCTATGTAGACTCCGAAGACGATGTGACCGGTTACGGCAGATATATCGGTGAGGAACTGGTCGAATACACCAGGAGGATCTTCCATCTTAGCGAGAGGAGGGAGGATACCTTTATCGGAGGCCTGTCCATGGGCGGCTACGGGGCCATGCGCAACGGCCTCGTCTATCATGACACCTTCTCCAGAATCTGTGCTTTCTCCGGTGCCTATATCATCTTCCGGATCATAGACGCAGGCGGGAAACCTTTCACGGACGAAGTCTCCGATCCCGCCATCCAGAAAAGACTGTTCGGGAACTTTAAGACACTCAAAGCACGCGGTCTGGACCCCAGGGATCTGGTGAAGAAACTGAAAAAATCGGGCGGGCAGATCCCGGGGATCTTTATGACGATCGGAGCCGGCGATCCGCTTCTGGAACTGAATCATTCCATGCGGGACACGCTGGTAAAGGCTAAGGTGCCCTTCACCTATATCGAGGATGAGGGAATCCACGACTGGGACTTCTGGAATAAGCACATGGAGGAGGCCTTTGCCTGGCTGGCGGGAGAGGAGAGCTGATTTCTTTTTTGTTGAGTCCTGATTAACTTCTGCCGGCAGGATAGTTTCAGAATGAAATGATCAATGGAATGATCAATTGAACGAAAAACTGAATGATAAATTGAATGAAAAAAAGACTGCTGTCTGCAGCCGGTGGGCTGTGACAGCAGTCTTTTGATTTTAAGCTTGATTTTAAGCTGGCTGCGGCAATAGGCTATATGTTCCGCTCATTTTTACAGCACCTTGGACAGGAAGTCCTGGAGGCGGGGGTTCTGAGGATTCGAGAAAAATTCGCCGGGCTCATTTTCTTCCTTGACGATACCTTCGTCGATGAAGAGGACACGGGTGCCGACTTCGCGGGCAAAGCCCATCTCGTGGGTGACAACGGCCATGGTCATGCCGTCTTCCGCGAGTTCCTTCATAACTTCGAGAACTTCGCCGACCATCTCGGGGTCGAGGGCGGAAGTGGGCTCGTCAAAGAGGAGAACGTCGGGGTTCATGGCCAGGGCGCGCACGATGGCGATACGCTGCTTCTGGCCGCCGGACAGGCTGGCGGGATAAGCTTCCGCCTTATCCAGAAGGCCTACGCGTTCCAGGAGCTCATCCGCTCTCTTGTCCGCTTCCTCCTGTTTCATGAAACCTGTGCGGACGGGGGCAAGGGTGATATTGCGCCGCACGGTCATGTTGGGGAAGAGGTTGAAATGCTGGAACACCATGCCCATCTTGCGGCGGATGGCATTGATATCTGTTCCTTTTGCGGTGATATCCGTTCCCTCGAAGAAAATGTGGCCTTCGGTGGGCTCTTCCAGAAGATTGAGGCAGCGCAGGAAGGTGGATTTACCGGAGCCGGAGGGGCCGATGATAACGACCTTTTCGCCGCGGTGGATGTCCTGGCTGATGCCGTTGAGGACGTGGTTGTCGCCGAATGATTTTTTGAGATTCTCAACACGGATCAGAACTTCATCGGTTGAGGGGTTCGCTGTATTTGTACTCATGGAGTGATCCTTTCCTTTCAGAAGACAGTCTGGAATCGAAACACATATCTGCAGTCAAAACTACAGACCGGAATCAAAACTTTGCCGGGGTGAGCTGTTGAAATGCAGCGTCCGGGATTTACCTCCGGTCGCTCTGGCGCATGCGTTTTTCCAGAATTCCCAGAAGCTTTGTCAGGATCATGACGACGACGAGGTACATGATCGCGATACCGATGTAGGGCATGAAGGCCTGGTAGGTCTTGGCCTGGATCTGCTGGGCTGCCTTGGTCAGGTCGGTCAGTCCGATGACGGTGACCAGGGAGGTGTCCTTGAACAGGGTGATCAGCTCGTTGCCGAGAGCGGGCAGGATGTTTTTGATTGCCTGGGGAATGATGATATCCTTCATGACGGTGATGTAGTCCATGCCGAGGCTTCGGCCGGCTTCCATCTGTCCGGGATCGATGGACATGATGCCGCTTCGGATGATCTCTGCCGTGTAAGCGCCGGAGTTGATGCCCAGAGACAGGATGGCGACACCGACCAGGTTACGGCTGGTCTTGAAGATGACAAAGCCCATGATCAGGAGCTGGACCATCATGGGCGTGCCGCGGATGACGGTCGTATAGACCTGGCAAAGAGCATTGAGAAATCTCAGCAGGATATTTCTGTCGCTGCCTTTCTGCTGGTCATGCAGTGTACGAATGACCGCAACAAGGATTCCCAGGATAATACCGATGCAAAGCGCGCCTAATGTAACGATAAAGGAAATCTTGATACCGTCCAGGTAGCGCTGCCACCTGTCGGCTTCAATAAAACTCTGCTGGAACTGAGAGCCCAGATCCTCAAAAAGTGTACCCACAATGTCCTCCAATTTCCGGAGCGTCCCTGTCAAAATGATTTACGTAGCACAGATAGGAAAATCCTCAAGGAAGCCCTGTTTGACGACTTTCCTATCTGTGATACAGATACAAAAAGAGGAAACCGGAGGCGCTCCGTCACCGGTTTCCCCGTTTATTACTTATTCTGCGTCAGCCGGACTGTAAAAAACTCAGACTGGCCAACCTTTGCGGGCAGGTTATTCGTTATGGTACACGCACCACCTGACGATTATTCACCTGCGTTGATGTACTTGTCGACAATCTGCTGGACAGTGCCGTCAGCAATGAGCTCGTTCAGGGCATTGTTGACTGCTTCGCACAGAGCGGGGTTGTCCTTGGAGATGCCGATGGCATAGTTCTCGACGATGTACTCGGTATCGAGGATCTTCAGGCCTTCGTTGACAGCGACGAACTGCTTTGCGGGCTCGTTGTCGATGACGACTGCATCGACCTTGCCGGCCTTGAGGGCCTCAATGGCCATAGCGCCGTTGGTGTAGGAAGTGACGTGATCTTCGCCGTAACCGCCGTTCTCAACGGTATCGGAGCAGTAGATGTAACCGGTAGTGCCGTCCTGGACACCGATCATCTTGTCATTTGCCAGATCATCAACAGTAGCGATATCGGAATCTTCGGGAACGATGACGACCTGGACACCGGTTGCATAGGAATCGGTGAAGTCGACGTTCTGCTTGCGCTCTTCAGTGACAGTCAGGCCGGCCATAGCCATGTCAGCCTTGCCGCTCTGAACGGAAGTGATAACGGAACTGAACTCCATGTCATCGATGACCAGCTTGAGGCCGAGCTTTTCGGCGATCTTGGCCGCGACTTCGACGTCGATACCTTCGAAATGAACAGAACCGGCTGCATCGGTTGCAAAACCTTCGCCGTCAGAGGTCATCTCATAGGGCGGGAAAGCTGCGTTGGTAGCCATGTGAAGCTCACCCTCGGAAACGGTAGTGATTTCAGCTGCTGTCTCAGCGGCTGCCTCAGTGGTTGTGGCTGCGCCTGCCTCAGCTTCAGCTTCCTCGGTGACGGCCTCGGCCTCGGCGGGAGCTGCTTCTTCCTTGGTGGATGCTGCGGAACCGGAACCGCCGCAGGCTGCCAGGGACAGAGCCATCATGCCTGCCAGTAAAATAGCTGCATACTTCTTCATAACTTTTTTCCTCCTTATAATTCCGGCTCATAATCGGACAATATGGGATGAAATGTATAATGAATGTATATTATTCATACATCTGCCTTCCCGTGCAGGCTAAGGCCTGCTGATCGGATTCCAGTAATTCGGACGGGTCTCAGTCAGTGCGTGAATCCGGTCGAAAACGGGCATTTCATCGCAGTGATCATCTGTATCAGCCTGAATAAAAATAAATGAATTTGTATACGAGTATATACAAAACAGCTTTTATTATATTCATTTTACAGAGTAACTGCAACCTGTTTCTGTGACAGTTTTATTAAAAATGCAGCCTGACCGATAGACAAAGACGCCGCAAAATGATAAGGTATAAACGTTTGTGAGAGTTTGACCGGAAAAACCGGCGGATTCCACTTTTATATTTAGAAAGAAATCCTGTATCTGAGAATTTGACACAGGTATTTGATTGGTTTTCGCGGGACAAACGCGTAAAGGAAAGGTGGTTTTACAACTATGAGCTTACTCAAGCAGTGGCGCGACAAGGCCTATGACGATTCTGCCAATAAGGGTGATCTGCAGAGACTCTGGGCAGACTATTTTGAAAAGGAAAAGAATATCTATGCGGAGCTGCTCAAGAACCCCGATGAGGTGGTTGAGGGCACTGTAAAGGAACTGGCAGACAAATACGGCATCGAGCTGATGACCATGGTCGGATTCCTGGACGGCATCAACGATTCCCTCAAGAATCCCAACCCCATCGAAGAGATGGAAGAGGATACAGTTGTCAACCTCGGCTTCGACAAAGAGCTGCTCTTCAAGAATATGGTCGCTGCCGGCGCAGACTGGCTGTACGGCCTTCCTGAGTGGAACGACATCTATGATGAAGAGACCCAGAAGCGTCTCTATCACGAGCAGAAACAGTCCGGCACAGTCAAGAAGGGCAAGAAGATCTATCCCAA
>DGRU01000076.1:0-1269 GCA_002390025.1 Lachnospiraceae bacterium UBA4380
GCAGGTTCAAATCCTGCCGTTCCGACGGGCTTTGTGGTTGAGCAAGCATCCTACTTGCCTGGATGCCCTCCGGAAAAAGGAGAGAAAAACCGCGGGTGACTCGCTCCCATAGCGCGAGGACGGTGATGTTCGGTCAAGTCATCCGGTTCCCGCCTTTGACCGTAATCAGAGGAGCGTGACGTAGTGACAGGATAAGGTAGCGCGGCAAAGTACGAATAAAGCACTGTGACATGTCCGGAAAGACGGACTATACAGCAGGGTGGAGCAGTCCGGTAGCTCGCGAGGCCCATAACCTCGAGGTCGCGGGTTCAAATCCCGCTCCTGCCACTCGCCCGGCCTGCCCTGGGCGAAATGCACTCATGTGGTTAGCTGCGGCGTGCCCCTCATCACGCCGCAGCAGTATCAGGGAGGACACAAATGGAATGGTTTTGCATCATATTCGGATCCGCGGCATTCGTGGCCGCAGCCCTCTGGCCGGCGCTTAAGCTGGCCAGCAACGAGGACGACCTTATGGGGCTCGATCCTCTTTATGAACACGACAGACAGACTTCATAGTATTCTCCATTTCCGACCGCTGCCGGCCAGCACTTCCGGCAGCGGTCAGTCCCAATGGGATGAGGTCATGACGGCGATGATGCCGATGATAAATATTTCACAGCGAAAGGATATTGAACCATGAAAACCAAACAGAGAAAAGCTTGCAGGGCGATTCTGGCCATCACTCTGGCCATGATCATGTGTATGATGACAGCCGCGCCGGCAGCGGCCGGCCAGAGATTCCCGTATCTCAAGGCGACAGGAACGGATGGATATTGGGAAGGCGAGTGGGCCGGGATGCAGGGAGTGCTCCTGGAGTGCGAACACTTCCGCGGACGGTACTGGACGAGAAGATCTTCAGACGGGTGGCTGACTCTCGCGCCGCTCGCCGATGACCCCATAGCAGCAGGCCAGGTATTTAATTTCGACCGGAGCCTGCAGGTCAAGACTCCCGGTGATCCGTACGGATCACATTGGGAGAAAGGCATGTGGCACACTGTATGTTGCGCACAGAGTACATACTCATGGCTTGAGGTCAGGCCGAACGGGTTTTACTTCGGGACTTACAAAATGCTCGACAGAGACGAAGGAATGCTCAACGCTCCTGAGCAGCTCTGGCGGATCCGGGTCATCCGGGACGAGGGCGCTTACCAGGTCATAAGGCTCAGCAGCATGACCAAGAACGGAGCAGCCGCTGCCGGCTGGGGAGAAGCGATCCCGCACGAATGGGTC
>DGRU01000076.1:1368-13445 GCA_002390025.1 Lachnospiraceae bacterium UBA4380
AAACACGTACCGTAATGATCAAAGAAACCTCCATAGAATGATTATTTGCATATACATAAACAGCGCATTTTCTGAACTGATGACGGGGCCGGCGGCTATAAATAGATCTTACCCGCGGAAAGCAAAGAAGCCTGCAGAAGGAGGGCGGGCAGGGCCGGAGGCGGAAGGGATAACAGTTATACAACTCAATAAAAACTTAATAAAGGACAAATATATTTAATTGCAGACAGCGAGGCAGGCCCTCGGCGACCATACCCGTACACCTGCCCCGTTTTTTTTAACTCTTTCCGGCCATACCAGGCCCCTTGGAGATCTTCGCAGGATCCCCGGGCGTGGCATGTCCGAGAACGGGCAAAAGAAGGGAGACGCAAAAAAATGAGAACCGCAACTATTTATTACGCCTCGTACGACAATGCCGGCGACTCGATCGAGTGCCAGCTCGACGTCGAGGTCACAGATTACGCAGCGGCCGTCATCAGCGCGGCGTCCGGATTCAACAAGGATGTCTGGCGCGATGAGTTTGAGCCGGATGAGTTACAGATCCTCCACGTCCTGGCCAACGCCTGCGCGGCGATCGAAGGGCTTGCAGGGCGCACGATCTACCAGAAGGGCTACGGCTTCAAGAGCCGCTTCGCTTACGGACCCGCCTTCGGGCTCACCTTTACAAGGTAGGCCGTGATCACGGACCAGGGTGATGGGGACGAGTCCCCGGAAGAACTGGAGGAGGACGGCGATGCGTAAGGATCAGGAAGTTTTGGACCGCATCCCCGAGGAGCTGCGGCGCGCTGTCGACAGCTGCTGGGTGGATCCCGTCAACGGTTCCGTATGGATCATCCTGCGGCCCGGATGGACGGCTTACAATGGCAGGTGCATGCATCTGGAATCACTGGAAGACATCCGGGCACGCTCGAAACTGATCAGGGAGACAGGATGATGGCGTCAGAGAAAAATATTCAGCTGCTCAGAAAGATCGCCGCCCTCGCGGAGCGCGGCGTTGGCGGCGAGAAGGATACGGCTCAGAAAAAGCTTGCCAAGCTGATGCAAAAATACGGAGTATCGGACGCGGATCTCGAGGGTGATGAGGTCGGCTATCATGAGTTCCGCTACAGCGGCGAGAATGAGCGCCAGATCCTTAGGCAGATATTCTATCAGATCAACCACGACCGTGAGGTCCGATACATTCGGTCCGGGCGCGGTTCGCGCAGCACACTGTTCTTTGTATGCACCGAGGCGGAGGCCGTCGAGGCGCGCGTCAAATTCGAATTCTACCGGGAACTTTGGAAAGATGAGGTCGGGTTCCTTCTGAAGTGCTTCATCCAGAAGCATGAGCTCTTCCGGAGGGATCCGGATGCGCCGATAGGCCGCTTGGATCCGGAGACCGAGTTCCGGATGTGCCAGATGATCAACGGCATGCAGGACAGGACGTTTGCCCGCACGATCGGGTATTCCGGAGACCGAAAAATTTAAAAATGGGGGGGGTGACGCCCTCCCCCTTCCCTTTACCGGGAAGCTGACCATGCAGGAAATGGGTTCCTTCACGCCGATCGGCGCGAAGACTGCCGTTCCATTTATAAATTTTCACATACGCAACAGGAAGGAAGACGCACAGGGCATCCGGCCCGGAAGGGAGGCGCACAGAATAAGATGATCGAGTTTTTTGTCCCTGGTCCACCTCAGGGCAAGGCCAGGGCGAGGACGTTCACCACGCGGACGGGACGCGTGAGGAGCTGCACTCCCGGGAAGACAGTCGCCTACGAAGGCGCGATCCGGAGCAGCTGCCGCACCGCTGCCGGCTGGCAGAAGGAACCGTACTACCCGAAAGGCACGCCGGTGATCATCCGGGTCGTGGCGCAGTACGGGCCGCCGAAGCGGCTGACGAAGGCCGAGGCGTTCCGGATCCAGAACGGGCTCCGCTTCCCGACCAGGAAGCCGGACATTGACAACGTCCTCAAGGCCGTCGCCGATGCACTCAACGGCGTGGCCTATCATGACGACTCCCAGGTCGTCATGATCGAAGCACAAAAACTGTTCTCCTCGGAGGAAGGCGTCCGGGTGACCGTGACGTCGGCCGCGGAGGAAAATATCACGAACTGACATTGGAGGATGTATGGCTAGGCGAGGCGCACCGTTTAAGACCGGCCTCGACTACATCCCGCAAACCGTCGACCCAATGTCCGACATGCGGATCTATGATCTTACCGACCAGTACGGGCCTCTGGGATATATGGTCTATGACCTGACCCTCAAGTATATCCTGAGCCAGGGCTACTATGTTGAATGTGACCTGCCTGTATTCGTCCGGATGATCCAGAGCCGGATAGGGAACCGATGGGTAAAAAACCGCGCCGTCGTGGAACAAGTGATCCACTACATGGCAGATATAGGTCTCCTCAATGATGACCTCTTGTCCGTGGGTGTGATCACCTCTGTAGACGCTCAACGACTTTACTATGAGACTGCTGTGAAGCGTTTGAGAAGACGGCCTAATACAGAGCGCTACTGGCTGCTTGACCGGCCTTCCGACGAAAATGAAGAAAAGGAAGAGGCGTCAGGTTTATTAAATGCACCCTCTGAGCAAATTAATGCGGGAGAAAGTCGAATTAATGCGGAATTAAATCGAATTAATGCGGAATTAAATCGCATAGAAAAGAAAGAAAATAAAAAAGAAAATAGTATATGTATAGGCGCCGCCCCGGACAGTGAAGTGGAGAAGGCGTTCGACGCCTACATACTCATGCGCAGGTCGCGCGGCCGTCTGTCCGATGTCCAGGTGCAGGAACTGTCAACGGTCCTTGCCGGGATCACGGCGGACCCGGCGGAGCAGGTCCAGGTCATACGGCAGGCGACGGTCCACGGCTGGAACTCCTTCTATCCGCTCCGGAAGCCGGAGGCATCGAAGCAGCCGGCAAAGGCCGGCAGCGGCCGGAAGACGAGCAGCTTCTACAACTTTGAGCAGCGCAAATATGATTACGACCAGCTGGAGGCGGCATTGCTCAACATGCCGATCGAGGCCGGAGATGCGGCGGATCCGGAGCTTAAGGAGGGCGCAGGATGACAAAGGAAGCTGAGGCGTTCCGCTCCTACCTTATCGCTGAGGAGCGGAGCCCTTCGACGATCCGGAGCTACTGCTATGCGGTCGACCTCTTCTTCCGGACGTACGGAGACCTTTCAAAGGAGAACCTTGTGGACTTCAAACGGCATCAGGTGGACAGCCTGTCGCCGAAGACGGCGGCCAACAGGGTGACGGCCATGAACTGCTACTGCAATTTCGCCGGGCGGTACGAGGCACGCGTGAAGACGGTCCGGATCCAGCAGGCACCGACGGTCGAGAACGTGATCACCGCCGACCAGCTGGATCGGCTGACGGCCGGCCTGCTCGGTGATGGGAACGTCCGCGGCTACTGGATGGTGGTCTACCTGGCAAGGACCGGTGCCCGTATCAGCGAGTTCGTCCGGATGGACAAGCAGTGCCTCGAGACCGGTATCTGCGAGATGTGGACGAAGGGCAAGATCAGGCGGATCCGTGTTCCGGACTTCCTGATCCGGGAGAGCCGGCAGTATTTCGCCGACAATGTCAGCGGGGATCTGATGTTCCCGAACCGCTGGGGGAAACAAATGACGACCAGGGGCGCGGCCCAGAACATAGCGCGGTGGGCCCTTAAGTACGGGATCCCGCGCGAGGTCGCCCACCCGCACAGCTTCCGGCATTTCTTCGCGATAGAGTTCCTCCGGAGGAACAAGGACATCGCATTGCTCAGGGACCTGCTCGGGCATGAGTCGATCGACACGACGGGCATCTATCTCAGGATGTCGGAAGAACAGCAGCGCGATGAGTACAACCGGACAATGGAGCAGGTGGAGTCTTCGGGACGGCCGGAGATCCGCCTGCTGGCAGCGGCCGGCACATCCACATGACCACGTCATTTTGTGGGGAAAAGTGTGGGGAAAAACATTAGACATGATTCGGCAGAAATGCCGAATTTTCAACAAAAAACAAAGTTCTGACAATTCCTCTTATCAGAACATGAGGCCATCCCGTTTGTGCATGTTTCACAAAACACGCACGAACGGGCAAAGGAGAGAACATGGGAAACAAATCATTTGTAGAGCTCCTCGAGAACGCCTTCGACGCAGGACGGAGGCATGACCGGAACGAGCTCAGGGAACTGAAGGAAAAGGCAAAGGCAGCGGGTGCAGGCATCATGATCAAGACGACAACACCTCCGTCATCGGATGTGTACAGCTTCCGGGAACTGTCACGAATCCTCGACAGCCTCTCGGTCGTCGACCACATGATCGACAGCCAGGCTCAGCGGTGGGCCGTCGAGCAGCAGGCCGCAGCGATCCTCGGACAGCTGAGCGATGCCGCAAGAGACCTCGCCGTTGGCAAAACAATGTTCTATGCCTTTTACGACGACGAGGAGCCTGCCGGCAGCAGGTGGAAGGCGGACAGCATGTATATCACGGACGTCTCCTATCAGGGACGGTTCAAGGCCGGCAAGGGCAATGTGTGGATCTCGATGCGCGACCTTGACGCCGACCGGGTCTTCTGGCGGGGGGATATCTGCGAAGAGTATTGCCGCGCCAAAAACGAAAAGGATGTCGGGCGTTCTTAATTTTCAAAGGAGGAAGACGTAAAAATGTCAATCAAAGAAGTTCAGTACGAAGAATGCAGCCTGGAAAAGCGAACAGGCAAGGATGAATTCATGAAGCAGCCGAACAGGATCGGCGTGGCGTTCGGTATCCAGAAGGATGCGGGAGGCGCTCATCAGTTCGGCGTGGATATGATCAGCATGAATGTTTTAGATCTCTCGGGTTTGGACAAGGCTGTCGCCGCGGAATTGGTGAGGGCCGCAGTGTCGGTAATGCTCGCGAATCTTATTACTGATATAGCGAGCGACCGTGCGACTCGGGCGAGGATGGTGCTCGAAATCATGCAAGAGACCATCAGAAGGCTTGGCGAAAAGGACGCGGCACAGATGATCGATCCCCGGGAGATCCACGGAGGTGTAACATCATGATCGCCATCAACGACAGGATAAGAGAAATCTTCGGAAAAGATAATGTCATCATGGCCGGGTGGAACGAAAAGTTCGAGGATGGGAAAAAGGTCTATGACTGCAGCACGGATATAGAGATCACAGAAGGCGACCGCCTCGGGATCGAGCTGGCCGCGGCTCACCTTCTGGCCGTGCTGGTCACCAACATGGAGCCGGAGAGCCTGGACACGCAGGTCACGATCCTGGCGCAAATCAACACTCTGGCGGCACAGAAGGCAGCCGGCTTCTGCAAGGACAAGGTGACATATAGAAAACCGAATAAAGACATAAGGACAGCCATCAGGGAGTGAGAACGAATGAGCGGAGGACATTTTGAATATCTTGACGGCAGGCTCAAGGATCAAATCTTTGGGCACGAGGACAAGCCGAAAAACGTCTTTGAGGACAAGGAAATCTCCGAGCTGGTTTTCGATGTGCTTGACCTGATCCATGATTTTGACTGGTATTATTCGGGTGATACGGGAAAAGAAACGTATCTGGAAGCCAAGGCGAAGTTCAAAAAGAAGTGGCTCAGCAGCAGAGGTGTCCGTATCAAGCGCACAATCGACACGGCGATTGATGAGGTAAGAGCGGAGCTGTACGAGACATACGGGATAGAAAAGGACGGTGAGAACCCATTATGAGCAAACTTGATCACATTGCCGAAGGCCGCGCGCAGGGTCTCGCCTTCGCACTGAAGATCTGCAAGGAAGCGCAGAAAGATGGATCGGATCCGGTCGCGGCCCTTGAGAAAGAAATGACGTATCGATATAAGACCAAGATTGTCGTTCTGGCCACGCGCAAGGAACTTGAGCAGGCATCGGAACAGATCAAGGCCGTCACGATCAAGACTGTGCTGGCGGCATGCATGATTGTCCTGTGGGAGCAGTTTGGCTTTGGCGGCATGCGGCTCAAAAGATTATCCGAGGCCTTCACGACATACATCCGCGCACTCTGCGAAGGGAGCGTCACCTGGTATGACATCACCGAGACGCTCAAGGCGAAGACCGGAATCGAGATAGATCTGTCAGACGAGAACATTGCCGGGAAGGGATAACATGAGGATTACCAAAAGATTAAAGGTCGGCAGCCTAATAAAATGCGAAAGCAGATATGAAGTAAAAAAGAATCTGGCAAAGCTTCGGGAAGCCGGATATGGTGCGAGGCAAGCCGGGACATATGTGATTATTATAACATCTATTCCGGAGGCAAAAGGAGGCAAAGATGGAAAAGGCGGAGCAACTGAATGATTATGTCGCGGTCCTTTGCCGCAAAAGAGAACATCGGGAAGTAGAGCTTTTCAAATTCTTGAGACATAAAAACACAGCAGAAGTTCATCGTTCAGCTGCACAACTATTCCCTTCATGGAAAGTAAAAGCGGTTATTAGGCTTGATGATGAAGACTTCGAGGAGTGACCTATGGACCAGAATGAATTTTTGGACAGGCTTAAGTCTGCCGGTTATGACGCCTATGTGGACGACGTTGTCATGGTCAGGATCGATCCTTGCGTGCAGAGCACGGATGACCTCCGGAAATTCGTGCGGAACTGTGAGTGGCAGCGGAGCTGGGGGATGGAGATGACACGTCCGGATCCGCTCCGCAAGGACAGCGGGCCGCCTCGCGCCGATCAGAAGACGAACACCAGGAAAGCACCGCGCAAGACCCCGCCCGTGGATCCCGCGCCGGCAGCGGGCGGCATCCCTGGACAGATGAATATTTTTGATTTTTTGAGAGTTTAGGAGAAGACAATGGCAAACAAGAACAATGAGGAGACGCGAAGCGCCCACGACATGACCATCGAGGAACGCGTTCAAGTATTTTTTGACGCGCAGCAGGTTATTTGCGATAACATCGGGCTTGCCTTTGCGGTTAACCACGGAGAACCGTTCCCGCTGTGGGACGCTTTCGAGGGGAAACTTGTAAATGTGGAGCCTGACGCGGTCACGGCCATATCGCATCATGACGGCAAAGCATCGATGCGGCGAGAAGTAAGGAGGACAGCATATGAAAGTTGAGATAGTCACATCTGAGGAACTCACGAAAGAACTCCAGGCATGCGCGCGGGGGATTTATGGAATTGTCTATCCGGACGGCAAGACACATGACAAGCCCTTTGTCGTGGATCTGGCCAAGGAGATCGGCACATTGGCGGCACTCAACACGCCGGATATCGTATGGCTTTCACGGACACCGGACCCGTCTCCGATAGAGATCCTAAAGAAAATTATCGCAGCTCCTGAGCCGGATCCGAATCCGGCAGCGGTCGAAGAGGCGCAGCCGGCAGCGGGCGGCATTGATGCGGATCCGGAAGAGACTCCGTATAAGGAGCCGGAAGCGGAGCAGGCGGAGGTCACCGAAGAGTCTGCAGAACCTGCGCCGGCGGAGATGCCTGAGGAGTCTGCAGAACCTGCGCCGATGGAGATGCCTGAGGAGTCTGCAGAACTTGTATCGGCGGAGACACCTGAGGAGCCTGCAGAACCTGCTCCCGCGGAGAAAACCAAAACAAGGGGGGGTGCCCCGAAGGATCTCGGGGAATGGGCGAAATATCAGGGTCGTGCATTATCGACCAGCGAGCAGAACGAGGTGATCGCCGGAATGACGGCGGAAGGCTACTCAACACCTCGGATAAGTCTGGTTGTCCGGCTGTCTCAGCCGACTGTCAGAAGCCGCCTCAAAAAAATGCAGGCATCCGGAGGTGATCAGCAGTGAGCGTGACCAAATATGTGCTTCTCAGATGCATAATGTGCGGCCATCCGCATGCCGTCAACGCCTCCTTCGCGGATGGTCGGTCCTGCACGAAGTGCGGAGGCCACCTAAGCTATGAGGGACCGATCACTGTGTTGGTGCCTCCCGGGTCGGCGCTGATCAGGGATGTTAAGCGTGTCATGCCGGTCGGTGTCGAAGTCGATGACAAGCAGCTCGATATCGCACTCGCCAAGGCGCTGAGACTTGAGACGGCGCTCGAGAGCTGCCGGAAGAAAGCGGCCAAACTTGGGACAGGCCTGCATGTGTACGAGGAGGCACCGGATGAGTGAATGTAAATTCTGTGAGGCTCTTCGCAGCTGGCAGCAGTCCAAGTCCATGGAACCAGGGTCCAAGCAAGAGTACACAGTTGCACTTGTCATCAGATCGTGGAGACCGCCAGACATACCCAAGTACCGAGCGTCGCAGATTACGGACCTCCGGCCCGGAGGTCATGGATATAAACTCCGCTTCTGCCCGGCGTGCGGCCGTGATCTGCAAAAAAAACAGAATCCCAAAGGATGCAAATTAGCCCACGGTGAAATATGTTTCCATTGGGATGGCTTTGAGTGCAACCGTTCCGCTGTCGCCCACGAAGGTGATGAGCAGTGTCCGTGTGATTGATCAAGAGATAGAAAGGAGGCTTTATGGCCAAAATGAACAGATTGACCCATGAGCGGGTCGGCGATATCACAAAGACAGGATATTGGACCGCAGCTAAAAAGCAGGAGCTTATCGACGCGCTCGCAGCGTATGAGGACACAGGTATGACTCCGGATGAGATCAATGAACTGATGGCTGCCCGCAGAAAGGAAGACAGCCGCCTGGAAGTCGTGAGAAGCATCCCGGACGCATTTGACCGGATGGCCGAAGAATATAAAACAAAGCTCATGGTATCATCAGCTGAAGGCAGCAAGGTCGAGACCATAAGGAGCAGGGCGGCAGCAGGCGTTGTTGGTGATTTCTCGAGGTGGCTGCACAATACATTCGACTGTGCAGGATTGGAGTGAGCCATGAACATCATGACGGTCATCAGGGTCATAGTGATCGGACTCGTGTCCGCAGGGCTCGTAATTCCGATTGTTATGACGATAAGAGATATGTTATAATTGGCATAGAACAGTACGAACATACGAGCGAGGGACGCGGAATGACAAAGAAGGACCTCAAGATGTACATGAGTCTTAAGTGTGAAGAGCGTGAAGTCACCGAATGCATCAGGCGGCTGGAGACAGAACTGACCAAGCTCGAAGGGACGCAGGAATCCGACGTTGTTGCGTGCGGGCGCAGAGGAAAGAAGGCGCTCGGCACTGTTAAGATCACCGGCTTCCCGGATCGGAAGTATCAGGACCGGCGCACCAAGCTGATCAGCAGCCAGCTCCGGCACAAGACCCTGCTCGAAAAGATCGAGGAGCAGACGGAAGCAATCGAGGAATATATCTGCGCGATTGAAGATTCGGAAGTCCGCCGCATCCTTCGCTTCCGGGTGATGGGAACGCGGGCCATGAGCTGGCAGGAAGTTGCCAACCACATGAACCGATACGGCGGATGTTACACAGCAGACTCGTGCCGGATGATAGTAACAAGATTCTTAAGATCTTAATCCTGTTCGTTCTGTTCGGTGGGTTAATGTTAAGATGATATAAGCGGAGTTTGTGCGATGGATCTTGATCACATCAAGACCAAGCATATACATACGTCTTCCTTTGTGGAGCGGTGCCGGTCGGCGCCGCTCCATTTGCGTGAGGGAACACAATGCCGATATACAGACGTTGCAGCCGCTGCGGCGCAAGGTACGAGACGGGAAGCAAATGCCCGCGCTGCGACTTAAGCACTAGCAGGGCTGAGAGATACAGGACATATGACAAGTACCAGCGCGACAAGGATGCAAAGAAGTTCTACGACTCTGACGATTGGAAGACCGCGCGCGCGTACGCACTAGAGCTTGACGGCGGCTGGGATGTCTACGCCTACATGACCAGTGGGAAGCTAATACCAGCTGATACTGTCCACCACGTCATACCACGTAAGGATAATAAGTATAAGGCGTTAGATCCTTCCAACCTGATGAGCGTCAGTGCCGCGAGCCACGCGGCGATCGAACACTTATATAATAATAACAAGCAGGCCGCCGAGAAAATTTTGGCCGCGATGCTGGAAAAATACCGCGCCGAACGCGAGGGGTAGGGGCACCAGAAAAAGTTTTTGGCCGCGCTTCCAGACCTCACCGGTCCTATTGTGCGCGCAAATTTCTAAAAACGATTTTTTCCCGGGGACGGCCCGGGGCCTGGGAGGAGGCGGGAAACATGGCCAGACCACGTAAACTGCTGTCAGAACAGACCGGTCACCTGACTGTGTACACCAAGGAGCGCCGAAAGATCGAGGAGGAATCCGTCCGCCAGTCCGTCAAGCTTCCGGTCAAGCCCCCGGCCTACCTTGACAAGCTGGCCAAAAAGGAATGGAAGGCCAAGGTCTCCCTCATGAACGAGAACGACACGATCGGGGAGCTCGACCGTGCCAATTTCGAGGGCTACTGCATCAACTACTCCGGCCTTGTGCAGACGACACGGCGGCTCGAGTCCCTCCGGAAGGAGACTCCTGACGACCTTGAGACCGAGGCGGAGCTGCTCAAGATGCAGAAGACGTACTCCAGTGAGATGCGGGCCTTCGAGAGCAAGTGCGGCCTGGACCTCTCCAGCCGGCTGAAGGCCGCGTCCAATAATTTTGATAAGGAGACGGCCGACATAGAGTCGAAGTTCGGCGTAATCTGACGACATGACAATCCTCGAAGAGATCACAGCTTATGCCCATGACTGCATTGACGGAGATCTCCGGGATAAGAGCGGGAAAAAGCACCGGTGGGCATGCATGCGGCTCCTCCGGGACATCGGGCGCGTCGGATCCGACGGTTTCCCATATGTCTGGGACGAGGAACGGGCCCAGAGCATCGTCGACTGGTTCACTTATCTTAGGCATTCCAAGGGCGTGCTTGCGGGCACGCCCATCTATCTGACGACCTGGCAGAAGTTCAGGATCTGTCAGATCTACGGATGGGTCCACAAGGACACGGGGCGCAGGCGATTCCGCAAGTCCTACACTCAGGTCGGCCGCAAGAACGCAAAGTCACAGGAAGAGGCCGGCATCGCGCTCTTCGAGATGAGCGTCACGGCGACCAGGAACGGGGAAGTCGCGGAGATCTACACGGCCGGCACGAAAAAAGAACAGTCTAAGGTAGTATTCACAGAGGCGGACCTCATGCTCAGGGGTTCGCCTCTCCGCGTCAAGTTCAAGATAAAGACCGACTCCATTAAGCACATAAAAAGCGCGTCGACAATGAAGCCGCTGTCCAAGGAGGACCGGAAGACCGGCGACGGCTCCAACCCCGCCCTGCTGGTCATAGACGAATATCATCAGCATCCGACCACGGAGTTCTATGACCTCGGCCTCGGATCGCAGACGAAAGAGCCCCTGCTCATGATCATCACGACGGCGGGCGTCGACCTTAACTGTCCCTGCAATGTCCAGGAATACCAGTACTGCAGCCGGATCCTTGATCCGGATGTCGACATCGAGGACGACACTTACATGGTCGACATCTGCGAGCTGGACCCGGAAGACTATGCCTCGGTAGACAATCTGGTCAACGAGGACCTGTGGTGGAAGGCCAACCCGATCCGCATGAGCTACCCGGAAGGCCGCCAGAAGATCCGGGAAGAATGGCAGATCGCCGTGGACGTCCCCGAGAAGATGACGATCTTCCTGACCAAGATCATGAACATCTGGGTCCAGGCGGTCAAGAACGGCTACATGAACATGGCCAAATGGAAGGCGTGCGAAGTCAAGGAGCTGCCGATCGACGTCAAAGGACAGCCGGTATACGTCGGCCTCGACCTTTCCGCCAAGCTCGACATGACTTCCGTCGCATTCATCATTCCGTTCACTAAGGAAAATGACGCCCAGGGGAACCCGATCCTGCAGTACATCGTGTACTGCCACAGTTTTATCCCGAACCGGGACAGGCTTCGCGAGCACGTCCGGACAGACAAGGCGGCGTATGACGCCTGGGAGCGCCAGGGATTCCTGACGGTGACGGATACCCCGATCGTCGACCAGTCCAAGATGCTCGAATACATTTTCGAGACCTGCAAGGAGAACGAGTGGAAGATCCAGTGCTTCTGCTTCGATCCGGCCAACGCTGCCAAGGTCATGATGGAGCTGTCCGCGGCCGGCTACGACGTGGAGGAGGTCTTCCAGTCGTATAAGCACCTCAACGAGGCGACCAACGGCTTCCGGGA
>DGRU01000180.1:0-6579 GCA_002390025.1 Lachnospiraceae bacterium UBA4380
GCCGAGACAGAACCTGATAACAGAGTGTCACAAAGGGTTCTTGAAAAATGCGGCTTTATCCCGTCGGGGATTATTGGTGAAGAAGGGCCGCGCTTCTTCAAAACATGTTGACATATTCTGGGGTTTGCAAATGGTTAAGGGAAAACCACGGGGAAAAACCACGGGAAAACCACGGGGACGGTCCTTTTGTTTCTAAATAAACATGGGGACAGAAACAAAAGGACCGTCCCTTTTGGTGTGGACAGAGAAGCATATGCATGCTAATATTTGTATTAGCAGTAACTAACCAGAAACGTTGACTTTATTTTAGATTTGGGTAATGAGCTGATTACACTCCGCTAAATGCGGAGTTATTTATCATCATTGCGTTAGTTGGATATAACTAAATGGAGGAAGAGGTCATGAAAGCAGATTATAAAAACTGGATGCCCAAAGGAATGGTTGCTTCTTTCATAGGGGGAGCAGCAGGATCGTGGATCACGGCTCTGGCCGCAGGCTCCCTGATGCCAGAGGGGACGGGCAGGCAGGTGGCGACGGCTGTCTCTGCAGCGTCCGGAGCCTTGTTTACGGGTGTGTCCATCTGGTCCGGCCTGATGTACCGTGCCTTTGACTACAACGGAAAGAGACAGATGTCAAAACAGATCATAGAGGGAATTGCGGAATATGTAAATCTGCCGGAAGGCGGCAGCTGCCTGGATGTTGGCTGCGGCAGCGGAGCGCTGGGGATCGCGATCGCCAAGCGAAATCCCGGAGCACAGGTAACCGGGATCGACCGCTGGGGCAAGGAATACGCATCCTTCAACAAACCGCTCTGTGAAGAAAATGCCCGTGCGGAAGGCGTGGAGAATATCAGCTTCATGAAGGGAGATGCCACACACCTGGAATTTCCAAATGAAACCTTTGACGCTGTTGCCAGCAACTATGTCTACCACAATATTCCGTCAAGAGACCGTCAGGCAATTCTGCTGGAAACACTGCGGACACTGAAAAAAGGCGGAACCTTTGCGATTCATGATATTTTCTCCGCAGGGAAATACGGGGATATGCAGTCTTTCACAAAAAAGCTCAAAGAGATGGGATACGAAAGGGTTGAGCTGATCGACACAGCAAATGGAAAATGGATCCGCAAAAGAGAAGCCGGGTGGATGGGGCTTTCGGGCTCGGCCTTGCTGACGGGTAAAAAATAAGCTGTTCAATGCTATGGCAGAGCGCTTTCCCGGAGGTGTGCTTGTCTTCGATTCCTGCAACAGGCGCGGCGCCGGTCTGATGCGGAAGACCTGGCTGAAGGAAGCGGGGATCACAGATGTGAATGCCTGCTTCTCTCTGTAAGATGAGACAGAACTGAAGGAATGGAGCAGTCGATTTGCCTCTGTCACGGCAAAAAGCTATATGCGGGGATACAGGGATATTTACAAAAAAGTAGGCATGCTCCATAAGCTGATGATCCGCTTCTGCGACGGGCTTGTAAAGATGAAGATCATAAAAATTGCCTTTAAATGAGTTCAGCTGCTGATACTGATCCTTTATAGGATCAGACAAAGGGCATTAAGTTATAAATTTATAAATATGGGTTAGTGTAATCTAATCACAATAAAGCAGGAGGCTGAAATAATGGATTTAAAGTTTGGCGATATACAGGAAACGGCGCTCATTCCCCTTGCCATTAAGGCCAGTGAAACGTCCAGACCTAATGCCCGGATCAGGGATCTGAAAGCGAAGGAGATCATCGACTCTCTCGGTGTGGATGTCAGCAAGTATGACCCTTTCATGTCCCACGAGGGTGTGGTGGCCTGACCATTATGTACCGGGATCAACTGAAGGTACTGCTGAGGCAATACCCGGATGCGGTCAAGTATACTAAGGCTTCTTTCGGCTGGGGTACAAAAAGCGGAAAAGAGTATCTGGAGCTGGAGCCCCGAATGACGCTCGTCTCGGAGCGCAGCTATAACGAGGAAATGAAGAAATACTCGATCCGCGGTAAATTGTTCGCCATCATCGGGAAGAATATCAATAACAGGCTCGCTGTATACAAGTGGTGAGGACGCAGTAGTTACAGTCGGCCATACAGTTATCCGCGAGCGAAAAGGAGGTCTTATTTATGGATGAAAACAGGAAATCACAATCCCCCATCGCCTGGGTGCTGGGGCAGACGGGCAATCACGGCTGGCAGTACGTGCTGAGTGTGATTCTGGCCGTCATCGGGGTGGCCTTTTCTGTCGCTCCCTATTTTGTGGTAGTGGGGATCGTGCAGGGACTTATGGAAGGCAGGCAGGATTTTTCCTTTTACCTGACCAGGTGCCTCATTATGGCTGCCTTATGGCTGGGAAGAGTCCTGTTCCACTCTTTTTCTACGGCAGCCAGTCACGTGGCAACCTTTGCCGTACTGGGCGAGATCCGTAAAAGATGTACGGAAAAGCTGGCCCGCATGCCGCTGGGTGCTGTCCTGACCCAGAGCAGCGGCGCCTTAAAGAACACCCTGGTCGAGCGGATCGACAGCATCGAGACGACGCTGGCCCATATCGTGCCGGAATTTACGGCAAACCTCCTGGTTCCGGTGATCATTGAGATCTACATCTTTACCATTGACTGGAGAATGGGCCTGGCAAGCCTCGTTACGGTTCCGATCGGCATGTTCAGCTATGCGCTCATGATGTTGGGCAGCGGGGACTTTTATCAGCATACGATCACAGCGACCAAGGCACTCAATGATACAGCCGTGGAATATATCAACGGAATCCAGGTGATCAAGGTCTTCGGCAAGACAAAATCCAGCTACGATCGCTTTGTCCATGACGCCTATGAGGCGGCCCACAGCTTTATCGACTGGATGCGTGCCAGTATCCTGCCCATGACCTTCGCCATGGTGGTGATGCCGTCCACCATGGTCTCGGTCCTTCCCATCGGCGGAATTCTGGTGAAGAAGGGAAGTCTGTCTCCGCAGGATTTTGTCATGATCATCATCCTGTCTGTCGGACTGATCACGCCCTTTGTGACTCTGATGAGCTACTCGGACGATCTGCGGACTATGGGGACGATCTTCGGAGAGGTGAGAGCGATCCTGGATGCGCCCGAGATGGTCAGGCCGGAGACGGGAAATGTGCCGGAGAAAAATGACCTGGAGCTGAAGGATGTGCATTTTTCCTATCATACAGACGCTGATACCGAGGTCCTGCACGGAGTTTCCATGAAGATTCCGGAAGGGAGCTTTGCCGCCCTGGTCGGCCCCAGCGGCAGCGGTAAAAGTACCATCGCGCGTCTGATCGCAGCTCTGTGGGATGTGACCGGCGGCAGTATCTCGATCGGCGGAAGGGACATCCGGGATATTCCCCAGGAGGCCTATGCCGATAAGGTGGCCTTTGTCTCACAGGACAACTATCTCTTCAATATGACAGTGAGAGAGAATATCCGGCTGGGCAGGCCTTCCGCGACTGATGAAGAGGTGGAAGAGGCTGCCAAAATGAGCGGCTGCCACGACTTCATCCTGAGCCTGGAAAAGGGCTATGACACCATGGTCGGCAGTTCCGGCGGGCATCTCTCCGGCGGCGAGCGGCAGCGCATTTCCATTGCCAGAGCCATGCTGAAAGCAGCCCCTGTCGTGATCCTGGACGAAGCTACCGCCTATACGGATCCGGAAAATGAAGCGGTCATTCAGCGCTCTGTCTCAAAGCTCACGGAAGGCAAGACGCTGATCGTCATTGCCCACAGGCTAAGCACCATCGTGGATGCAGACAGGATCTATGTGGTGAAAGACGGCAGGATCCATGAGCAAGGGACCCACGAGGAACTGCTGGCCCATCATGACCTGTATGAAAAGATGTGGAAGGCTCATATGGAGGTGAAGGACAATGGTTAAGATCATCAGCCGCTTTTTTGCCTTCTGCGGGGAGGAAAACCGCCGCAGATTTCATCAGTCCATTCTTCTGGGAGTACTGCAGGCGATCTTCGAAGCGCTTAAGATCCCTGCCATAGCCTGTATGGTGCGCGCGCTGCTTCGCGGCAGTGTGACGATGCAGGATATTCTTCTTACACTTGGAATCATGCTTTTTTCCATTGTCAGTTCGAGCCTGGTCAAAGCCAGAAGCATGATGCTCCAGACTGAAGGCGGATATGACACCTGTGCCAGAAAACGTGTGGAGATCGCCGAGCACATGAGATATCTGCCCATGGGCTATTTCAACGAAAAATCTCTGGGACAGATCACTTCGGTCACCACAAATGTGATGGAGAACCTGGAAAATGTCGCGACGCGCGTGATCATGATGGTCTCCGAAGGCCTTCTGACGACGTCACTGATCATTGTGATGCTGTTCTTTTTTGACCGGCGGATCGCCCTGGTACTGTTGGCGGGATTTGGACTGTTTCTCTTTGTCAACCGTTTTCTGCAGCAGGCGGCCGGTACTATGGCCGTGCAGAAAATAGACTCCGATGAGCGCGTAGTCGAGAAGGTGCTGGAATACCTGCAGGGTATGGCGGAGGTAAAGGCTTATCATCTGACCGGAACAAAGAGCAGGGAACTGAACGACGCTGTCTCGGCCAATGTCAAGGTAAATTCAGATATGGAACTGACCCTGATCCCCCGCATGAGCGCTCAGAATCTTCTGGCCAAGCTGACGGGAGTGTGCATGGTGGCCCTGTCCTGCTTTTTCTACTGCCAAGGGTCTATGGATGCCCTGACGGCGGTCGTCATGGTGATCTCCGCTTTTATTGTCTATGCCAGCCTGGAGACGGCAGGCAATTATTCCGCCCTTCTCAGGGTGGTGGATGTGAGTGTGTCAAGGGCGCAGGAGATCCTGGATACGCCGCAGATGGATATCACAGGGGAGATGATCACGCCTGAGAACAGGAATCTTGCCGCGGAAGATGTGGAATTTTCTTATGAGAAGCGCAAGGTCATTGACGGTGTGACCGTGCAGATTCCGGAAAAGACTACAACGGCCATTGTCGGACCCTCCGGCGGAGGCAAGACGACACTTGTGAACCTGCTGGCCAGGTTCTGGGATGTGGATGCCGGAAGAGTGACCCTGGGCGGAAGAAACGTGAAGGATTACGACATGGATTCCCTGATGGAGAACTTCTCCTTTGTGTTCCAGAATGTCTACCTCTTCCACGATACTATTGCCGACAATATCCGCTTCGGGCAGCCGGATGCGCCGATGGAGAAGGTGATCGAGGCGGCGAAGAAGGCCTGCTGCCACGACTTTATCGAGGCGCTGCCGGATGGGTACGAAACGGTGATCGGAGAGGGCGGCGCCAGTCTCTCCGGCGGAGAAAAGCAGCGCATTTCCATTGCGCGGGCAATGATGAAGGACGCGCCGGTCATTTTCCTCGACGAAGCCACCGCCAATGTGGATCCGGAAAATGAGAATGATCTGATGCGGGCGATTCAGGTGCTGACGGAAGAGAAGACGGTCATCATGATCGCCCACCGCCTCAAGACGGTGGAACATGCCGACCAGATTCTGGTCGTGGATCACGGAAAGATCGTGCAGCAGGGGACACACGGGAATCTGATGAAGGAAGAAGGCATTTATCGGAACTTTATCAGCGAGCGGCGTGAGGCGGCAAGCTGGAAAGTTAAAAGACAGTGTTAACCGGGGCTTCGTCAGCAAAGCCGAGGCGCTGGCCTTCATGTGTGCCTGCACCTTCAATATTCCCTGCGTCATGGCACTCAGCACAACCTACCGGGAATCCCATTCTCTGAAATGGACAGCCAGGATCGCGGCATTCTATGTCTGCGGCGCCCTGATCCTGGCCTGCATCGTGTACCACATTGCGGCACTGTTTCTGTAAATCCCCTGTTTGCGTAAATCCGCATTGCACAAGAATAATAAAAACAAGTACAAATAGACTGCGGTAATGAAAAAACCGACTGCCTGTCAGATTGCAGTAAAAAAGCAGGATCTATCACAATGTGATGGTCCTGCTTTTTTGCTGTTGAAAAACGGTTTATTTTTTTCCCTCTGCCTCGAATCTTTTGTGCAGATCCAGAATATGGCGGAGTTCCTTCAGGACGCCCAGGTCAGAGAAGGAGCGCTCGACGATGTCTGCCGCGTCCTGCATCTCAGAGCGGGCATTGGCTACAGTTGCAGTAACACCTGCCTCATGGAAGGCGGTGAGATCATTCAGGTTGTCTCCGAAATAGACTGTCTCCTCCTGACCGATCCCGAGATATTCCTGCAGGAGTGCGAAGGCTTCGCCCTTGCCGGCTTCTTTGGCAAAGATATCCAGCCACTCAGCTCCTGAGATCGTCATGGCCAGGTTTTTGGCGCGGCTGGACTTGTCAAGTCCTCTGGTCGCCTTCTCCACATTGGGGTGATGAACCGATATTTTGATGATGTTGTCAGTCGGGATCGCAGTCAGGTCATCAACATTCTCGACGGCGTAGCGGTAATTATTGCTCATCATCCTGGTTATGGGTGTATCGGTTCCCTCAATCCAGCTGACATCCGGACCCTCGACGACGATCTCGGCGCCCTCTATGGTGCGCAGCCGCTCGATGAGCGGGATATACAGTTCCGGATCGATCTTCCAGCTGTGCAGGACGCGGTCCCTGGTGCGGACCACGGTTCCGTTGGAGGC
>DGRU01000180.1:6615-8038 GCA_002390025.1 Lachnospiraceae bacterium UBA4380
ATGAAATAGATGTCATCCGCGACCGGTTTGAAGAGTTCCATCATACTGTGGTACTGCCGTCCGCTGCAGGCGCAGAAGATGATCCCGGCCTCCTTGAGTTCCCGGATCACATCGTAATAGGCAGGGTCGATCTCATGGGAACCCTCTTTTACCAGAGTCCCGTCAATGTCACTCGCTATCAGTTTGATCATAAGCCTTGTTCCCCTTTCTTTATAAAACCCCCTGTTGGCCTGCCAGGCCTGTACAGATATAGTATCATACGTATTTATCGGATTACAATACGGGGACGGTCCTTTTGTTTATGGTTATAAGACACAATAGCGTTATTATACAGAAGCTATACAGAAGTTATACAGACCTGCCCGAAAGGCAGGGGAGGTTCTACTCTATTGACTGGCAAAGGGGCGGAAACTGTACTATACTTTTTGCAACAGGTCAGTTTATATCGGATCAATGCGACTTGTAACCGATCATCTGTAAATGGAGGCTTTGACTGCAACATGCTGCATTATGTATATCTGATCAACCGATTTCAGCTGCACCATAAGAGTAAAGAGATGATGGAAAAGCTCAGGAAAGTATCGGAAGAACTGGGCCGGGACTATGAATTCGTTGTCAATGACACGCCGGAGCAGGCCCACAGGGCACTGGAGAGATTCCGGGACAAGGACTATGTCATTACGGCAATCGGCGGGGACGGCTCCATCAACCATGTGCTGAACGCCATTGTCGGGACAGGGAATATTCTCTCTTTTATCCCTCACGGTACCGGAAACGACTTCTGCAGGACCTGCATGGAGAGTATGGAAAACGGCATCCACGAAGTGGATCTCATCCGGGTCAACGACAGGTACTGTATCAATGTTGCGTGTTTTGGCATTGACGCGGACATTGCAAATGATGACACTTTTATCCACAGCCGCTGGATTCCAAGGACCATGCGCTTTAATGCAGGTGTCATCGGGCACTTTTTGAGGTATAAGAGAGGACGCCGGCTCCGCGTTGAAAGTAATGGAGAGGTCCGGGAAGGCAATTTTGCCACGGTGATTGCCGCCAACTGCAGGTACTATGGAAGCGGTTATCATGTGTCTCCCCACAGCTCCCTGGACGATGGAAAGATGGATGTCCTGGAGGCGGGTGCCCTGCACAAATTCCGTATGGCGCGATTGATCCTGAAGATGAAAAACGCCCGGCATCTGGGGTCTCCGGACTTGAAAATCTATGAGACGGACAGACTGGTCGTCTCCGCTGAAACACCCTTTAAGGCAAATATTGACGGGGAACCCATCCTTTCCGACAGGTTTGAACTGGAGATGGTACCCCGGGCGATCCGCCTGGATTTTAACAGAGATTTCATCAAGCGGTGCCTGTGAAACATGGTGAAACATGGGGACGGTCCCAATGACATTAAGGTAGGAAAACA
>DGRU01000216.1:0-982 GCA_002390025.1 Lachnospiraceae bacterium UBA4380
AGCCCAGCCCGGTCGTGACCGCAAGTTCCTTGCCGCTGAAATTCTGGATGATAGTCAGATCCTCCAGCATCAGGAGCCAGCTGATGGAATTGGACCACCCCTTCTCTCCCGCGACCATTTTCATCTGATATTTATCCGCCGAGACGATCAGCATGTCCTCTATTGTAAATCCCATGTCAACACCTTCTGCCCTAGCCGGAACAATCTTTGTGCTCAGAGCACAAAAACATTCTCACACATTTTGTTTATCAGCCCATAGAAATCTATTATCTATATGATACCATGTTCTTAGAAAACAAAACAGAAAAAATAGAAGGATGCGCAAAGCACACCCCGTCATCCACCGGGACACATCGACCGGCCTGTCCCGCATTCATGAAGGAGGAAAAAACTATGTCAATCATGGGAGTTGTTTATTACGACAAATACACCGATCAGCACCGCATCCCCGGATGGGCCCGCGCAGAGCGCTACGAGTACTGCGAAGGTTTTCTCACAGAGGAAAGCTCACAGAAAAAGGGAAATCTTCTGCAGCGCATAACCGCAGTCCTGCTCTCCATCTTCTAAAGATCATTACTGCGGCCTGCTGCTCTATTGCCGGACTGAGGGCCGGACGAGGCAGACTGATCGCACACTTTTTTTAAATACCATTCACTCCCCGCGCCGGACCGAGAGCCGGACAGGGGCTTTCAATATTGATACAAAAAACAGCAAATCATAAAATTCACCCGATGACATCCGCTCCGGACTGAGGGCCGGACAGACAGTGAGTCATTTCATATAATGAAAAAACAAGGAGCAGCCGCTTCCGATGATTCCGTGCAGAGACACGAAAGGTCAGGAAGAGGCTGCTTTTTTATTGTTACTTACTATATGCATCCTGATTACTATATGTATCCCGGTTACTGTATGCATCCTGTCAACAGCGAATACAGTTAAGCATCTCTTTTCTCATAATGGATCCGGGCTTTTTCGCCCGGCA
>DGRU01000216.1:1137-3981 GCA_002390025.1 Lachnospiraceae bacterium UBA4380
GAAGCCGAACAGACGGTTCAGCAGCAGAAGGAGCGGAATATAGAGGAAGAACTGCCGCACCAGCGTAATGACAAAAGCATACTGCGGCTTGCCCATTGCCTGAAAGGACATGCGGCTCATGGAAACCGCCCCGACGAAGGGCAGGATGCACATGATCGTTCTCAGCACACGGCTTCCCGTTGCGATCACCTCAGGGGAATCCGTGAAAATACCGATCAGCTGCGGGGCAAAAATGCCGTAGGCCGCCATGATGCAGAGCTCTGTTCCGCTGACCACCAGAATTCCGGCCCGCAGCACATCCTTCATCCGCCTGTAGTTGGCCGCGCCGTAGTTATACCCCATGATGGGCTGCGTTCCCGCCGCAAATCCCTGATAGATATAATTGCCCAGAGACAGGATCTTCTGCGCGATCCCCATGGCGGCAACGGTCAGTTCCCCATATGCCACCGCAAGGTTGTTGTTCACGATATAGGCCGCCGAGGTCAGCAATGTCTCCAGGGTCGCCGGCACTCCGACCCAGAAGATCTCACGCAGGATCTCCCCGGTGGGTTTTAAATATCGAAGAGACGGAGTCAGCAGTGACTTCCCCCCTGCATACATCCACAGCGAGACACACATGCCGGCCGCGTTCCCCAGAATGGTCGCGATCGCGGCTCCCCGGATCTGCATTCCCAAGGTAAAAATAAAAAGCGGATCCAGAATAATATTGACCAGGGTACCGACGATCATGCCTGCGACAGAATGCTTTACCGACCCCTCGCTCCTGAGAAGCTGTCCGAAGGTATAGTTTCCCATGGTAAAGATGCTGCCAAGCAGGATGACCTGCACATACTGCCTTGTATAATCAAACGTATTCGCCTGCGCGCCCAGCCCCCGCACGATGGCGGGAAGGAAGGCTATGCCGGCGGCTGTCACGAGCAGGCTGTTGAAGACTGTCAGCTCGAAGCCGATCGTCAGCGTATGCCTTGCCTTTGCTGTATCTTCCGCCCCCAGACTCCTGGCAATCAGGGAGGAAGCTCCTGTGCCGATCATATTGGAGATCGCAATGGAGATCATCATGACCGGATAGGCCAGATTGACCGCTGCCAGCTGATAGTCGTCCCGCATCAGCCCGATAAAATAGGTGTCCACCAGGTTGTAGAGCACCATGATGAACATGCCCGCGATCAGGGGAAGGCCCAGCTTTACGACGGCCAGCGCCGGCTTTTCACGGCTCAGGATATAGATCCGCCTGTCCTCTTTCTGCACCTCTCTTTTTCCCTTTTCTCTCTCCGGTGCTGCATTCTTCTCTTTATTGTCACTCATATACTCTGTCATTTTGTCAGTTTCGGCAGTTCAGGTTTCCGACCGGGTCGCAGCTTCGGGCCGGCCCCAATCCGCCTTGCCGGCCTGGTCGAGACTTCGGGCGGAACACGATCCGCCTTGCCGGCCTGGTCACCGCCGGATGCCCGTTATCGCAGTTTCCGGTCAGATACGATGATTTCTGGTCAGATGCGATGATTTATACATCGTCAGACCCATGTATTATCACGCTCTGCTCTGGAAAAAGCAAGTCCTGCCCCCGTCTTCCGGCAGCAGATGGTCGGGACCGCCCGCGGTTTCACCTCCGGCTGTCTGTTTTTCCCACTGTCTTATTTGTAATAAAAAATATTGCCAAGTGTTCAAAAATATTGTACTTTTAGCTTGCTATAGTTCAAGACTGAACTATCGTTATATTTATTTACAAAACAGGTAGCTTTCAGGAAAACGACTCATCAAAAAGGCAAGAATTATACGATTATGCTGCTTCACACGAATATCAACACAGACGAAGAACAGAAGGAAATCCTCCCCATTGCAAAAGAATCCTTCCCCTATTTGTGCAGCACCACTATGCTCGACTGCAACCCGGACAAGTCCATTCCCTGGCACTGGCACAACATGTTCGAGATCAACTATGTCGTCAGGGGCGAGCTTTCCCTGCAGACTCCCGATGCGACACATATTGTTACTGCCGGCGAGATCAATTTTATCAATAACGGCGTACTGCACTCCTGCACAGCCATCGGCACCACGCCCTGCGAGTACAATACCATCCAGTTTGACATGCACTTCCTGTCCGGAATGTACAACAGTATTTATGAGGAGAAATATTTTCTCCCCATCATGCGCAGCAGTGCCCTCCAGTTCTGGCACATAAAGCCGGACTCCATGCTGCATATCAAAATGGTCGAGGCAGTTCTCCGCACTGTGGAATTCAGCCGGGAAGAGCCTTTCGGCTACGAGTTTGACCTGCGCAGCCTGCTCAGCGATTTCTGGAAAATGCTCCTGCAGGATACCGAGGCAGTGCGGTCGCAGTCCTCTGAAATCGTCAGGAGCAATACAGCCGACACAGAGCGCCTCAAACTGATGACCCAGTTTATCAAGGACCACTGCGGGGAAAAGCTCACCCTGGATGATATTGCCGCCGCAGCTGATATCAGCACCCGCGAGTGCACACGCTGCTTTGCCCGCTGCATCAACACTTCGCCCATCGTCTATCTCACCCAGACCCGCCTCTCCATGGCCGCCGACCTTCTGGCCGGCAGCGCCAAGAGCATCATCGAGATCAGCGAAGAGTGCGGCTTCAGCTCCCCCAGCTACTTCGGCAAGGTCTTCCGCGAGGCCATGGGCTGCACGCCTAAGGAATACCGCGACAAGGATGTCGGCGGAACACAGCCCTGGTACTACTCCACCCAGTTCAGCAAAATCGTCCGACGGCATCACGCATAGATTCTGATCTCTATGAAAATAAGGTCCATCCGGTTAAAGAAGATATACACAACTTAAGAAAAGAAATACACAACTTAAAGAAGTTATTCACAA
>DGRU01000216.1:4051-7152 GCA_002390025.1 Lachnospiraceae bacterium UBA4380
AGAAGTTATTCACAACTTAAAGAAGATATACATAACACACAAAAAAAGCTTTCGGCAGCATATCATACACTGCCGAAAGCTTTTTTCACCGTGTTTTATTCTTCATGGCGCAAGACTCGCGAGCGAGTCTTGAAACGATCAGTCTGCAGCTGTCAGAGAACACGTTCAATCACTTTCCCGATATCTCCCAGGGAAACCAGTCTCCGTTCCCCTGCCTCTGTCTGCCCGGCGGTCTCCGCATTCTCCTCATGTCCCTTTTCCTCATGTCCCTTTCTGCGGTCTCCCTGGCGCACGCAGGTGCCGTCAGTGTCCTGCTCGGCCAGAAGGTCCACGCGGCGGATCTGCAGGGCATCCTCAGGCATCTGAATCCCTTTTCTGCCAAAGGCCTCTCCGATCAGCTGCTCAGGCCGCAGGTTCTGTCCCACACGGGAACAGACACACATCCGAATGTGACCATCCTCTGTAATGGAAAAAGAATAGATCAGAGGCCTCATATCCAGAGTCCGGAAGCCTTTTTTCGTCTCCTTGGTCCATGGAATCTCCTCCTGACCGACAAAGTCCAGCAGGATCTTTTTCCAGTCTGCAGGCGGCGCATAGTGATCCCTGAAGTAAACATCATATTCAGCTGCAGCTACAACCGACATGGCCTTCTCGGGCTTTTTGGCTGTGCCGCCGCCCTCCGGCACGATCTCGCCCACCTGCCTGAAGTCCAGGATCTCCAGCCCTTCCGGCATCAGAGGACGGAGCTGTTCCAAGGCATGTTCTGTGCTGACCGGCGTTCCCAGTTCCAGATCCACATACTCCCCGGTGCTCTCCAGTCCAAGTCCCAGGGGCATAGCTGTGGACATGATCATGCGGGGCGTAATGCCGTCCGAATAATGCACATCGATATCCGTTCGCCTGAGGCACTTCTGCAGGAAACGCATCAGCTCCAGATGCCCGATGAACTTCATGGGCCCGTATTTCGCCAGGCGCATACGGGCGCGGATACAGATTTGCTCTGAAGGATCCGCAGGCTTCTCCAGGGCCTCCCCTGTGCTTTCTTTATGGAACTCTGCGGTCTTCTCAGTGCTCTCTTTTTCCAACCTGTCGGAAGCTTTTTGACGCAGACACACGCCGCAGCCGTACTCCGCCGCGCCGCAGCCGCTGCAGGCATCGCGGCAGTTGGGGGTGAGGACAGCCCTGTGAGCCTTCTCCCACTCCTTCCAGAGGAAGTCCCGGCGCACGCCGACATCGATGAAGTCCCAGGGCAGGATCTCGTCTTTTGCCCGCTCCCGCAGGGCATAAAAATCCACATCCATGCTGATATTGGCAGCCGCCTGCTCCCATTTGGCATAGTCCCAGCTATCCAGCCAGCAGTCAAACACCGCCCCCAGCTTATAGGCTTCCTGAATCAGATCCGCCGTGCGGCGGTCTCCGCGGGCCAGGATTCCCTCCAGGAAGATCATCTGCGAATCGTGCCAGCTGTAGCGGATACTGCGGTGGTTGTGGGCCGCATAGATGGCATGATTGACCGTCGCCGCAAATCCCAGATAATCCCCGGAATGGTACATAGGCGCCCACTGGAAGGGCGTGAAGGGCTTGGGAACAAAGAAGGAAGTGCTGACGGTAATCTGACAGCGGCCGTTCCTCTTCTCTTTCGGCACTTCTTCATAATAGGCGGCAGAAATCTTGTTGGCCAGATCAGAGATCGCGACGCGGTCCTCCTCCGTCTCCGTGGGAAGCCCCAGCATAAAATAGAGCTTGACCTTGTTCCAGCCGCCCCGGAAGGCCTCCCTGGCCCCGTTCAGGATCTCCTCTTCCGTAATGCCCTTGTTAATGACATCCCGCAGCCTCTGGGAGCCCGCCTCAGGCGCAAAGGTCAGGCTGCTCTTGCGCACATCCTGTACTCGGGCCATAAGGTCCAGGGAAAAGGCATCGATTCTGAGAGAGGGCACCTGGAGCTTGACCCGGTCCTCTTCCCGATGATCCGAAATATAATCGACGATCTCATGGATACAGGAATAATCGCTGGAACTCAGAGAACTCAACAGTATATCGTCCTGCCCTGTGCTGTCCAGCATCAGATCTGCGTATTTTTTCACAGTGGACAGATCCCGCTCCCGGTTAGGGCGGTAGATCATTCCCGCCTGACAGAAGCGGCAGCCGCGGATGCAGCCCCGCTGCAGTTCCACGGCAACACGGTCCTGGGTCACCGTAATAAAGGGAAGCAGAGGCTTCGTGGGATAAGGTGCCTGCTCCCTGTCATCCAGATCTGTCACCACCTGCCTGCGGATTCGGGCAGGCGCGTATTCTTCCTGATCGAAGAAAGATGACTTTATCCCATATTTTTTCGGTACAAAGGAGGCAATGGTCCCGTCCTCTTTATAGGTCACTTCATACAGAGACGGCACATAGATTCCAGGCACCTTTGAAGCTGCGCACAGAAAAGCCTCCCTGCTCTCCCCGCTCTCTTTCATGGACCGGTACAGATCCAGCAGCTGATCGTAAGAGGTCTCTCCCTCCCCGATATAAAACAGATCAAAAAAGCGGGCCATGGGTTCCGGATTGAAGGCACAGGGACCTCCCCCGATCACGATGGGATCCTCCTCTGTCCGCTCCGCTGCCTTGAGCGGAATGCCGGACAGGTCCAAAACCTGCAAAACATTGGTATAACAGAGCTCAAACTGCAGAGTAAATCCCAGAAAGTCAAAATCCTTGACCGGATCCTGGGACTCCAAGGCAAACAGAGGAATCTCATGTTCCCGCAGCAGGCGGTCCATATCCGTCCAGGGTGAAAAAACGCGCTCACACCAGGTATCCTCTCTGCGGTTAAAGAGCTCGTAGAGGACCTGAATCCCCAGATGGGACATTCCAATCTCATAGACATCCGGAAAACACATGGCAAAACGGACAGAGATCTTCCTGTCCTTGTAGACCGCGTGCATCTCATTTCCCAGATATCTGGCAGGTTTCTGCACCTGCAGTAAAAGCTCATCCGGTATGGCAAGTTTTCTCATAAAACAGTGTCCTTCTATCATTCTGATCTTTTGTGGAATAAGCCACGAGGGGGGCGGTTCTGGAGGAGACATGAGGAGACAGGGGACGGTTCCAATGACATT
>DGRU01000216.1:7164-12788 GCA_002390025.1 Lachnospiraceae bacterium UBA4380
TTTCCTACCTTAATGTCATTGGGACGGTTCTGTGTCTCCTCTCATCTGATCTTTTTCAGAACCGTCCGCCGTGACTCAGAACCGTCCCCATTGTCCCATTGCTTCATGCACAAAACTTGCCGGCAGCCACTTTCAAGGTGACTGCCGGCAGCTGCTTATTCGTTATGAGATATTATAGGTTGTGTTTTGATTTTTTGCAAATCAACACACAGGTCTTATCAAATGCATCAAACGCGTGCGATCATATCGCCGTACATCTCTTTCTCCTCTTTGATGAATGCGTGAACTTCTTCGGGAGTAGGAAGAGAGTCGGAGCAGTTGTTGGCGCGGACCATCATGGAAGCCTCTGCAGAACCGAACTCGAGGCAGTCGATGATCTCCCAGTTGTGGAAGAGGCCATACAGGAAACCGGAAGCATAGCCGTCGCCGCCGCCGAAGCCCTTGCGAGCCTGTACAGGGAAAGGACGGATGCTGAACTTCTGGCCGTCACGAGTGTAGGCAGTGGAGCCCTGCATGCCGTGCTTGATGACGACGATTCTTGCGTGGTAGCTGTGCCACATCTTTGCGCTCTCTTCGTCGGACAGACCGGGCATGAGCTCTTTCTCAGTCAGGTCGAACTCTTCTCTGGAGCCAAGGATAACGGTGGACTCCTTAGCTACGATTGAGCAGTAGATAGAAATCTCATCGAGGTTCTTCCAGTTGTAGTTTCTGTAGTCGATATCGAAGATGATCTTTGTGCCGACTCTTCTGGCCAGCATAACAGCCTTGAGGGCAGCCTCTCTGGAAGGGCTCTCAGCAAGAGCGGTACCGGAGATCAGGATTGCCTTGGCCTGTCTGATATACTCTTCCTTGATATCATCAACGGAGAGCTGAAGGTCAGCGACGCGGTTACGATACATCAGGATGCTGCTCTCGATGGGGGACTTCATCTCTGTGAAAGTCAGGCCCAGCTTCTCACCATTGGTGCATCTGGTAATATTGGAGGTGTCGATTCCCTGCTCATTGAAGTAATCAACAACGAAATCACCGAACTGGTCATCAGAGACCTTGCCGATAAATCCAGCCTTCATGCCATGGTGTGTGATACCTACTGCGATGTTCGCAGGAGAACCGCCGACAAACTTCTCAAAGTAGTGAACTTTCTTCAGAGGCTTGAAATCCTCTTTCACTTCGTCGCTGTAAGCAGGGTTGAAGTCAATACTTACTCTGCCAAGCAGGATCAGGTCATATTTTCTGGACTCATCAAAATCAATGTAATTCATCTTACCCCTCCAATGAATTTCGTCTTTTTCGCGTGCCTTTTTGCGTGCATTTGTTGTTCGTTCTTTGTGCTTTTATAGTAGCACGCAGGTAATTTGCGTGCAAGCTATTTTTCGCATTTTTCTCTGTTTCTCTATTATGCACAATTTATTGTATCTGTTTTTGTGCGTTTTTGCAAGAGATGCCAGACCATGCATAGATAATTAGCAGCACTAAATATTAAGGAAGAGGGAGGAGACAGGGGACGGTTCTGTGTCTCCTGTTATCCTGGGAAAAAGGAGACACAGAACCCTCCCCTTCCTACTTACCGGATTCTGCTGTAGCGCTCCAGGACCTGCTCCATGGACCGGACGCCGTCTGTTGCGCCAACCTGCTCGATCGAACAGGAAGCAGCCGCACAGCCCAGCTTCGCGCAGTCTGCAATACTCCTGCCTTCCACAAGCCCCGCGATCAGTGCAGCAGCGAAGGTATCGCCTGCACCGGTTGTATCCACGCATTTGACGCCTGCCAGAGCCGGAACCTGAATGATACCGTCTTTATTTCCAACCAGACAGCCGTCTTTACCAATCTTGACGATGGCAGTGCCGACCCCGGCGTCCACCAGCATCTGCACATTCCTGCGCGGATCCTTTTCCCCGGTCAGAAGGAAGATTTCCTCATCATTGGGTACAAAGAAATCTATATAGGGAAAAAGAACCTTTAAGTCCTCGAAGGTCTCCCCGTTTTTTGGCCGCGTGACATCGCAAACAAGTGTCTTCCCGGCTGCTTTGATGCGGGAAAAAAGCTTTTCTATTTTTTCTATGGTAAAACACGGTGAAATAAAAATACTTGCAAAGGAAACGATGGGGGCCATCTGATCCAGCATGGGCAGAACGTCCTCCAGCCCCAGCTTCCGCTGGCTGCTGTGGGGGTCCATCAGAAATTTCCTGCCGCCGTCTGCATCAACCAGGGCAATATTCACGGAAGTATTAAGTCCTTCCTCTACGATCACATGCTCGGTGGAAACTTTTTCCTTCTCCAGATGCTTTCGAATACTGCGGCCTGCCTGGTCGGCGCCGATCTTGCTGAGCAGCTGAACTTTTTTGCCCAGGCGGCTCAATACAACAGACTCATTGAGCGCATCCCCGCCGAAAGACATGCGAATCTGATCCACATCCCTTTTCCCTTTTGCCAGGGCATCCGGGTCAAAAGGAGCCGCGAGTATGTCGATCACCGAGGGGCCGATTACAGTTACGTCATACATGATCATTCCAATCCTTTTTCTATATTCTTATAAATAGTTTTAGAAAAACATTTTACAGTACACACCCCGGCGAAGGGCGTGTACATATGCTCTGAACAAGCCTTAAAACACAAGGCGTATAACAGTTTAGAATGCAGCTCCACAACTGTCAATCCTTCATTGATCATTTATTATTTTGACAATAGGTCATTTATTTTATGTCTTTTCCTTCACTGTTTTTTTCGGCCGAATACTGTCGAATATTTGAAATTCTCTTCTCTTGAAAAATATGTTTTCATTTTGATAAAATAACAGCAAATTCTGACTATTGACAGGCGAATCGCTTTCCCGATTATTTCAAAAGCAGTAACAGATCACATTCCAAAACGGGTTCGCAGATTCTCCTTTCCGGCAGATTACGACATGTAGATCTTTAACAATGAAAGGATGAATCAGGATGAGTGTTACACTCAATGAGATTGCCAAAGCAGCCGGTGTCTCCAGAGGAACGGTGGACCGTGCGCTCAACAACAGGGGCCGTATCCAGCCTCAGGTTGCTGAAAGAATCCGGCATATAGCGAAAGAATTAGGATATACCCCAAATTCTTCAGCCCGTGCTCTCGCATTGACTGCGCATCGCAGGAAAATCGGTGCGATCCTGCAGTTTATTGAGACTCCTTTCATGCAGGAGGTTCTGCGCGGTATTATGACTGCCACAGAAGAGTTCATGCACTATGGAATAGAACTGGAGATCGTTCGAATCGAGGGAATGGATTCTGTAAAAGCTGCTGAAAGTATAAGACGATTGCGTGATGCAAAAGTCACTGCCATCATCCTGGTTGGTAATAATGACTCTGTTCTCCGGCGTGAAATCGACACATGCAAAAAGGCAGGTATTGACATTATCACTGTCAACTCCGATGTTCCCAGTTCCCACCGCAAATTCTTTATCGGTCAGAACGCCTACGGCAGCGGCCAGACAGCAGCCAGTGTCATGGCAGATCTTCTGGGCGGGAAAGGCTCAATCATCATCTACTATGGTCTGGACTCCACCATCCACAGTGAGCGGATCCGCGGTTTTCGTGACATCATCTCCCGCAGATATAAAGACATCCATATTATCGAAGAAAAAAAGACCGGCAACAGCCGGGAGACACTGGCGAAAATGGCAGATTGCTCTCTGGATCTGCATCCGGATGTCGACGGCATTTATCTCTGCGGAGAAGGGTCGGTCGAACTCTGCAATATCCTCAAAGAGCGTTCTCTCTCCACAAACATTCACCTGGTTCTGCATAATCTGGCAACCTGCCGGAATGAAGACATCCTGGACCGGACCATTGACTATGTGATCGATGACGATGGCTTCGGCCAGGGCTTTATGTCTCTGTATCTATTGTTTTTATGGCATTACAGTAAACGGGAACCGGACCAGGAATATTATTATACTGATATCCGTATTATCAATGCCTATAACTATCAGTTCTCTCTGTCATCCGATTTTTCCAGGCATTTTCAGAAGGTCAAAGCCATTTCCTCTATACACACCTGAAAGAGAGGAGGAGACAGGAGACACAGAACCGTCCCCTGTCTCTGCCTACCGTCCCCTGTCTCCTTTTTCTTTCGCACATAAAAAGGGCAGAAGAAGACGATGTCTTCCTCTGCCCTTCTTGTCCATCCCGCACAGGCTGCGCCTGTGCGGGATCATTTTCAAATAGGGTTCAAACAAGTCAGCGGAAATCTGATTATTTCTTGACAGCGTTCTTTCTCATATCGAATGCAACGGATCCGATGATGATGAGACCCTTGACGATGAATGTCATCTGGTCGTTGACACCCATCATGACCATGCCGTTGTTGATAACGCCCATGATCAGGATACCGGCGATAACACCGGAAGGACGGCAGATACCACCAGTCTGGGAAGTACCACCAACGGTTGCTGCTGCGATTGCATCCAGCTCGTAGTTCAGACCTGTGTTAGCAGGGTCTGCAGAGTCGGAACGGCCTGCAAGGAGGACGCCGCCGAGAGCTGCACAGAAGGAACACCAGATATAAACTTTAACCAGAGTGTGCTCAACGTTGATACCGGCAACTCTTGCTGCCTGGTCATTACCACCGACTGCATAGACGGACTTACCAAATCTGGTCATCTTCAGCATGAATGCCAGAATGATGAACATGATGATCATGACGATAACGATCATGTGGAAAGGACCGATCTTGCCGTTGCCGAGGAAACGGAAGCCGGGGGTCAGTTTGGAAACGGGACCGGGTGTGATCAGTTTGCAGAGCGCACGGCAGATCAGCTGTGTACCCAGAGTAGCGATGAAGGGATGCAGACGAAGGTATGCAACCATCCAGCCGTTTGCAAAACCGACGATGACACCGATTGCGATACCACCCAGGATACCGACGATCGCGGGCATAGTGGGCAGGCCGGCCCAGAGTTTGGAAGTGGAAGCCTGGCAGAGTGCTGCAGAGCAGATAGCGGACAGAGCAGCGACGGAACCTGTGGACAGGTCGATACCTTTGGACAGGATTGCCAGAGTAACACCGAAGGTCATAACGCCCTTGACGGACTCACCGGTCAGCAGCGCGACTGCGTTGTTCGGTGTAAGGAAGTTGCGGTTTACAATGGTAATGGCAATGATCAGAACGACCAGAACCACCCAAATACCATTGTCGGATACTAATTTACTAAATTGAGATTTCTCAGCTTTGGACTTCATTCGATTCTACCCTCCCTGATTATTCCTGGGCAGCCTGCTGCTGCTTCAGTTCTTCAACTGCAGAACCACCGGTTGCATATCTCATGAGCAGTTCCTGAGAGAACTGGTCACGGTTCAGAACACCGGTCACCTCGCCTTCATGCATGACAACAATTCTGTCAGAGATACCCATAACTTCAGGCATCTCGGAACTGATCACGATGATAGCCTTGCCTTCGCCTGCCAGCTTGGACAGAAGTTCATGAATCTCGGACTTGGCGCCGACGTCGATACCTCTGGTAGGTTCGTCAACGATCAGGAGATCCGGAGCGGTCAGCAGCCATCTGGCGAGCAGAACCTTCTGCTGGTTACCACCGGACAGGTTCATGATACGGGTCTCCCAGGTGGGAGTCTTGGTGCGGAGCTTGGTGTTG